>JALGZP010000032.1 GCA_025774845.1 bacterium
ATAGGCAGCCGGCCTCAGGATGTCATCCTGAGTAGCACCGAGAATATCGAAATAGAGGGGGTTTGACCCAGGGTCGGGCTCACCGTCTTCGTCTCTTATGACAGAGACCTCACCGCTTGATACTCCACCGGGAACCACAACGGTGAGCGACGCATCCTCGATCCGCTCCGGGTCGGCCGTAATCCCACCGAAGGATACGGTAATCGATGTGTCCGGGGAGAATCCCGAGCCCGCAAGAACGAGTCGTGCACCCAGGGGACCTGCGGGTCTCGACAATGTTGCGAGCGATGGACCCACACCCAACGATGTGGAGACCAGGCTCCCCTCGGCCTCGGAAATCGTATAAGCATAGTCCCCATCGGGAGAGAGCTCAACATCCACCGGGTTCACCGGAAGCTGGACTGTTGCCACTACGCCAAGATAGCTTGATGATGTTTCCCGTAGATCGACAGCGCTCAGGATATTGGTCTGACGGTCGACAACGATCGCAAAAGACCCAGCCGGGGTCACAGCGATTCCATGGAGCGCACCACCAGTTCGAATACTCCAGAGAGTCTGGTAATCAGTCATGGATACAACACTCATGTAACCCATCTCATCGCAGACATATGCGAGCTCTCCGATCGGCTCGATCGCTACATCCTTGGGAGCTATACCCACCAGTGACGTGTCCGTCACGGCGTTGGCGTCTAGATCGACAACGATCACTTCTCCGGACCCTGTGAGCCCCAGCAGGATATCTCCGGCCGGATCGAGGGCCAGCTCGCCCCGCAGGTTGGGATCCGCATCCGGGATATGGCCGATCTGAGTTTCGAAGGTGGGGTTCGACTCGTTGATGTCCCAGATCTGGACATCGCCATCATCGGTCGGGATGAAGGCCCTATGTCCCCTGGGGTGGATTATGATGCCACGCGGGACGGCCCCTATGGCTTGCTCACTTAAGAGGCCCATCGTTCCCTCAGTGGCATCAAACCTGTAGAACTTCTCGCTTACACTGCTCACCCCGTAGACCCTGTTCGCCGCCGGTCCGACAGCCACATTGGTCAACCCGTCCGTGACCGGAATCGTGGTAGCTGTCATGTAACCGGGCGAGCCCGGATCGACGTCCACGGCCTCGGCACCGGCGTCCGTGGCGACAAAAACGTAGTCGCCTTCGGGAAGTACAGCTAGATCGCGAGGGGTAGCACTCAATGCGCATATCTCCGACACGAAACCCTTAGGCACCCCTTCAGTGTCCAAAACCGTAAACTGAAGGTCGTTGCTCGTAAGGTCCTGGACATGGTTGTAGACATTGACAGGCCCCGAGGTTGCACCAGTGGGAACCGTGACCAGCAGTTGAGTAGGTGATGCCTCGGAGATCACCGCGGCAGTGCCGTTAAAGCTAACGGTGTTATTCGCAGGCTCCGGATCGAAACCCTTGCCGTTAAGCGATACCACCATGCCCATGACACCCTTACTGGGTAAGAGGTTATAGAGGGAGACCGGAGACTCCGCCTCTGTTGTAAAATAGGTCACAAACGTGTCCTGAAGACCGTTGCCGTACATATCCTCAAGTCCAGGCAAGAGTCTCAGTTCATAGACCGAGGAAAACGATAGCTCGGCCATCGGGATAAACGCCAGGAATGTGTCGTCGTTGAGCATCGCGCCGTTACCCGGCACGAATTCATGGGTCGTAGTATCCGTAAGGCTGAAGTTACCCGACAGTGTGGCGCTGTTAACCCCCTCCGAGAATTCGACCAGGACCGATGCGTCTATAGGCACATCAGTGGTATCCGATTGCGGTATGACTGATGTCACCTCGGGACCCACGTCGTCTATGTTGGTGATGAAGTCGAAGGTGACTGTCTCGCCGTGACTCGCGCTTTGAGGCGAAAAATCCACAGGATTGTCGTGAGCCGATTCAGCACTATCCCAGTACTCGGGAACGAATTGGGTAACTACCTTACCAGCCATGAGTGGATGATTACCCCATACGCGACCTGGAATGAGACGCCCAACACCAGAGGTGCGATCCAGCGGGTGGATTGCGACATAAAAGGTCCTGGGTCCGGGATCGGGTTCATTGATGTGGAACGAGTAACTGCCATCGGGAAGTGTGTATTCACAGGCGAGGGTATCCCACGGCATACCTTCAAAAAGGAAAACCGCAGCTCCCGGCACGGGGGCCAAGGTGCTACTGTCGGTGACCGTGCCTGCAATTACGATGTCGTTAGCACTCGGCAGGTCCGTACCGTAAGCCTTGTACATGGCATGGTAGTCATCTTCCTCAAGTGACGCGGCTCCGTCTTCCGGTTGGAGCACGTAGAACATGGTCGATGATTTGACCGGGCTGTGAACCAAGCCGAAGAAGTGGCCGAACTCGTGAGTCGCAACCGCCTGGATGTCGATGCTACCTTCCGGCACCGGCCTGGATGTTGTGAACTTCTTGTCAGAGTTGAAGATGAGGTCCGAATCGACTATCTGGCCAGGACGCCGCCACTGATTCCTGAACCAGGTGGGCTCCGTGAAGGAAGCCGTAAGGCCTACGCCGATAGTGTGCGGTCCCCAATTCCAATTGACGTCGGTAAAGGTCACCAGGTTGACGCCGTCCCTAGGACGAGCTACCGCCTGTGGGGTAATGTTGCCCCAGGTGACCGATGCGTCAATAGGACCTGTGGGGGGATCTAACACCCAAGCATTAATGGCGTAATCGACAGCCCAAATATCACTGCCGTCTGTAATCCCGGCAGCCCCATCTTGACAGGTGTAATAGGTAACCGGAAATTCATGACGGCTCCAGTACTCCACATGACGCGCACCAGCACCTACGTCTATGCAACCGTCACCGTGGCTGTCAAGGTAGGATGAGGCAATTCCAGGGCAGGCATCGTCTCCCCCGGATGCCACATCTCCGAATACACCGTCGCCGTCCCCATCATCGGCGCAGTAGGTGGGCACTCCCGAGGGTTCTATACCGGGCTCGGTGGTGTTGATTGCAATGATGGCTACATTGTCGAATATGGGCGCCGCGGTGTGATCGCCACTCCATGGACCGTACCAATAATAGTCGACACCTACAAGCCGGACCCTGAAATCCTGTCCTGGTGTTATGTACGAGGTGATATCCTCGACATGAGTACTGAATCCCGCATCTCCGTAATAGAGGTTGTTGTCGGTTCGCCAGATTCCTCCCTCGTCGGGAGGCGGGGACGCTACGAACCACTCGTAGTATACCTGGTTCTCCAGCGGCAGGTTGAGGTAGACATCAAACTGTAGCAGGGTTTGCACGGAGTCTGCCGGTGCGGTGATGTCCGGTGATTCGATCCCGAGTTCGACGCCCGGGCCACCAGAACCAAAAGGAAAATCATTCCCGATTCCCTCGAAGGCCGCCCAGGAGTTGCAGTAATACTTCAGATAGTCCCGACTATACTCATCCGGGTCCCCGTCCAGAGCATCAAGAGTAGGGTCAAGTCTATAGGTATACGAATATGGAGTCCATGGCGTGGCTGCCTCCCAGCCATCTGGGTCTGTCAGGAAGTTATCGCGGGCGGATCCTGTCACCTCTACCCAGTCGATGCGTGCCCCACCGTCACTGTCGTAGTTACCGTCCTCATCGCTGTAGGCCCCATCCGAATTGAAACGGAAACGGAGCGTAACTGTCTGCCCAGCATAACTATCAAGATTTGAGGAGCCCGTCACAAATCCCCCGGAGTTACCATGCCAGGCCTCGAGGAGGGTGTATTCCGTACTTCCCTCAGGTAAGATCTCGAGATACAGAAAATCGTAGTTCAACTCAGTGTCGTACTGGATTTCATAATCGACCTGCACCGGCGCTGCGGGTAGCACAAAGTCCTTGGTGAGGTACTGGGTCCAGGCATTACCATAGCCGGGGGGTGTGACCCAGTAGGGCTCATTACCACCACACCACATCACGTCTCTGACTCCGAACGGTGTGTCATCCTGCCATTGCCAGAATGTGCCATCGTCTGCGACGTTCTTCGCTACCCAGCCGGCCTTACCACCCTGGAAATCCTCCCAGTAGATACATGTTTCCTCGTATGGGTCGGGTGGTGCAGCAAGAAGGGCCGGGTCCGGTGTATCTGTCATAGTACGAAGCACGGGGGTAGGCCGCGGGACCTCTTTCGCCAGTACACCCGGCAATACCAGGAGCGTCATCAGGAGACATAACGCAATAGAGACGAGCAATCTCTCAAGTGTGGTTCTCATCTTGACACCCCCGTCCCTGTGGATTTGCCAAGTGCGTGCTGTATGAACTCCTCAAGGGGTACGCCGGCCTCCAATCTGGCATCCATCCCGCTTTCTGCCGGCGCGCCGAGAAGGAGTATACCGTCCATTCTCGGGGCCCGGACGAAAGCTTCACCGGTCCTCGGATCACGCTCTATGCCGAACTTGCCCTGCGTGTAACCGGATACGCGAAAGTGGACCGCGTCGTGGGGCTCGGCAAAGAGCAGAACCTCCTCACCCACTTTCCAGACCGGGGCGCCGTGCGCCGTTACCCTCAGCGTACCCACAGTGCCACCAAGCTGGACCACATCTATCGCGGCCGGGGGATTACCCTTGTAGGTCTCGTCCACAGCTATCCGGGTCCGCGTGATGATCTTGGTGCGGCTGTCATCCCAGCCGGATTCACTGCTCTCGACCCTTCCCAGGATGACGATCTCAGACTCCGCCCCGAGCTCCTGGGGGCTAGCATAGAGAACTGTTGCTGCGTGAGCTGATGCCGACAGTGCAATCATCATTAGACATAGTGATGCGAAAACCTTTAACCAGAGTCTCATCCTTTTCCTCCTCTTCCAAAGGCCAGAAGTAAAGCGAACTCAGCGTCTTTCCACTAGAAAGTACATTCCGTGGTTTACATAGGTTGGCTACCATGGCGCCCGCTCCAGTCCAATGACCACAAATGACGACCAGTGAAACGGGTGTGCATACCGGGAATCTTCCATGAGAGCGAAGCGGGCATCATTAAGCGCCCTGCCCGCCGGGCGTTTGTCCTCAAGCATACGCCTGTAGAATTCCTTCATAAGCTTCGCCGTAGATTCATCCGAGACTGCCCAGAGGCTCGCGACGATACCCTGGGTTCCCGAGGCCAGGAATGCGCGGCTTAAGCCCACAACACCCTCGCCTCGCCCGATCCGGCCGCGCGCCGACTCGCACGCTGAAAGCACAATCAGGCCCACATCCATCTGCGTTGACATCACCTCGAGTGTCTGGAAGTAGCCGTTCTCCGTCCCTTCCTTATCCGGACATAGAGCGATGCACGATGCAGTGGGTTCGGCGGGATCAACCATTCCGTGAGCAGCCAGATGGACGATGCGAATCCGCTCGTCCCTGAGTTTTGCCTTGAGGACCGCTTCATTCGCATCGGAGCCTAGATATATGGCTTTCTTTTCATCGTTCAGGAGTGAGCCTATGCCCAGCACCTCGTCGCGTGAATGGGGAAGTTGTGCAAGCCGGCCCCACATGCCCGGGAGGGGCTTGAGCATGCGGTAGTCGGGATCACCCATGGCGAGAAGAAACCTTTCGAAGTCCCCATCACGCTTGGCCCCCCTTAGGGCCAGATAGACGGAGGCAGAGGGTACATAAGTGATTGAATGAGTGCGGGCCAGATATGGCATGTCCTTCCAGGCAGTGTTCGAAGCAGGTTCCTCAGTAAGCAAAACCTCAAACGGCAGTTCGAAAAGTGCACCATCCGGCACGATGATGAGATGCTCTGCTTTCTCTATGTGTCCGGCTGCGGGCTCAACCAGGAGTTCGTGGAGCCGGCGCGCAGTCCTGCGAAGTGTTTGATCTTCTATAATAGGATTGGCGATTGCATCTCTCAAGCCGGCCACCACATCCCGGAGATCCGTGCGTTCGGGAAGCGGATAGACCTCGCACCCCTCCGCATCGACAGCCCAGAGGAGAGAGGACGTATCACCCAAGGCATACGCAAGCAGCACCGTATGCTCGGGCAATACCCTGCGAATATCATCCGGACCGGCCACGATTTCCGGCCTGCCATGCGCACCGCCCAGCGATTCCAGACGGTCCTGCCTGCTTCTTGCATAGAGGCTCTTCAGCCGGCGTTCGCGTTCGGGATAGCCGGGAGTTTCTGGATCGAGACTGTAGAGTGAATCCAGGAGTGCATCCTCGGCACTTGAGCCGCTGGCTAAGACAGCTGCCTCAACAAGATCGAGGAGTCCCCTCGCCTTGGCCCGCTCGATGGTCACAAAGGCTCGCTCCGCCCACTTATTTCCTTGATCGCCGCCGGACAGACCGGCGTAGTAGGTAGCTACCTCCTCATAGTAGAACCTGCGGCTCCCACCGAGATAACCGGTTCTGACCTCCGTTGCACCTATCTCCCGGCGGGTCTCATCGAGAAGGGCAAGTGTCTTTTCGTAGTAGAAGCACGCACTATCCGGGTTTGTTTTTTCAAAGCTGTGACCGATTCCGGAAGCGAGAGCGAGAATAAGGTCGCCGTCCTCGGTGGCTTCAATTGCCGGGCCGGCCTCTTTCAGGATCGCTCTTGCCACATCGGATCTCCCGGCCAGAACGTGGCTGTTGGCAAGTCCGATGCGGTCCGTTGCGATCTTTGCTTCGACACCCTCCGCCTCATCCCTTCCGATCAGTGTCTCCCACGACTCGACGGCATCGTCATACCGTCCGAGGTCGCGCTCAATCTCCGCCATAAGGACCAGGGATTCCCGGAGCATACGTGGATTCCCGATCTCTTCGGCAAGATCAAAAGCATCCTCGGCATGGTACAGGCCGTCGACGAACTCGCCGTTCTCCCTGGCCAGGTACCCTAGGTTAATGAGGGCTTCGAGCTCGAAAGCGGGCATCTGGTACTCATCCGCCATCTCAAGGAGTGTGTCGAAATCACTCTGGGCCCACTCGAGCTCACCTATCCTCAGGTTTGTTATGCCGCTGTTACGGTGGTACACGATGGCCTGCTCCGCATCCGGATGCTGATCGAGGAGTGCCTTCACGGCCTCGAGTTCTCTCATCGCCTCTCCGTAGCGGTAGGCTTCCGCGAAGTTCAGCGCCAGATTGTTGTGGCAGATGATCTGGCACTTGGGGTCATCCATCTCTTGGGCCAGCGCCAGAGCTTCCCTGTACGTACTATTTGAACTCGCCATTCGACCCATCTCGGCGTTGAGACTCGCGATACTCGTCAGGAGTTCGTATTGCTTTGTCATGTTGCCGGTACTTTCAACAACGGGCAGGGCCCGCTCAAGAGCTCTGCGGGCCTCCACAAACCGCCCTATCGCAAGATAGACATTCCCGAGGTAGGTAAGGGAGGTGGCAAGACCGCCCAGGTCCCCTGTGTCCTGCCGGAGATTTATCGCCTTGTTGTAGTAGTCACGCGCAATCTCGAGATTGCCGAGCTGGTAGTTCACACTTCCCAGCCCGTTTAAGGTCTTGCCTTCAAGTATACGGTCCTCGATCGCACGGCGTGCTGCCAGGGCATTCTCGTAATTTCGGGCTACCGCTTCAAAATCACCTTCATACCAGCAGACGACCCCAAGGCTACCCCAGAGGACGGCGATCGAACGCCTGTCACCGATCGAATCATACAGGTCCATGGCTTCATCAAGCAGGGTAACCGCCCGATCGTATTCGCCTGAGTTTCTTGCCGCCGTAGCCGTATCCACCAGCGTCTTCGCTTGGCGCCAGACCGCGTACTCGTCATCGGTCCAGTTTCTAATCGTCCTTATATGATCGAGTGGGGCTGATGAGCCGGTCTGACTCTGGTAGATCTCAGCAATGCGACCAGCGAAGTCCAGGTTCTCATCTGCGGCATCATGCTGGCCTGTTTCCTCAAGATCAAGGGCCACATCCGCCAGTTGGCCGACAGCGGCTCCAAGAAGGATCGAGTTCTCGGAGACGTATGCGGCAAGCGCCTCATCACCCGATGCTCTTGCGATCGAATCCGCCATGACTATGAAGGTTTCAACGGGGTCAGATGCGAGAACCGGCGAGATTACGACAAGGATAGAAAGTTGCAACAGGGCAATGGAACCAGCAAGAACCTTGCTGTATCTGACAGCCATGGCCGACCTTTTGATGTCTTGATACCTGTGGCTCTGAGAATGCTCAATCGGCGAGTGAATATCTCAAGGATGTCTCGTCAGCAGCCTATTATCATATTCCATTGTACCACGCAGAACTTGGGGATGTCAAGTTTGGTCTGCTCCGAAGTGCTTGCCAACACGTGGGTTGAGCCATGGGGTGACCATTGAGGAATGCTGCAAACGACCGTGGGGTCAGGCATTCTTCTTGGGAGTGTCGAGTCTTATGTGAAGTTCCTTGAGATCGTCATCGTCGATCTCCGAAGGACACTCATCCATGAGTGAGGCCCCACTCGTGGTCTTGGGGAATGCTATGACATCACGTATGCTGTCACGCCCGGCAAGTTTCATCACGATACGGTCAAAGCCCAGGGCGATCCCGCCGTGAGGCGGGGCTCCGTACTCGAAGGCCTCAAGAAGGAATCCGAATCTCCGTGTTGCTTCTTTCTTATCGAAACCGGCGGCCTTCATCACGCGTTCCTGCATCTCGCGTATGTGATTCCTTATGCTACCCGAGCCCAGCTCCAGCCCGTTATAGGCAAGATCGTACATCCTCGCCCTGACCTTCCCCGGCTCGGTCTCGAGCATGGCTATGTCCTCTTCGAACGGCATGCTGAACATGTGGTGCGCCGGGATCCATCTTTCATGATCGTCATCCCACTCAAAGAGCGGGAATTCCGTTATCCATACGAACCGGTGGCTGTCCTCAGGAACGAGTTCCGCGAGCTCCGCGACCTTCAACCGGACCGCACCGAGCGCCGCCTGTGATTTCACCCGTTCACCCGCGACTATAAGGAACAAGCCGTCACCCTCCACCTCAAACAGACGTTTGAAATCCGCAATTGCCTCATCGCCAAAGAAGCGCAGTATGCCGCCGGCTTTCCCTTCACCCGAGACCTTGCCCCAGGCCAGCCCCGCAGCACCGGCTTTCTTCGCGACTTCCTCAAGGGCTTCTATGTTCTTGCGTGACAATGATGCCGCCTGAGACGACCCGATGGCAAATGCACCACCTGAGGCGACGGCATCTTTAAGCATGTCCGAGTCGCTCCCCGCGACCACGTCACTCACATCCTCAATCTCAAGACCGAATCTCAAGTCGGGCTTATCGGTGCCGTACCTGGCAAAACTCTCCGCATAGGTCATCCTCTGAAACGGGATATCGACTTCCACACCCTTGACCTTCTTGAAGATATGCTGCATCAGGCCTTCGACCAGACAGAGCACGTCCTCCTCGTCGACGAAACTCATTTCGATGTCTATCTGGGTGTGCTCGGGCTGGCGGTCTGCTCGTAAGTCCTCATCTCTCAAGCACTTAGGTAGCTGGTAGTACTTGTCGAATCCGGAGATCATAAGGATCTGCTTGTAGAGCTGGGGTGATTGCGGGAGCGCATAGAACTTGCCGGGGCTCAGCCTGCTGGGGACCAGAAAGTCCCTCGCCCCTTCAGGTGTACGTTTGACCAGTATGGGTGTCTCGATCTCAAGGAGGCCCTGAGAATTTAGATACTCCCGTGTCGCCGCCATGGCGTGGTGCCTCAGGATCACATTGTCCCTCAAAACGCTGTTCCTGAGATCGAGATACCTGTACTTGAACCTCAAGTCTTCGTTGGCCTGGGCCTCCTCCTCTATTACAAAGGGCGGTGTCTTAGATTCATTGAGTATGCGGAGCTCATCCACCCAGACCTCGATCTCACCGGTCTTAAGATCCTTGTTTATCATATCGTCGGGACGGGCTTCGACCGTTCCCGTGACGGCAACAACGTATTCCTGCTTGAGATCTCTTGCCTTTTCCATGAGCTCGGGGCGCTCCGGCTTGAAAACAACCTGGGTCAGCCCTTCACGGTCCCTGAGATCGATGAAAATCACACCACCGTGATCCCTCCGGCGATGAACCCATCCCATCAGCGTGACCTGCTGCCCAAGTCCCGAGCGGTCGAGCCGGCCGCAACTGTGTGTCCGCTTCAAGCCTTTCATGCTCTCACCCAAGTGGTTACCCTCCGCAGTGCTTTCGAAGCCATGCCGCCACCTCACCACGGTCGACCTCGTGCTGCTCACCCGAATTCATGTCTTTGAGCCTGACAACGTTCCTTGCGATCTCATCGGAACCGATGATCGCAGTGTAGCGCGCTCCCAACTTCGAGGCACTCCTCAGCTGGCGATCGAGTTTCCTCTGGTCGAACTCAAGCCAGACGGCGTGGGTCTTCCTCAACTCGCTTGCCAGCTCGTAGGCAACCCCCGTCGCCTCATCACCCATCGGTGCGACATAGACATCGACGCCCCCACCGGTATCATCAGGGGCCTTCTCCGCCCTTAGAGCCAGTATTATCCTCTCCAGACCCGCGGAGAAGCCTACGGCCGGAGTACTCGGTCCACCCACTCCCTCCACCAGCTCATCATACCTGCCTCCGCCCCCTAAGGAACTGTCAACACCGGCGGACTCATGGAATACCTCAAAAACCGTCCGTGTATAATAGTCAAGCCCTCTCACCAGTTTGGGATCGACATAGAACTCTATCTTTGCCAACTCAAGGTAGCCCTTCACACGATCGAAGTGCTCGACGCATTCGTCACACAGGATCGCGGTCACATCGGGGGCCTCCGCAATCACCACCTTGCATGCCCGGTTCTTGCAGTCGAGAACCCTCAGGGGATTTCGCTCGAACCTGTCGTGGCAGTCACCGCACAACCTCTCGAGTTTGTCCTCGAGGAAACCTCTTAACACTTCCGAGTACTTGACCCTGCAGGGCTTACACCCGAGGGTGTTTATCCTCATCTTGAGGTCCTTAAGCCCGATGCCTTTGAGGAACTCCCACAGAATCTGGATGGTCTCGGCATCGGCGGTCGGACTCGAGGTCCCGATCACTTCAATACCGACCTGGTGGAACTGCCGGTAACGTCCTGCACCGGGCCGGTCATACCGGAACATCGGCCCTATATAAAAGTATTTCGCGACCCGTGCCTTTCTTCCCAGACTGTGTTCGAGGTGGGCTCTTACGACCGAGGGTGTTGCCTCCGGCCGCAGACTCAAGTTCCTCCCCTTCTTATCCGGAAAAGTATACATCTCCTTCTGGACGACATCGGTCGCAAACCCCGTGCCGCGTTCGAATAGTTCCGTCGCCTCGAAAATGGGAATACGTATCTCGCTGTAACCGTATCGTGAACAGATGTCTACGAAGCGGTTCTCGATGTCTCTCCAGACAGGTGCTTCGTCCGGAAGAATGTCGTGCGTACCCCGCATTGCCTTGAATTTCTGGCTCATGTCGCGTCCTTACGTATGAAGTACCTCGAGATCACGAACCCCAAGGTCACACCACCGGTGTCGGCCAGGAAATCCCACAGGCTGGCGATGCGGCCCGGGACCCAAACCTGATGCAACTCATCCAGCGCCCCGAATACAATGCCACCGCCAACCAGAACTTTGCCGGACCGGGCCGACCAATACCTGAGAGTGATTCCGAGTATAAAGTATTCTATGAAATGGAGGACTTTGTCGCAACCGGGAAACCTCTGCACTTCGATCTGGAATCTGGGAGTCGACGAGATGGCAAACATCGCGATACCCCATACAAGCGCCGGAAGCCAGCGGTGTCTGTCAAGAAAACCGAGCGGCCACCTTGCCCCACTCCGGCCGGCACTGTCCGACTCCCGGTTAGCCATAAGAGTGAAGCCCTCTCCCGAATATCGTAAAGACCGTAAGCAGGAAACCGGCAATCGAGATCCCGGCTGCCACTCTCCCCTTGAGGCCGCGCACCAGACGCGCGTGAAGATAGACGGCGTAGACAAGCCACACCACAAGCGATAGCACCTCCTTGGGATCCCATGACCAGTAAGTACCCCAGGCCTGCTTTGCCCATATCGCGCCTGCAACCATTGCTCCCGCCGTAAAAATCGGAAACCCCATGCTTACGGCCCTGTAGGTCAACTGGTCGAGCGACCGCAGCGAGTCACGGTCGGCCGACCGCGACCTCACGAGGTATATAAGGCTTGCGACAAAACCTATGGCGAAGAATGTCTCGCCCAGTGCGGCAAGCGAGACATGTATATAAAGCCAGTAGCTCTTGAGCGCCGGCATCTTGCCCCCGGCGGGATCGGAGTAGTAAAAGAACGAAGAGCCGAGAAGAAGAAACACCACGACAAGCATTGCCAGCGAGCCGACGGCCGGCAGGCGGTTGCGGAAGAACAAAAGGTAGACAAGCACCATTGCCCAGCTGAAGAGGAGTGTGTATTCGAAGAGATCGGTGAACGGCACGTCACCCGAGAGACTGCTCCGCGTTATAAGGGCAGCCGTGTGGACTGCGAAGCCTGCGGCAAGGAGCGTTGTCCACACCGGTCTCAGGGACCTGGCCGAAAGCACGGTCTCGAAGCCCAGGAACAAGACGGCAAGCAGGTAGGCACCGGCCGAGACTATTGCTAACACGAGATCAGGAGAGTTCATCGAGAGTGTCCTTAATCGATTCGAATTCCTTTGTGAAGCCTTCCCTGTTCCGGTTCGCCCTGCCCCCGAAGACAACCCGTGTCTTTTCTCCGGGTAGTGGCACCAATATAAACCATATTCTCCTGTGGGACAAGTAAAGCGAAACAAAGCTCCCCAGCGTCAGCAGCGCCAGCCCGCCTATAATCAGACCCTGCCCCGGTTCTCTTACGACTTCGAGCAAGACGGCGAGAGAAGGTACTGCATATGAGAGCACGAACCTGTACGGGCCATCACCCACACCGGCCGCGGACGGGTCACGCTCAATGATGTGGGTTTCAACACGGCCGTCATCGAATATAAGGGTAAGACTGGGCACAACCCCGTGGGCCGCCTTAACGGTAGCCCCGAGTTCCTCCACGTAGTCGCCTACACCCATACCCGCGAAGAAGTGAGGCAGGATGATCCCCCCGGCCGAATCATAGACCGACATAACGAAACCCTCAGGTACGTATGGATCCTCATCGAAGGACAAGAGAAAAACCTCGTTTCCAACGTACCTCAATGGGTGATTGGGACGTATGCGGTACCAGGTGAGACCATCGCGCTCATGGCGAAATGAAACCTCACAGACATAGTCGGAGACCCGCTCTCTGTCATCGAACTCAACGATGAAGTCTTCTACCGAAACCGCAACCTGATCGCCGCCGGCCCGCAGCGTGAAATCCTCACCCACCCTGACTTCTTCGAAATACCTCAAACCCAACCGGGTGCCGGAGATACCACCGGCGAGAAGAAAGATGAAACTCAGATGGAGGATGAAGCTCCCGTACCGCGACAGTCCCATCTTTGCTGCGAAAACCGCGTGACGTGCCTCGCCTTCATCCGGCGCCTCACCGGCCCTGTGAGACACCGAGTAGAAACGGCGTCTGCATATATCCACCACGTGAAGCCGGCTTTCTTCCTCATCATGATCGAGCACGAGCTCATCCTGGTTGGGCATCCGCGGAATGCGGTTTTCATCGAATATGAACTCCCGGCTGTGGGCCAGCCGCATCTTCCGGGGGAGCCGCTTGAGAGAACACGCGAAGACCATAATGCTCAAAAAGATAAGTAGTCCTGCGAAGTAGTCGGAGTGAAAGACATCATTGAGACCAAGAGCCAGTATGATCCGGCCACTCATCCCGCCATACGCTGCAATGTATGCACCGGGCTCCCCGCCCTGGGGTATCATTGCGCCCAGAAGTGACCAGACGGCGACGACGGCCATCACCGCAACTCCGACACTGGTCGAAGTCAGGAAACGCAAGGCACCTCTGAGGATACGCACGGGATACGCTCCGTCTATCTTGGGGCCCGGCGGGCCCTCTATTTCACAGTTGCTTTGAAGCGTGCAATCGATCTGTCGAAGGTCGCCTCCACATCATCCGGGAAGTAGCACGCGGGTAACTCACCCGACCGGCGATGATAGGCGATGCACTCACAGCACGTGCCCTTTTTGCCGCATGGTTCATAGGTGCAATTGCAGGCGGCCATGTTCTTTTCGTGGTTAGGACACTCCATCTTGTTCACTCCTCCCTCTAATCGATCTTGAAGCGGTCACAAGGATGATCTCAACCACACAGAGTCCCAGCATGAGCAGGAAGATGGACGGCAGACCGAATCGCTCGCCGAACACCCCGCCGATACCGCTGGCGAAGGCACCGATGCCGAACGCGACCGTGTAGTTAATGCCATAGACCGTTCCCCGCTTCATCGAGTGAGACGACTTTGCGATCAGCGTGTTCTGTAAGGGTTGGAACCCGAAGATCAACAGCACCGCGGGCGCGGTGATCAGGATCAGGAGAAGACCGCTTGCGAAGTAGAACCCGACTGCAAGCAGACCGAGCATGATAAAGACCAGCAGCAGATTCCTCTCGATCCGCCTCGCGCTTGATGCAAGATATCCGCCGAGAAGCGGGCCTATGATCGATATCACGAGTATCCCCGAAGTGATCATACCCAACCGCCCCACGTCATCCCCTATGAATGGGACACGCTGTGAGAGGTAGGACGGGAAGAAGGTCATGATGCCCCTGTAGATCAGACCGTAAACCGCACCGATAAGATAGATGAAGATCAGTTTCTTTACCTGACCTGCCGGTGCCCGGGTTTGAGGGGTCTCATGGGCGGCAACCGTTTCGGACCGCCTGTGAAAACCCAGACCGGCCGTGATGACCACCAGCAGGACTGCCCCCACTGCACCGAGCACCAGATACGAGTATGTCCAGCCGTATCTTGCGGTGATCGATCCCGCAACGAGCGGTGCGGCTGCGACGCCGACCATCCCGCCCATACCGTGTATACCCATACCCTTGCCGATCTCCTTAAGCGAGGTACTGAGGAGGCTTAAGGCGGCAGGATGATACATGCTTGCGAAAAGTCCAAGGAGCACAAGTGCGACCACAACTCCCACGGGTGTGGTCAATGTGAATACCAGGATCGACGCGGCCGTGGTACCGGCGAGGCAGAGAACAAGCAACATCTTCGCGCCAAGCCTGTCCGACAGGAATCCCGCCGGCAACGCCCCGAACCCGAAGGCCATGTATGATGCCATGCCCACAAAACCGACACCGGCAAACTCCAGTTTCAGGGAAGTGCCGATCGACTTGTAGATCGTCGGGAACACCAGCATGTATGCGTGGGTGAGCGCGTGGCAGGCGGATACGGCAATGAGGATCGACTTCTCTCTCGAAGTCACAGCTGCAACCCGGAGGGTCTAATGGTTCCCTCCCTCAACCTCGCCCAGGATGGCTATTACATCATCGGGTGACGCGGCTGACTTCAGCCTGGATATCAGGTCCGGATCCTTACCGATAAAGGCCACAGCCGAAAGGGCCTTCAGGTATCTGGTTGACTCCTCGGGTGGAGCAAGGATCAGGAAGATCAGATGGCAAGGTTTACCGTCGGCTGACTCGAAATCGATACCCTGTTCGGATATGCCGAGAGCTCCCACGAGCTCGCTGACCCCGGTAGTCCTTGCATGCGGAATCGCGATACCTTCTCCGATCCCGGTGCTGCCTTTCTCTTCACGGTCGAGAGTATCGGTGATCAGCTTTTCCTTATCGCTCTTGCAGGATGCGGCAATGAGATCGGCCAGGTCTTCGATCACAGTCCATTTGTCAAGATCCGAGATACTAAGCTTGATTCTTTCAGGGGAAATTATCTTCTGTAAAACCATCACCCACTACCTCCACAATGCGCATGTCGCTCAGGCTGATTCATAGAGCGTCCTTATCAACTGGTCTCCTTTCACAGTCAGTACGGGACACTTTGCCAGCCTCAAAATCATCTCGCCTTCGTCGAAAAATGAATCCCTTCTGCTCATAGGCTCTTCGATCTCACCAATAATAATAAGACTCGCCCCCATTTGGGTAGCTTTATCTACGACTTCGCGGTGCACGACGCCTTTTAAGAGCTCAGAGGTGATCTCGACTTCCTTGTCTTCCGCAAGCCGCTCCACCGCTGCCAGGTAGCGCTTGCCGTCCTCCTCCAGGTCATGTTCGAGATCGACCTCCTCCTCCTCGACGAAGACCTTGGCACTGAGCAGCTCCTCGAGCATCTTCTCATTCACCACATAGAGAGCATGTAGTTTAGCGCCGTATGCCCGCGAGAGCGCCACAGCGTAGCGAGCCGCATCAAGGGCTGCCTCGGTGGCATCCACATAGAGCACTATACTTTCAAAAGGCGCACTGCTCATTACCTCACCCCCTGCGAGCTTCCAACCGCCCTTTTACAAGTTTCAGGATGAAGAAGGCTTCCCTGTCCGCCTCCTCAAGTGAGTCTTCGATGTATCTTACAGTCTCCACATAATCGGGAATGAAAATGCGTTCAAGTGCGTTGACACGCCGTATCGTCTTCTGGATCTCCCGGGCCAACCTCACGAGAGATATCCTGCTCTCCGCCAGCCTGCCGATCGCCGCGACTGCGTTCCTGAACCTCACCACCGCCTCATCGGTCCACACGGATGTCGCTCCAGGACCGTAATGGGGCCGGGTGTCTTTGAGATCCACGCTGACACTGGGGATGGCGACACCCATGATCTTCCGCTCTCTCAGGCTGATATCCGTCCGGACATTTACCGCACCCGATGAAAATGAGATCCCCGAGCTGCCGCTTGCTAGCTCGGCCTCCTTTAGTGCCGTGAATGCTTTGCCGAGCTCCTCATCCATCTTTTTCTGCGCTTCAATCGCTCGCGCTGTGAGCCCCTTGAGCTCGACCACGAGAATCTCGCGTTTCTGCTCGAGAAGCTCGTAGCCCTCATTGGCGAACTCAAGATCTCTCCTCAGGTTGAGGAGGTTGGTCCGCGTCGGGGCTACTTCGTATCGTGCCATATCATTTACCGTAGTATTTCTTGAGCTCCTCTTCGGTGATCCGGTGGAGTTCTTCCCTCGGAAGCACCGATAGCACCTTCCAACCGAGATCGAGGGTCTCTTCTATCGACCGGTCCTCATCAATCCTCTGCGTTAAGAACTCCTTTTCAAACGCGTCACCGAACTTGAGATAGTTCTCATCAACGGGGGTGAGCTCCTCTTCGCCGATCACCGAGGCGAGTGCTCTTATGTCTTTAACGTGTGCATACGCGGCGAAGAGCTGGCTTGCCAGGTGAGCGTGATCCTCCCTGGTCATGCCTTCGCCGATCCCGTCTTTCATCAAACGTGAAAGCGACGGCAGACCGGCAATCGGCGGGTAGATGCCGCGCTGGTTGAGATCCCGCTCCAGCACGATCTGGCCCTCGGTGATATAACCCGAAAGATCCGGTACGGGGTGCGAGGTGTCATNNNGTTATCGATCCCTCGCGCCCGCTTATCATTCCCGATCTCTCGTAGATGCTGGCAAGGTCACTGTAAAGATACCCTGGATAGCCCTTCCTGCTCGGGATCTCCTCCCGCTCGGTCGAGATCTCCCGCAAGGCCTCGCAGTAGTTGGTCATATCGGTAAGAATCACAAGCACATGCATCTTGAGATCGAGTGAAAGGTATTCCGCAACAGTAAGGGCCGCCCGCGGCGTGATCAGCCGCTCAACGCTCGGCGCATCCGCAAGGCTTAAGAACACCACCGCCCGTTCCATCGCACCGGACTCCTCGAAGTTGCGTATGTAGAACATGGCCTCGTCATGCTTGATACCCATGCCTGCAAACACGACCGCAAAGCGCTCCTCCTCACCCACAAGTTTGGCCTGGCGCGCGATCTGCGCGACTATCTGCATGTGTGGGAGCCCGCTTCCCGAAAAGATCGGAAGCTTCTGTCCTCTTACCAGCGTGTTCATTCCGTCAATGGCGGAGATACCGGTCTGGATGTACTGGCGGGGATACTCTCTCGCCGTGGGATTTACGGGAAGACCATTGACATCCCGTTCCTCACCGATGGGATACGGTCCACCATCGGCGGGTCTACCCAGACCGTCGAACACCCGTCCCATCAACTCGGGCGAGACCGGCATTTTAAGCGGTCGTCCCCTGAAACGTACCCTCGTACTTCCGAGCTTAAGACCCGACGTACCCTCGAACACCTGGACGACTGCGGCGCCACTTGAGACTTCAAGGGTCATACCCAGTCGTATCCGGCCGCTTTCGTCAAGCACCTCTACAAGCTCGTTGTAGCCGACATCGTGGATACCGCTTATAGCCACGATGGGACCAGAGATCTCGTCTATACCGACGTAATCCCGTTGGTCGAGCAGATCCCTGTTCTTGTCGCTAAGCGAAGAGGCTTCCGAACTCATGTATTGACTCCTCGAGCTTCTTATGAAGCTCGTCGAGTTTCTCCGGCTGGTCGTTGGGACACTCGAACTTCATCTGCATTATGTCCCTGACGACCGGGAGTTTCTTAAGACCCACAAGCGTACCACCCTTCTTGATCGCGTCCGATCCGAGGGTGTAGAAACTGATGATTATCTTAAGCATCCTGTATTGCTTTTCCGCGACACAGAAAGCATCAACCTCATCGAAGGCGTTCTGCTGGAGGAACGCATCCTTAAACATCCGGGCGACTTCCAAGATCAGGCGCTGGCTGTCGGGAAGCACATCGGCCCCGACCAGTTTGACCACTCGCTCAAGCCGTGCTTCACGCTGCATGATGGAGGCTATCGTCGACCTCAGTTCCTTCGAGTCACCACGTGTCCTCTCCTCCCACCACTCGGCGACGTCGTCTGCGTACTCGGTGTAGCTCTCAAGCCAGCTTACGGATGGGTAGTGCCTGGCATTTGCGAGCTGCTTATCAAGTGCCCAGAAGGCTCTTACAAAGCGCTTGGTGTGTTGGGTCACAGGTTCGGAGAAGTCACCTCCCGGTGGCGAGACGGCACCTATCGTTGTGATCGAACCTTCCCTACCCGAAAGTGTTTCCACCATACCCGCGCGTTCATAAAACTCAGCCAGCCGCGTGGGAAGATATGCCGGGAAGCCTTCATCGGCGGGCATCTCCTCCATCCTCCCCGACAGTTCCCTCAGGGCCTCGGCCCATCTCGACGTCGAATCGGCCATCACGGCAACGTGATAACCCATGTCTCTGTAATACTCGGCTATGGTGATACCTGTGTAGATGCTTGCTTCCCTTGCTGCGACCGGCATGTTGGATGTGTTTGCTATGAGAATCGTACGCTCCATCAAGTATCTGCCGGTACGGGGATCGACCAGCTTGGGAAACTCGAGTAAGACTTCGGTCATTTCGTTCCCTCGCTCGCCACACCCTATATAGACAACAATGTCGGCGTCACACCACTTGGCCAGCGCGTGCTGGATCATGGTCTTGCCGGTGCCGAATCCACCGGGTACGACCACGACCCCGCCCCGTGCGACCGGAAACAGTGTATCAAGGACACGCTGCCCCGTTATTAGAGGAGTCACGTGGGGCTGCCGGTTCGCGTAAGGTCTGCCGGTTCTGACGGGCCACTTCTGAAAGAGTCTTATCTCCCTGTCGTCACCGTTACCTGAGATCCGGGCAACGACATCATCAACCGAATAATCACCCTCCTGTACGATCTCGACGACGTTACCCGCAACCCCGGGTGGTAGCATAATCCGGTGCTCAATGAGATCGGTCTCCTGGACGGTACCGATTATCATACCAGGTGAGGCGTGGCCACCAACCTTGACGAGCGGGCTAAAGTGCCAGGTCCTGTCCCTGTCAAGGGCTGGAACGTGAACACCCTTCGACACGAAATCACCCGATCTCAACCTGATCACATCGAGCGGACGCTGGACGCCGTCATAGATGCCGCCTATCAGACCCGGTCCCAGCTCGACCGAGAGCGGTTCACCCTGACCATAGACGGGTGCGCCCGGACGAAGGCCCGTCGTATCTTCATAGACTTGTATCCAGGCCGACTTATGCCGGACCCTTACAACCTCACCCACCAGCCGTTCGGCTCCGACGAAGACCAGCTCAAGCATCTCGACACCAACCACCTCGCGTGCCTCGATGACGGGTCCGACTATCCGGCCGACTTTTCCAATGATCCTCTCAGGCATCGGTCTTAAGAACCTCTCTTACAATCACCGATCTCAAGGCCGGCTTCATCCGTTCAAGCCGGCGCCCAAAACTGTTATCGAAGTTTATCCTGCCCTGTCCCGAGACAGCGACACACCCTCCCCCGGTAAGCGCAGGGTCAATCTCAAGCGTGATCTTAATCTCGCGCCCCGCTCGTTCGCCAGCGCGTTGCCTTATCTCTTCGAGTAGATTGTCATCAGCGAGGTCTTTGTCCTCCCCACCCATCTTGAGTGTGACCCCGGACTCCCCCACCGCGGAGATCGCCTCAACCGCAAGGTTGGTGAGGGCCTTCCGGTACTCGGCCGGATTCTCCCTGATCTTATGAAGCTCCTGTTCAATCGTTTCGAACACTTTCGAAATCGCCTCTTCCCTGGCCCTGAGTACCATCCGCTTGGCCTCTATATGGCCGGTTGCGATCAGTTTAGATTTCAGGGTGCCGGCTTTGGCTTCAGCCTTTCCGATGATGTCTTTGCGGATCTTATCCGCATCACCTTCGGCTTTTCGGTTTTCACTCCGTTCGCTGCGTCTGGCATTATCGACCACCCGCCTGGCCTGAGACTCACCGTCACTGATGATCTTCTCTATGATGCCTTCTTCAGGAGCTGTATCCGGCTGTTCAATCATATACTTATTCCTATTGCCTTGCGGACCACATCCTCGATCCCCGGTCGCTCCGGCGACGGGCCGGAAGCATCTGGAATCTCGAGCACCAGTGGAAATCCCATACCGTAGAGCCTGGCATCCACTTCATCTCGTATTCTGTCCGCGACCGCTTCGGTGACAAGCACTATACCCAGGTCTTTACGCGACACAGCCTCATCAAGCGCCGCCAGGGCATCCTCCCTCTCCTCCGCCTGTCTTCCCTCGATACCCACCAGACGGAATCCTAAAACGGTCTGCCTGTCCCCGATCACAAAGAATTTCATACTATACCTTGCCGAGTATCATGATTGCTATGATCAAGCCATAGATTGCTATACCCTCTGCAAGACCTACGAAGATAAGTGTCCTGCCCGCAACCTCTGGTTTCTCCCCGACCGCTCCGACGGCGGCGGCACCCACGTACGCAACCGCGATACCCGCTCCGAGACAACCAAACGCCGTAGCTATCGCCGCGGCCAGGAATGCCCATCCCATGACACTTGAGTCGACCGTCTTTGCCGCCTGCCCATGCTCGGCCTGCGCCCTTGCCATGGATACCGTGAAGATCGATAGCACCACCAGCACAACGATCGTAAAGGAGATCATTATAATCTTCTGAATACCGGGTCTCCTGTTCACCTCATTCACCACCTTTCACGCTCTGAGGCTGGGGACGACTCCCCACAATTTCTGCGGGCTCATACTTCGAACCCAAACCCTTAAAGAACTTACCGAAGAACTCATAATACTCCAACCTTAAAGCCTGGATCGTGACCACCAGTCCCTCGAGCAGGATTATTACAAGATTGCCAAGGATAAGGACAACCCACGAAAGCACCAGTCCGCCCGACCTTTGAGAGACCACATCGGCCAGGGTAAAAACCGCTACAAAAAGCCCGGCATGCGCGAGCCCGAATGCCGCGACACGGATAAAGGATACAGTATTGGCCAGGTATCCCATCAGTATCTCGAGGATTTCGACGGCGGTTTCCATTATGTAAGTAGCGAAGCCATCCGGCCACGTCCGGTGACGCTTCCCGATCGCTCTGAGAATCGGCGCCCGCACAGCGAACAGCGCGAGCGGCGCAATAAAGAGCCCGTAGAAAATCGCCGGGTTGGGCGTCCCCCCGTCCGAGGCCATGAACTTGATCACAAGACCCACACCCGCCCAGTAGACCACTCCCACGAGCGGTCCCGACTTGTCGAAGAAATTCTCGACAAACGAATGCGTCCTCAGTGAGTTTATGATGTTTAGAATTATACCCAGGCTTACGACCACGATACCGAAACCGATCGCCACCTTGAAAAGATCCGTGATGTTCTCAAGCGGCTTCATCCAGACAGTGGGGAGCAGTTCCTCAAGTCCGAAGAAGCTGCCGTAGAGGATCCCGAAGCCGATTGAGGCTGCCCCGCAGTAGACGGCAAGCTTCCCGGCATCGCGCCAGCGGGTTGACTTGATCGCCATCGCAATGCCCGCCACCAGGAGCACAAGACCGTGACCGACATCTCCGAACATCATTCCGAACATCAGGAGAAACGTGATCCCGACAAAAATCGTCGGATCGATCATCCGGTATGATGGGGTACCGTAGCCCGAGACCAGCATTTCAAAAGGCTTAAGAAACGGAGGCTGCTTAAACAGCACGGGGACCTCCACCTCGCCCCCGGCCGGGTCGGTGAGTTTCTCCGCCCCGGTGACCTCTACTATGGCCCTCCCATCCGTTTTCTCTTTGAGTGCGGCAACGAGAGCATCGGTCTTTCCACGTGGTACCCAGCCGGAGAAGAGACATGTCTTCTCCGTAAGTTTGCAGTAGTTCTTTATGTCGAGAAGCAGAATCGCGGCTTCAACCCTGGCGAGCATATCTTTGAGCAGGGGAAGCACACTATCCTGCTTGCCTTCAAGATCGCGCTTCACCTTGTCGAGCTCATCCTCGACTTCCTCTATCTCACCGGCGATCTTGGACTCGATCTCTGATGAGATGCTGCTTAGATCCTCAGGCAGCCTGGTCTTTGCAAAGCCGACCTGACCGAGCGCATCCACCAGCCTGGATCTGTCCTTTCTCAAGACAACGGTGAGGATGGATACGTTCTTCCCGTCCTGTTTGTAGGGCAGTACTACCGAAGGCACAGAAGCAAGCTGCGTTCTCAGGGTTTCAATCTGTGACTCCGCGATTGTCCCGATCTCACTTGCAAGCAGGCTTGAACGCATGAGGCCCCGCACGGGAAGCCCGGCTGGTACAAAGGCCTCTACCTGGGAACGGAAACTCTTAAGCTCACTCAGCTTCTCAGTGAGGGATCTCCTTGATGTGAGGATGGGGGCAAGTTCATTTTCGATCTTCGCGATATCCGTATCGATCTTGCGAAGATCGACTATACCAATATCTTCACCCTTGCCCGGCTCGCTCTCCGGGGACGAGGGTGCGATCTCCTCCATGATCTCGCTGATCTTGCGGCGGCGTCTGGAATAGTCGTTTGACAGGCTCTCCACGCCTACATCCTGAAGGTCCTCCGCCCACTCGTCGATCTCCGTGATTCTGGTAAGGTGAAGCACGCCCGTCCGCGCTATCTCTTCGAAGACCGCCTCCATGTCGTCTTTCATTATGACGACACTGACGCGGTTCATCCTTTCGGCAACGAGCATTCTGTGCCTACCTCAACCCGTGAAGCCTGTTCAAGATGTCGCCCTCACCGGCGCCAAGCGCTTTCCCGGCGAAGACCGTATGCAGGTTCCTGAGCTCGGACCGCTTCAGGAGATAGAATGCAAACACACAGCCGATGCTGAACGGGAAACCTGCAAGTGCAGTTCTTGCCGTATCGACGGCCATCTCACGAACCATGCTCTCCATCAGGGTGAGCGTGTCAAGCTGCGGTGCGGTCTCACTCTCCCTCAAGAGATGATCGGGCAGAAGGCCTGACTTGATTTCCTTGAGACGATCCAATGTGAGACCGGGCTCACCGAGGTTTCTCGATAACTCCGTCGGTGCGGGAATTATGAACTCGTGAAAACTGCCCGGTTCAATCCCATGATACTCAATCAGCCGCATCAGCCAGGAAAGATTGAGCATGTCGATCTCGGTCGAGACTATCTTTTCGGCCTGCGCGGCATCTTTGCCGCCAAGACCTCTTATCGCTCCGAGCAGTCTGGTGTAGTAGTCACGCTCCAGTGCGATCTCCACAAAGAAGATCGACTGCTTGACCCTGTAAGTCTTAACGCTGGCGCTCACGGGCTCGAAGTACGGGGTGAGTCTGAGGACAAGTGCGATCTCCTCCAGGGTTTCGGCCTCGGTAACATCATAGACCGGGACGTCATTGACGAGCGATGGATAGGTGAGGTACTCCTGAAGACTCAGGTCCTTGCCGTGCCAGAGCCTGAGAGCGAACTCGAGATTGTCCACCTCCCAACGTGCAAGGAGGTCGGTACCTACCTCGTGGGGCTTGCCCCTCAGCGCATGGATCGATCTCTTAAAGCGCAGGGCGGTTGCTTCGCGCAGGATCTTCTCGATGCCCAGCACATCTCCCGGTGGATCTTCAGGTATCCAGTCTTCGTATGAGGTCTTTCTCAGTGCCAGCCAGGTGCCTTCGGGGGATTCGCTCCGGGTGATGGCTTCAAAATCGGCTCTGGTAAGGAGTTCCGACAGCATCGTCCGTGTGATTGCATTGGTAGTTGCGTACCTCGCCAGCGATCTCATTCCTCAAGCCCGCTTATCTTGCGCACGGCCTGCGTAATCAGCGAGAAGTCTTCCACGGCTGCACTCGCGACAACCAGGTCGGCCCTGGCTTTCGCTTCGGCTATTATGCGCTCTTTCTCGGTCTCAGCTTCCTGCCTGGCCTTATCAAGAAGATCCTGTGCTTCTCCTCGGGCATCTTCCCGCGTTTCTTCTATGATCTTACGGCCTTCGCTGCGGGCGGACTCGACTATGGCCCGCGCTTCCTCCCGGGCCTCCTTCGCCATCCGCTTCGCATCCTGCTCAGCTTTGAGGATCTTCTCGATGACTTCTTTCAAGGTGACACTCCCCAGTGTCAATGCGAGGCTGCTTTACTTTTCAGCGTCATTGCGAGACTCGAAGAGCCGCGGCAACCTCGTATTTCCAATCAATAGCCGCACTATAAACCACTCCCCAAGTACCGTCAAGGGAAACACCGGAAAGTGCGGCCTCAACCACGGTCGAAGCACCCCGCTCCACTCACCAGCATCCTGCAGGTTGAGCACCCATCGAGCCGCAGACGGAGGTTTGGGCCTTCGGCTATCTCGCCGGTTTGAACTTGAAAAGCCGGTATGGTTCCTTTGCGTCGGTACCGAGATGAATCTGTGATGTCGTCACATACATGTACCCATCCCGGCCCCGGGCGAAACTGTCCGGCCACCTGAGGCGCTTGTCCTTCACAACTGTCTCGGCCCTGTCGAGCGCCGCAAATGTCTTTATTGCGTCATCTTCTATCGCAGTGAGATAGAGATAATCATCCGGACCGAACTCGATACCGTCGGCGGCGCCGGTCGTGCCCATCGATTCAACCTTTGTCCCGAGCAGAGCCTCGGGAAGCGCGGGATCGAGAAGCCAGCGGGTCTCGACCCGGTAAAGGGTTCTTGCCGTGAGGGCCTGGTAGTAGAGGTAGCGGCCGTCGTTAGTTAGCGCCAACCCGTCGGAGTGAACCTCGGGTGCGTTCCCACCCCTGCGCCACTCGCTGCCGCCGATCTTGAGAACTACCTTCTCTGACTTCGTGGAAGGATGATTGCCGAGCAGCCGTCTGGCCTTGCCTTTGGCCAGCTCGACAACAATTATCGCTCCCAGACCGGAGTCCGTGATGTAGGCAACGTTCTTCCCGGTATCCACCCTGACATCATTGAGATAGCTGGCCGGCGGGGCAACGGTCTCATCGAAGATTATCTTCTGTACAACCTTGTTCTTACCTATATCCACCTTGAGGAGTTTGGGACCACCGGGTACTACTCCACCGAACATGGGGTTCGCAGGGTCGAGTATCCAGAGAAAGTCCTTTTCATCGATGTAGACACTCTGGACGCAGACGAAATGATCGCCGGGTTCGCTGGAACCATCCCACTTGTTCCAGTTCTCATCAGGATAAGGCACGACTTTGCCCGGTGCGTGTATCTCGCCCACCGAAAACGCGACATCGTCCGACCAGCGTGGATAGTTGACGAAGATCCGCCCATCCTCCGATACCGCCACACCGGTCCAGAGCCTGTCGGAACTTGCGACCTCTACAAGTTTGACCTCAGGCTTCACATAGGACGGTTTTGCGGGTGAAGCCGGGGCCGGGGGCGCTTCCTGTTCCGCCTGACGGCTCCCTCTCAGCGGACGTAAGGGCCGGCACCCCCCAACGAGTACCGCCAGAAATGTGATTACCACAACAGCCACGATTACTGACCTGGTGCATGCATAGCTTCTCATAGTATCCCTCCTGCCATGATAGTCGGAGCCATCTTCAACCCTCTTGGGAAATCGGACGTCAAGTACATCGCCTTTACACGTATGTCCGGATCAAGAATGATAGGTGTCGAGAAAGCGGATCCAGCCCTTGTGACGTCTTGCGAACCTGAGCGCCACGTACTTGCCGCGGTAATCATAGTAGGTACGCGGCACAGCCGGGAACCAGACCGACAGCCCGTGGGCATTCCGGACGGACTGGCCGGACTTACGCGATGCAAGTATGCACGCGCGGGTCATCTCCTCCATGGCCCTGCTTGCGGTCTGGATTTCCTCGTCACGGATGTGCTTATGCAGAAGTCTTACCAGGTGAATGAGATCCACGTAGTCGGCCATCTGGAAGGTTTGGAGCTCAAGCCTGGTCTGTTTAAGCTCCTTGCGGTACTTGCCGGCCCGTGCGGCAAGCAGGTAGCCCAGGTCACTCAGCGCACCGATGGCCACTTCGGTCTGGTCTATCTTTATGGCCGACTGGGTAACGTCAACCATACCCATCTTCAGGTAATCCTCGATGTAGACGTCGACGATTTCCTTCGCCATCTTTATCCGGGTGGGGGATTTGTTCACGGATTCCAGGACCTTATGATAGGGCCAGCCGTCTCCGGGCTCCGTCTGCTGGGATCCGACCAGGATATCCACCTGGTCACTGAAATGATGGGCGATCTCGATCATGTTCATGAGGCACGCATCAAATCCGAGTATCGCAATCCTGTTGTCGCTGTTGATCCCAGCCTTCCTGAAGGCGATCTCGATCTCGGGCATGTCAAGCGACGATCCGAAGTCGTCATACCCGATGTCTCTGCGAACAGAGCGGAAGCCCGCACCATGATTCCATATAACGACAAGATAATTGTCCGCCGGGAAACGCGTAAGTCCCCACTTGACGAAACTCCGGAGCGTACGCGGGTCCCCCGTATCCTTTTCCGCGAGTCGCTCGATGACCGTGCGGTGGGCCTCACCCGACCAGTCCGGTTCGGTTATCTCGTAGCGAATCGAACCCGTGTGCTCGCCGTAGGTGTCGATCTCAACTCCGGCATAAACATCCTTCGATGTACCGACGGCACAAAGCTCCCGTACATCGACGAGCCCTGCATCGCTCAAGTTGTTATCGGCAGCAATGTAAGCGAGGATTGCCCAGCGCTTCTTCTTCGGTTTAAGAACTGTGGAATTCTCTGGCATATCAGCTCTCCGACCGCAGGCTATCACCGCCGCTGGAGTGAGTCAACAAAAAACCGGTAGCGCGGGGTGGGGTCAGAGCTCGAAAATTGCACCCGGCGGCACGCCGTGCAATTTTCGAGCTCTGACCCCACCGGGATTTGCACTACTTCTAAGGCTTATCGTTGTGCTTCCTCCTCTGTTTGGACCACTTCGCGATCTGCTTCCATTTTGCCCTTTCGTCCAGGCGCGCCCTCTGGTCCTTCCGGACTGCCAGGAACTTTATCTCCTTCTGAAGTTTGAGATAGCTCCGGAACCGGCCGGCATCCAGGCCGCCGTCTTCGATGGCTGCTTTGACCGCACATCCCGGCTCAGACTCGTGCCGGCAATCGCTGAAACGGCATTGAGCCGCGAGATCCTCGATATCCTCGAAACTCCCTCCAAGGCTTTTCTCATCCGCCCAGAGCTGGAGTTCCCGCATCCCCGGGGTATCAATGATCACTCCCCCACCGGGGATAGCAACCAGCTGGCGGGATGTCGTGATATGCCGGCCACGGGAGTCATCCTCCCGGACTGCACCAACCTTGAGAAGATCGGTCCCGAGGAAGCTGTTTATCAGGGTCGACTTGCCTACACCTGAAGAACCCAAAAGAGCAACCGTGGTGCCCGCGCCGACATAGCCCCGGAGGGCATCAAGCCCATCGAGCTCGAGTGCGCTTACGGCATGAATCGGTACCCCGAATGCAACCGACTCGGCTTCACCCACCTGCGACTCGACATCCGGACACAGGTCAGCCTTGTTAAGCACAACCACCGGTTGCGCACCGCTTTCCCAGGCCAGCGTAAGATAGCGCTCGAGTCTTCTCAGGTTGAAATCAAGGTCGAGACCGTTAACGAGGAAGACGGTGTCGACGTTTGATGCGAGCACCTGCTCCTCGGTCTTCACCCACGCGACCTTGCGGCAGAATTTACTCTTCCGCGGAAGCACCGCATGGATTGTCGCCCTGGCTTCGCCCGGCCGCGGCTCTATCACCACCCAGTCGCCGACAGCAGGGAAGTCCGCCCGGGAACGCGCACTGTGACGCATCTTACCCGATACTCTGGCAAAAAGTTCCCCGTACTCGCTGTAAGCGAGATACGCCTGTCTGTCCTCGCGCGCTATCCTGGCGGGGACGTAGCCGTCCTTCTTATTCTGTGTGAGATGTTCTTCGAAGAACGAATCCCATCCCAGATCACTCAAGTTCATTTCTATTGTCCTCCTGACGAGACATCTTGTGATGGCTCGGTGAGGAATCGTCTATTGCCCACGATCACCCCGGTGAGCCATGTTTAACATGATTCGATGAGTTCGGTCCACAATGACCAACATGAAGTCCTCCTTTCTTAAGACCAGCTCTTAAGACCTGCGTCGTGCAATCATCCGTACAAAACTGAGATAGCGGCCCTGATCCGCCTCGAGGGCTTCGTCATCCGCCGGGAAATGGTTGGCTCCGGCAGCGACAATCGTCCGCTCCCAATCAAGCCATATCCGCCATCCCTCGGGCAGAAGATCGACGTGTTCGACATCTACGAGTTTGGAGCGCCCCCACTGGTTACGCCACCACTCAACCGTGTGAAAACTCCAGCAATCCTCGGCCCAGAAAACGCCCCCGCTCTTCTGCTTCCGGGTAAGATGCTCCGGGACCGCACCATCAAAGTCCCGGACGAGTCCGGGAAATGCCATCCCCATCTGCCCGCCGGACTTCACGAACTTGGCGAAATAGCTGAGGTAACAGTCATCGGTCCCGTAGTAGTGATAGGAGTCCATCGACACGACCGCATCGAAGAAGTCCTCGGCATAGGGCAGCGACCGGGCCTCGGCATGGATCGGAAAGACCATGTCCTCGAGACCGGCTTCACGGATCCGGGCCCAGTTCTCCGCCGGTTTGATCCAGAGATCGTTCGCCCAGACCTCTACACCGAACTCCCTGGCCAGGAAGATCGAACTCAACGCTTTGCCACAGCCCATATCGAGTACACGCATACCCTTCTTAAGCTCCATACGTTCGCAGACCCATTCGGTCAGCCACAGGGCACTGGGCCCCATCTGGTTTTCAAGCACCCACTGCGGGTCATACTTCGCGGACCGGGGAAACTGTTTGAGTTTCAGTCTCTCGGCCAGTTCTGCTTTCGGTAGATTCATGGTTCACTCCATGGAAAAAGGAATGCCGCAGACATGTGTCACACCCGAGGGCACAAGGAAATGAAAAGGGCCACCCGTCACGGGAGGCCTTGAGCGGTTACTTCTTACGCGATACTAAGAGCAGGGCCTCCCGAGGCGTGACGATACAGTGGCATATGCAATTATAGCTGTCATTAACCACGCCTCCTTTCCGGCCTTATGTAGGAATTAAACCATCATCCAATAGGATAATACCACTCCGGCCTCAAGTGTGTCAAGACGAAACACCGGGGTGTGCGCCTGCTCACTTACTCCGGGTCGAACTCCTTCAGCATCAGGAAGGCCGGCACGCGTTTAAATCCCATTCGCTCCCAGTAACTAAGACTGGCTTCCGTGACCGTTACGGCCGTGCCGGTTGCGCCCCGCTTCCTTAGCTCAACTTCCACGGCGGCCAAAAGAGCTGCCCCCACACCCTTTCTCTGGTAGTCAGGTTGGACAGTGAGGAGATGTATGAGGGCGCGGGCCCCGTCATACACTGCTCTGATGTAGCCGACCACCTGTCCGTCGACCTCGGCCACGAGAGCAACCGCAGCACCGCATGCGGCAACCCGATCCATCGCATCGGGACCTTCGACGTGCGGATACTCGTACTGGCCGTTGACTTTCAATATCTCAACCAGGTGCTCCGCATCCGATCGTCTGTAGTCCCGCACTCTCATGGTCGCCCGCCATGTGGTTGGGTGTCTAATGCATCAGGAGCACGCCGTAGTCAGCCGGATCGTAGGTTATGGGAACCTGCCAGTCAGCGGCCGTATTCAGACGCTTTTGCTTGCGCCGGAAGTTGACTGCCCACTTATCCCCGTACGCGGCGGTCACACCCAACTGGTCCACAGGGATCCTGATCTCGATGCTCCAGTAGTCCGCTCCCTTTGATGTCGCCACCTCATACGTCCCGTTCCACTCCCGGTCCACGTCCACAGCGATTCCGTTCTCCAGCTCTATCTTCTGATCGAAGACCGTTCCCAGCGGATTGAAGTAGATCTGATAGACCGGCCCGATTGGAACCATCGGCTGAAAGAAGTAGCCCACACAGTCTTCGCCGTAGACGGCGGCGTCATGCTCGGTCGCGGCCGCAACCATCGAAGCCATATCGGTTTCCGCGCACCTTACCGCCAGATAGAGGTTCGCATCGTCCCAGGCGAAGTGGAAGTCGACGGAATCTGTTGTCACGGGTGAACCGTCGGGTGCGAAGAACTTGCTTGTTGGATCATCCCAGATACCGTCCGTGACCTCTCCATCGATCACGATGGGTATCGTAACCTGGTGTGCCACTGCCGAACGGCTGAGGGGCAGAGACCTCTTGATTTCGAAGGACTTCTCCTCACCGAAGGGGTAGTCGACGGATAGCACAGGCACAGGATAGAGAGGCCCCCGGGTCCCGACGGAGAACTCCGCATCGTGGCTCCCCAACGGTACGATTTCTATCGGCATCTCTTTGGGAAGGACAGTCCAGCCGTCCGGTATCTCCCACTTGAGTGCTCCGCTAAGGGTCGTCACGCTGTCGAGATTCGCAAGTGTTACCATTACCTGAGACTCAGGAAAAGAGGTTTCCCGCCCGACCGACAGCTTCTCAATCTCAAGCGCCTCGTCGTTTACTTCCCTGACAAACCAGAACTCATCCGATGTGAATTCATCCCACGGTAGCACTGCTCCCATCGTGATAGGGGCGATCGCGATCTCACCCTCATCGATTGTCACCCAGGCGTAGTGATACTTAACACCTGTTACACCAGGTTCACATGCACCACCGGAACTCCCGATTCCCGTATAGATGACATCATCGAATTCGCCGCTGAAATAGGCATGGTAGTGACCCGTAAACACCGCATCGACGCCATAGTCGGCAAAGATCGTGTGGAGCCGGTCCGGCGTCCCGGCGGCGGTAGTCTCTATCCAGTACGGCTTGTGGAAGAATGCAAGGGTGTATGCTGCATTCCGGTGCTCTTCAAGATCACCCTTGAGCCACTCGATCTGTTCGTCCGGCAGAACGCTGCTTGAATCCCAGCGGCTGGTATCGAGTATGAGAAAGTGGACATCGCCCACGTCAAAGGAGTAGTAGGGATCACCGAAGTGATGTTTGTAGAGTTCAAGTGACGGTTCATCCCAGATGTCATGATTGCCGGCAACCAGGTGGACCGGCATCGTGAGACCTTCAAGCAGTTGTTTGTATTCCTTCCATTCACTTTCGACTGCATCGAGATCACCCGAGTAACCCTCGATCATATCGCCGACACCCATCACAAAATCGGGTCTGAGCCGCTGGACCTCGTCGATTATCGCACCGTGGATACCCGGCTCATGACCGCCGGTTCGATCGCCAATCACGGCAAATCGTATGGGGAATGTCCCGGTGCCGGCCGCCACAGCCGCACCTACCCACAGGCAAGCCGAAACTAAGATTGCAGCCGCAATCACGCGGTTCATGACCGACCTCCTTCTTTCTGCTTGTTGGTCTATTCCGAACTCTGATGGACCCGGACCGGGTCAGCCCGCCTAGTGTCATCTATCGAGGTCGGCCTTGACCCCGTCGAGCCTTGTCTTTGCATCCGGCACCATCTCAAAGAACTTGCTCAGCTTATCGCAGGCATAATCCCCGCAATGAGCGCAGTTCTCAACACTCTGCTCGATACCGCACTTGCGGATTTCGCATACGTTGCAGTGGCTGAAATGCGGTCCGGTTTTTGAAGTGCAACCGTCACAGTTAATGTCCTCAGGCTTGATATCGGCACCGTACTCGGTGCTCCATGTCTCGGCCACCTTCTTACGCTCAGCATCATCGTTCTTCTGGGTAGCCTGGTAGGCCCCGCAAGCTCCACAGTCCAATCCGCAAATGGAAACCTTCTCCGCCATTGCTGTCTCCTTTCATGCCGAGGTGCATGCAGGACGCTGAAGGATGTCCTGTGCATCTCCGATGTCTCAGCAACTACACATAACTGATTCTGGTCACATTGAGGATACCAGACCCGCTACGACGTCGCAAGTTAGTAAATACGTCTTGCAACACCGTAGAAATGATCGATTTCCATATCCTCGGCTATGTCGTCGCCGTGGGTGCCCGTGCCCGTAGCGGGATCCGTGTGTGCCCCGTGATCAGGGGCGAAGGCCATCATCCAGCTGTGATGGGTCCAATAAGATTTCACGGCCTGAGCCATCTCGACGAAACTGCCGATGTGGTTTTCAAGTGCTTCAAGTGCTTCCCCGGAACGCGGCCCGGTCTCATGCAGAAGATCATCGTACTGCTGGTGGTATGCGACGACGAGATCGTGCTCATCTTCCTCGATAAGCTCAAGCGTGCGGGCGGTCACCTGTCTGTCGTATGTTTCAGAGAAGTAGTCGATGTCCCGGTCACGGAAAATCCGGTCGACGCTGGAATCTTTGACCGCCACGATTGCGCAGGCTTTCGATGCCCGGGCAAAAGCATCGAAGATGGTGTCACATGTTATGACCCGTTTATCATACTTCATGATGCCGTGCCATTTAGGCATCATACCTGTGAACATGGACGCGAAGCAGACGGGGGTCTTCGGGGGATATACCGTGCGCAGGGGGACGCGGACCGGTGCATGTTTACTCATCTCCCTGAATCTGGTTTCGTAGTCACGGCAAAGCCGGCTCCCGATTGCATCGGGTGCATAGACAAGACACCTGTCGACCTTCTCTATACGGGCGGCTCTTGCGGACTTTATGACATCCGGGAATACCTCACTCGTCGAGCCCCCCGGCGGGGGGATGCCCATAAGGGTGCAGATTGTCGGGGTAACCGATGTTATGCACATACGGCCGGAGTAGTCTTCGCATGCAGTCACACGGCTATCCTTACTTTAATAACACGTCGGCCACGGAAACCCTATCCGTCCGCTCCGCTGATCCCGACGCGACAAACGCTTGATCTCAAGACCTGACCCCAGGGTGACCCCACGGTATCCCCCCGGCTTAATTCGTTGACCGGAACCCCGGGGCGAAATAGAATGTACCATACATTGGGGGTAAGTCCAGTTGGGTGTATGCTTAAAGCGAATAGCCGTAGTAAGTGAAAACCTCTCCCTGCCTCTCGATGAGGGCTTCAAGAAGGCTTCCGTGGCGCTTGCCACCGCGCTCTCAGGGCTCGGCTTGAGGATTACCCTGTTCACACCTGATGCTCCCGGCCTACCGGTTCCCACCGAGCCGCTTCCCCTCAACAAGCTCCTTACCAGCTCGTCATTCTCGCGGAATCTGAGGCACAGTAAGCCTGATGTGATTCTTTATATACCACAGTCAGCGGCAACACCGATGAGTCTTATCCGTACCAGTTGTCTTCGCAGACTGGGCGGCGGGATACCGGTTGTCATGTTGTCGCTTCAGCGTCGAACGTACTCGCCGCTTGTCCGGCCATTCTTAAGATCGCTGGCACCGGATCTTACCCTCGCCCTCTCATCAGGGACCGTCACTATCCTGGAGGAGGCCGGGATCAAGGCACGGCGTATCCCGCTCGGGGTCGATACCGGTATCTTCAGACCGCCGGCCGCGGGAGAGAAAACGGCGCTCCGGGAGAAACACGGGATCGGCACCGGCAACATACTCCTCCACGTGGGTCACTTATCGGCCAGACGAAACCTCGGACTACTCAAGCGTATAGTTGCGGACGGGTGGAACCTCGTGATCGTATCCAGCACGAGTACCGAACAGGACCCCGGGATCGCACAGGAGCTAAAGGATGGTTCAATCCTGGTCATCGACAGGTATATCGAGAGCATAGATGAGATCTTCAGGCTTGCCGATGCCTACATATTCCCCACGTTTGCAGAGATGGGGGCCATTGAGATACCGCTTTCCGTCCTCGAGGCGATGGCCACGAATCTGCCCGTTGTGACAACCGGCTTCGGTGGGATACCGGATCTCTTCAGTGAGGGCAAAGGACTCTACATATGCTCCTCCGAGGCCGAACTTACTGAAAAGACACGGATGGCGCTCGGTGTCGAGAGCGCATCGACAAGGGAACTTGTGCTCGGTCTCGGGTGGGACAAGGTCGCCGGCACTGTTATCGAAACCATAGAGTCGGAGATTGCATGAAACGGCAACTCGTGGTCCTCATGGGTCTTGATGGAAGCGGTAAGACAACCCAGGCGGAGCGTGTGTCCGAGTACCTGAACGCGAGAGGCATACCCTCCGAAGTCGTGTGGATGCGTGGTGAGTCCTACCTGACAGCTCCGATTCTGAAGATAGGCAAGGCCCTGCTCCGCGCCCCGAAGGAAACCAAGCGGGGTGACGGAGTCCATGCCGGCGGAGACTACGAGAAATACGTAAGTTCCAAACAGTCACTATTTAAAAACAGCCTGCTCCGGGCCGTCTGGCGGACACTCACCGTCATAGACCTCTACCTGAGCGTCAGGTTCGCCTTCGCGAAACTTGCGGGTGATACGCGGGTGATCGTGCTCGACAGGTATGTTTACGATACATTCATCGATATAGATTCGGCCTTCGACGGAAAGGGGACCGAACTCGACCGGCTGCTTGCCTCCCCCCTTCTACGCTTGTTTCCGCGGCCGCTGAAGGTCATACTGATCGAGATCTCACCCGAGGAAGCCATGCAGCGCAAGGATGACATCCCGTCCATCCAGTATCTTAAGGAGCGGCACGGGCTTTACGACCGGGTCGCCAAAGCGGTCGGGGCTGTGAGAATCGATGGGACAGAAGCGATTGAGCAGGTAAATTCGAGATTGACGAGCGAAATCGAAGGAGCGTTACGTTGAGCAAGATCGTGGTACTCGGTATAGACGCACTCGACGCGGTCTTACTTGAGAGGTGGAAAGACGATCTTCCGAACTTCCGGAAGATAATGGATGAAGGCTATTCGGCACCGCTTGAATCGACGATGCCGCCGGATTCCATCCCAGCGTGGGTGACGATCTACACCGGCATGCAGCCCTGGCAGCATGGCGTGGTGGATTCGATGGATTACCTCGATATAAAAGGCGGTACCCGCGCCCTTGATACCGGGATACTGATCGGCAAGACCTTCTGGGACGTCGCAAGTGAGGCCGGCAAGCGAGTCTGTGTGATTAATCCCTTGCTGGCCTACCCTGTCTGGCCGGTCAACGGGATCATGGTAAACGGACCTGTTTTCATAACCGGCGAGGCCCAGTCTCACCCGCCCGGGATAATCGGTAAGTTCGATATTCCAGAGCTCGGCGGGATGGCGGATTTCCCCGGCAAGAAGGATCTGGCAGGCTTCCTTGAGCGAACCGAGCAGGTCACGCGCGACCAGGCAAGGTTCGGTCTCGAGTTGATGGCGCTCGAGGAGTGGGATGTCTTTTTCTTATGCTTCCTGACACTCGACCGGGTCATGCACTTCCTCTGGCGCTACACAGACCCGGACGATCCGACTTACCCTGGACCTAATCCTCTTGAGGAGTCGATAAAGGATTTCTTCCTCATGTTCGACTCCGTGGTCGGTGACTTCATTGACCGCCTCTCACCCGAGCAGGCACTCCTCATAGTGAGTGACCACGGCCACGGGATGAGACCGGTCAAGGCCTTCTACGTAAACGAGATCCTCCGCAAAGAAGGTTTGCTCAGGACCCGTAGCGGCGGCGTACCCGGTGTCAATCCGGTGGCCCTCATCGAGAAAGCCAAGAACGCTTTCTTAAGAATCATGCAGCGGCTCGATCTCGAAGACCAGGTCTACCGGATTGCATCGCTGATCCCCAAGGAAAAGAGGAAGCAACTCAAGTCATCATCCTACGCAGTCGACTCGGGTGCGAGCAAGGCATGGGTTTCGGAAGTCGGTGGCGGCACATCGTTCGGTGGGATCGAAATCAACAGGGCGCTCCTCGGGTCAGACCGCAAAGCCTATGAGACTCTCAGGGATCGCCTGATCGATCTCATCAGGTCGGAGGCGGATGAGGATGGGACAGTTGTCGCCAGGTGGGTAAAGCGACGGGAAGAGGTCTTCACGGGTCGAAACATCGAGAAGTATCCCGATGTCCTCTTTGATCTCCGCGAGGAGTACGGTGTTGACCGCACGGTCTTCTGCGGGACCTTCGGCATGAGTTCCACCCACAAGAAGGTCTCGGGCGGTCACTCCAGGTATGGAACGCTCATGCTTTACCGGGGGGCTTCCACTCCGGCGGACACCAGGCCGCATATCTCCTCGGTCTTCGATCTCATAAGGCAGAACGTGGGGCTTCCGGATGATCCCGGTACAAAAGATTCGGGAACCCCATGAGGGGTTCCCGCTGGCACTGAGTTACTTCACTGCGACGTACTACTAATCGTTGTATCCGAAATCGTCGAGGCTCGGCTGGCGAGGCGGGGTGCTCCTATCTCTAACGAGGTATCGTTTGGTCCGGGCCAGATCGGGCTCCTCCTCGGGGTTTACCCGTGCACTCGAGGGGACCCAGGTCCAGCCTGCAACATCGTCGTAGACTTCGGCGTAGAGATAGTTCCACTTCCCATCCCCGTCCGTATCGAAGCGAAGTTCCCTGTACCAGGACCTGTCCGACCAGGATAAGCTGTCCTCAGGGACCCATGCGCCACCAGCCAGAAGATAGGATGCTTCGACCTCTTCCCTGCCTAAGAGGCTGCTCACACTGACAGCCCTGTGAGCACATCCGGGGAGGGCGACGATCAGTACGAGCACAGCGGTCAAAGTCAAGCGCATGGTACACTTCCTTAGGGCACCGGCGAGGGCCAATCCTACAAACAGACTCCGGCGGGGGCATCTGTCTAAGTTTCAATTACCTAAGATTAGCAGGTTCCGTGCCACGTGCACCGTTTGCAGGTCCCCACACCGGAAGTGGCAACGTGTTGAACTCAAAAGGATTAGCCTCATGCGGGTACGGGTACCCGGCCGGCGAGGGACCGCGTACCGGTACCAAATGGGTCAATCCTCCGACCGGTTGGGTCTATTGGCCCAGCCTGCCGGTAGGCGTCACTCCCCGGGTAAACGCAACATGCCGTAATTGTGTTGCGGAACCCGACTTAAGTGGGTATAATGACTGAGTATATCTGTACCGATAGCCAGAAGAGAGTATTCCCAGAAGAACAGGAACAGGAGGTAGTCACAGTCATGGTCAAACCGCATGGTGGCAAACTTATAGACAGGTCCCTCTCGGGCAAAGACCTCGAGAACGCCCTGGCGGCAATCGCCGGTATGAAGAGCATAACGATCAGCAAGGAAAGTGTGACCGATGTCAAGAACATCTGCCACGGAAGGTATAGCCCCCTAGAGGGTTTCATATGCCAGAACGATCTCAAGCCTATTCTTGAGAACATGCGGCTTGCGAACGGGACCGTCTGGACCATACCGATCCTTCTTGATGTCTCCGAGGAGGAAGCGGGAGGTCTGACCGAGGGGGAAGATGTATGCCTCAAGAGTGAGGACGGCACCCCCGTCGCGATTCTTCATCTCAGGGAGAAGTATACCTATCCCAAGGACAAGATCGCCAAGGCCGTGTACGGGACCGACGACCTGGCCCACCCCGGCGTTGCGTCTACCATGGAGATGAAAGACGTCTTCCTCGGCGGAGATCTCGACCTTGTTGACATCTCACGTGAGCCGTTTCCGGAGTACAACCTCTATCCGGCCGAGACACGCGAGCTCTTCGAGAAGAAGGGCTGGAAGACAGTTGCCGCTTTCCAGACAAGAAACGCGCCCCATCTGGGCCACGAGAACATGCAAAAGACCGTCCTCGCACTGGTTGACGGTCTCCTTATTCATCCCGTCATAGGCAAGAAGAAAAAGGGAGATTTCAAGGACGCTGTGATTCTCAAGGGCTATGACGCCCTGATCAAGAACTATTTCCCCGAGGAACGTGTCGCCCTGACCATCCTCCCCATGCAGATGAGATATGCCGGTCCGCGTGAAGCAGTACATCACGCCATAATCAGGAAGAATCACGGCTGCACGCACCTGATCGTGGGAAGAGACCACGCCGGCGTCGGCAATTACTACGCTCCCGAGGCGGCGATTGAGATCTTTGATGAGCTCGATGATCTTGATATTCGCCCTATCACCATACGAGGTGACTTCTTCTACTGCAAGACATGCGCCCGGCTTGAGAGCGAGCGCACATGTCCCCACGGCGACGACGTTAAGATGAAGTTCTCTGGAACCGTCGTGAGGAAGCTGCTGGTAGAGGGTGGTACACCCCCGCCGGAGATGATACGACCTGAGGTGTTCCAGGCTCAGAAGGATTTCGACAATCCCTTTATCGAGTAGTAGCAAGGAGAGGTGAATGGGACCGAAGAGGAAAGTACTTATAATCGGGCTGGATTGTGCGGCACCCGATCTGGTTTTCGACAAGTGGCTCGACGATCTGCCCAACATCAAGCGTATGGTCGAGGGTGGGGTCTGGGGACCGCTTAAGAGCACGATACCGCCGATCACAATCCCCGCCTGGCAGTGTATGGTTACGAGCAAGAACCCGGGACAGCTGGGTATCTTCGGCTTCAGGAACCGCAGCGAATACTCCTACGATAACTTCTGGATAGCCAACTCCACTGCCATAAAGGAGCCGACACTCTGGGATGTTGTCGGGCGTGAAGGTTACAAGGTGGGTATGGTCGGTGTACCCCAGACGTATCCGCCGAGACCGGTTAACGGCTTCATGGTAACCGACTGGCTTGCACCGGATACCAACTCCGACTACACGTTTCCCGAGTACATAAAGGACGAAGTCAAGATGGCGGTCGGCGATTACATGCTCGACTGCGAGAAGTTTAGAACAGAGAACAAGGATGAGCTCCTTGAGGAAATCTACGAGATGACCGAGAAGCGCTTCGATCTCGTAAAGCATTTCCTAACGGCCGAGCCCTGGCACTTCTTCATGTTCGTCGAGATAGGTCTCGACAGGATACACCATGGTTTCTGGAAGTTCTTCGACAAGACCCACCGCAAGTATGAGGCAGGTAACAAGTATGAGAACGCCATACTTGAGTACCACAAGTACCTCGACAAGCGAATCGGCGATCTGCTTGAGGTTCTTGATGAGGACACAACGGTACTGGTCGTATCCGACCACGGTTCGAAGAAGATGGAAGGTGCGATAAACGTCAACGACTGGCTGATCCAGGAAGGCCTGATGACCCTTAAGTCTAAACCCGAGGGTCTGGTCAAACTCGAAAAGGCCGACATAGACTGGGAAAAGACCAAGGCATGGGGTCTGGGTGGCTACTACTGCCGGCTCTTCCTCAATGTCAAGGGCCGCGAGAAGCAGGGGGCGATCGATCCCACCGATTATGAGAAGGCAAGGGATGAGATCGCCGAGAAGCTGAGAGGCATCACGGATGAAAACGGCAAGAACATCGGGACCCGGGTGATCAAACCCCAGGAAGCATACACCGGACCCAACCTGGACCAGGCACCCGATCTGATCGTCTACTTCGGAGACCTCTACTGGCGATCGACCGGTACGATAGGCCACGACTCGATCCACTCCTTTGAGACCGAGGTCGGCCCCGATGATGCTGTACATGCCGAGCACGGGATCTTTGTCCTGTGGGATCCGAAAGTCAAGCGCGGCAAGAAACTGGAGAATCTTGAGATCTACGATGTGGCACCGACCGTACTCGATGTGATGGGTATCGACGTGCCGGAAGATATGGAAGGCAAAGTCATACAACTCTGAGAAGGGGGAGTAGGATGGATAAGGGAACATTCTTGTGGTTTACGGGAGTCCCGTCTTCGGGCAAATCGACCATCGGGAAGGCAGTCGAGAAGGTCCTGAGGGATCGGGGTATCCTGGTTGAGAACATGGATGCGGACGAGATAAGGGCCAACCTGAGTCCCGACCTGGGCTTCACCGCCAAGGACAGGGATACCAATACCAAGCGCCTTGCCTTTATGGGTAAGATGCTCACCCGTAACGGTGTCTGCACGATCGTTGCTGCCGTATCCCCCTTAAGGGCCCATCGTGACAGGGCCAGGGGCATGGTTGACCGGTTCGTGGAGATCCATGTTAAGGCATCGCTGGATACGTGCAAGAGCCGCGACCCGAAGGGACTTTATAAGCGCGCCGAACGCGGTGAGATCGCCGATATCGCAGGCTGGCACATGCCATACGAGGAGCCCGAAAAGGCCGAGGTCGTCTGCGAGACAGACACCGAGGACATCGACACCTGTGTCAACAAGGTCCTCCTCACCATGGAGACCCTGGGTTACATCCCCAAGGGCGAGGGTGGTGGAAAAACGGCCTCGACTGAAGACGAGGAAAAGATCAAGGAACGCCTGAGAGGCTTAGGCTACATAGAATAAGACCCCAACCGGGGTAAGGTTATAGAGAAACAGTATTTGGGGTCAGAGCTCGAAAATTGCGCGCGATGAAATCGGCGACGCAATTTTCGAGCTCTGACCCCTTTAGAATTGCATGACCCCATTGTGGCTACTTGAAGTTGCTTATTCCGATAAGGATCTGCGACCGCATGTCGGTTAGATCGCGGCTGTACATACCGAAGTAGGTGTCCGCGTCACCCGTGACCTTGGAAGCACGGAAGCCGCACCAGATGGTCCAGGAGTCGGTCACCCAGTAGTCGAGTGAGAACTCACCGAAGTACCCGAACTTGCTCTCCGTCTCTTCCTTCATAGAGTCTTCCCATTCGGCCTTGGGCAGAGACGCTAAGCCCGCGCCGGCCGCCACGTAGGGCGTTATCTTGCCACCGGCCAGAACGACGGGCAGATAGATCTTCACTAACCCGCCGAACTTGTAGTGCCAGGCCGATTCGAACGTACATGTCTCCTCACCTGTCCCGCCCGGGCTTGCGTAGACAACATCCCTGTCTCCCGTTTTCTGGATTTCGAAGAACGGCCCGATGCCGACCATCGGCGAGATGTAGTAAACCATGTACGTGTTCGCGTCAAGCTCCCACGGCTCGGGTGAGAGATGGAACATCCCCCCGAGAGACTTCTCCCAGGTTCCGGGACCGATGCCTGCAAGAACCGGTGTTGCCAGGGCAAGGACCACGACTCCTGCCAGGAACGCTTTCCTCATGATGTCTCCTCCTTCCCAAGTGCAGTTCCTAACCTGGTCTCCCCGGATCTCGCGAAGACCCCACCCTAATCATGCCTAATGCGTTCTGAATACCAGTGAGGAGGGTAAACGTCAAGCTGGAAATCGCGAAGCGAGGCGATGCGGCTTCGCTACAGTGCAGGCGTCAGTTGATCTGACTGGCTTATCTGTAGAGTGACTTTATGCCGCCCCAGGACGTCGGAGCCAGAGCTGTCGGGTCCTCCCGGTGTATCGTCGTTCCTGCTTCAGATCCGCCTGAGAACACGGCGTCATACGTCTGGTTCCCGGGGAGGACCGAACTCGTCCACGTGAACTCAACGGCGAAGCCCTCAAGCGAGTCCGCGGTCGGTATGTAGTATGTCGAGCTCGTGGCCATGAACCGTTCCTTCCAGTTGAAATCAGGATCAAAAGGACCGATCTGGGCCGCGCTCCAGCCGGTGGGAGCGGCAACACTCGCCCCTGTTGCATCCATTGCAACGTTGGCCGAGTTGAAGAAGAGATAGAGTTGCCGGATAGGCTGCGGGGCCCCCCAGTTGAAGGCAGCATATTCATACTTCCACAGATTGGTTCCCGGCTGGTCCCCACCCGCGGGCAGGGGATCACTCGGGTAGTACTCGACCCACGTGTCGGTCTCCCAACGGAACAGCTCATACTTCACCATAGCAAACGGGTCGGCGCATGCCTGCCCTGCAAGGGCAACCACGCACATGGCGACCACGACTGCCGGCAGTACTGCAATCGATACCTTAGAACGCATGTCTGTACCCCCTCGTTGCACGTTCCCGCAATCGACCGGGTACCTCCCGGCACCCGATCCCCGAATCTGTCTCACTTTCGGAGGGTGGCGCCCCGCACCGGGACGCCGCCCTCCAAACAACTGATAACTCTATGTCCGGCAGGCTACGCCTACCTGGACCTTATCATCATGACCTTGCGGCTCGAGATTCCACCCGCACTCTTTACGGCCACGAAGTACGTTCCTGAGGCTACATCCCGTCCAAGACGGTCGACACCCGACCAGACAATTTCATGCTCGCCGGGAGTCACTGCCAGATTCCCCTGGCTGTAGACGGTCCTGCCCCGGATGTCATAGACGTCAAGCGACACGGGTCCGATCGTGGCCCCGGTGTCCGGAATTGTATAGCGCACAGATACCCTAGATCCGAACGGGTTCGGACTCAGCCCTATAATCTGGGCCAGATCGCGGTCACCCAGGCTGTACCAGATTATCTCGGTGTCGAGGGGAATTGTGCCAGCGGCCATTGTACGGCCCTGATTGACGCCCTCTGCGATGTCCTTTGCTACCTCATACGAGACACCCGGCATCTGATCCGTGATAATCGCGTTACAGTATGTGATCGCCTGAGAGACGTTGGCTCCATCATCGGTTATGACCTCAGCCTGGCTGATCTTGAGCGAGGCCACATTCAGCAGCATCGCTATCATCTGCTGCTTGGCCCGGTCGAGCATCGTACCGCCCTTGTTCACCGTTAAGAGTTCCCGGATCGCAAGAAGGCTGTCCGCCGAGGTGGCGTCTCCGCCACCCAGATCGACCTCAAGAACTACGACCGGGTTATAGACGTTCTCGTTGAAGTGCTCCCGGATCGCATGGGTATGGCCGATCATATCCGCCATGCTCTCATGGGGTTTTCCCTTGCCCATGAGCAGGGAGTTGACCTGGTGTTTCCAGTAGCCGATTGTCCTTGCGGAGGGCTCGATATCCAGGCAGTCCAGCCAGAAATCGACCTGTGCCTCCTGAGCCGCCGTGACCGTTGTGGTCTTGGTCTCCGCGTCGACTACAAAACCGAGCGGTGTGACCAGGCTGACAATGTAGTCGCCTGCAAGCAGTTCCATGAAGCAGAAGTGCCCTTCACTGTCGGTGGAGGTTGTCGCCACGAAGATCTCTTCAGAGTTCAGAAGATCAACCGTCACAGGTGGAAAATCCGCAGTCGCACAGTCATCGAATACCGTTCCACAGATTGAGCCGGATTCATCTATGACCGCCACTATGATGGTCTGCCCCTCGTACACCACCCCGTTCAGCGCCTCGAAGAACCTCGACCCGGGCGTCGTGGTGGGATCCTTCCAGACAAAAGTCACCGAGAAGCCACTCTTTGTCTGGCCCGGGAAGATGCGGTCGGGACCCGAGAAAGTCATCCACTCAACCATCCACGGGGAAGGGTCGGGATCAACCCACTCATAGCCTTCCCAGTTGGCCGGAGACTGGATCTCCACGAAGTCGGACCGGTCCCCCTGGAATTCACCTGTCTCAGGATCGGAATCAAAGAACACAAGCACGGTTTGCACCGCAGGCGGAACCGAAATGTTGCGGACATAGAAGTCGTACCTGTACATCTGATTTCCGGGCTCACCCCCCAGGAACACCAGTATCGCCTCAACCGACGACTCCGGCATGGGTAACGGGGTGGGCTTAACCGTAAATGCACTGGCACTCACCGCAGCCATCAAAACAACGATGACCATGGCCCAGCTTGCAAAAACGTGTCTCACCATACACCTCCTACGGGTCGGATCAAGAAATCGGAAAGCCACTCCCAGCTTCCCTGGTCATTCCATCCTTGAATCCGCTCCCGGCGGCAAGAGACACGCCTTTTGCCGAAAGCGCTGCGATCCCGCACTCGCTTCCTCTGATCTTATGCATTATATCACAATTTCGTATGGGCTGTCAAGCAGTGGTATCGTCACCGGGGTCAGGCCCTGAATATCGGGGTCGAGTTGGATCCAGTCTAGATGAGGGAGTGGCCGTCGAGATCGCCAGGCGGGGTTATCCCCATGATTTCATAGATGGTTAGGGGAACATCCATGACGCTGCCGCCCTCCTTGACTTCCCGGCCGCTAACGTGCAACATCGCGTTATCGTAGGTATGCATGCCCACTATAGGGCCCTTACCCGAAAGCGTCGTCTTGCCGAAGGCACCCTTCGGATCGTACCCATCGATGGGGTTTATGACCACATCGGGAGCAATGTCGAAGTGCTCACCGCTATATATCTCTTCCTTGTTGAGTACATCCCTTATCACCTTGTTACCGTCCTCATCGGTGAGATCGGCGAGGTCCTGCCTGAGCCTTGCCCTGAGACCTTCATACTCGTCCGGACCGACGATCCCCTCGGCCTCCCTGCCCTTGAGGTTTATGTAGAAGCGCCCCGGATCCATGCAGAAGGCCTTTGTTCCCGCGGGATCGATGTGCTCAAGTGACTTGCCCCCCTCCTCCTTATAACGGAGGTAACCCTGCTCCTCGAGGAACCTGTTGAGGTAGATCTCCTTCTTGACGGTACAGAAGCCGTGATCCGACATTACAACCACCGTCACGTCATCACCGACAGTGCTCGCGATCATATCGAGGAAAGCGTCAATAGCTTTGATAACCTCCATGAACTCCTTTTGGTACTTGGGATGCCCCTCCTCCATGTGCCCCCACATGAAATGATAGAGCCTGTCGGTTTCCATCACATGGAGTTGCGCAAAGTCCCACTTCTTCTCCTCGTAGAGTTTCATGAAGGCGCCGGTCCTGGCCTTGAAGACACGCATGAGATCGGGATAGAGATTGTCCAGGTTCTCTCTTGCCCTCCACGGATCTATGTCTATCTCATAACCGTCCTTCTGGAGCTTTGAGGAGAGTTCCGCCGGATAGGTCCCCCCGTCAAGTTTTGGCGCCAGGAAGCCGGAGACCAGAATCCCGTTCACCTTACGCGGCGGGTAGGTGACCGGTACATTCATGACAAGCACACTCTTTCCCTGATCGCTCAGGACCTCCCACAGGGTCTTGCTTGTCATGTTCGAGCCATTCGGTATGTAAATCGAATACGTACCGGGTTTGCGGTCGATGAAGCCGAAGATGTTGTGCTTCGCGGCGTTCTTACCTGTCATATACGTGGACCATGCGACACACGAGACGAATGGATGAGTCGACTTGATCTCCACCAGGGAGCCCCTGTCGAAGAGCTTCTTAAAACCGGGAAGCACTCCCTCGTCCATCTTCTGCCGCACAAATGATAACGGTGTCCCGTCCAGGCCGATCACCAGCACCCTTGGCTTCTTCTTAAACCACATACCACCGCCTCCTAATCAGGATTGCCGGCAGGCACCCGAGGGCGCCCACCGGCATACATCAGATCATCACATATCAAGTCCACCCCAGCCCCATCTGAGCTGGAAGATGAATGAATCAACCGCATCAAGTGACTGCTGTGTTGTCTCATCAGCCACCGTATCGTACCATTCCAGGTCTTCCTGCGGATCCATACGCTGCCAGTTCACCTGGATTATGACACCCGGGCTGCCTTCCATACGATCGGTCAGATTGTAATTGAAGCCGATCGTGTAGACATTGTGGCTCACATTGTAGTACTCAAACGAGTAGTCACCGGGGAACCACCAGGTTGTCGGATTCTGGACGGGGCCGTCACCTACGAATGTGTAAGCCTCCGATGTCTCCACACGACCGATCGACCGGTCGCTGTCCTTGTCGGGATCCCACATGTCGTATCTGCCGACGACATCGAACTTGTCCGTCACCCTGAGCATCGGGAAGACACTGAAGCCCGTACCCGTGACGCTGACTGAGCAATTGTCCGGATCATCCCTGTCGGGTATCGGGTAATCGTAGTAGAGATACTCGCCCATAAGACTGAAAGGCCCGCTTCCCACTCGTCCCATGACGGAGAAGGCGGTTCTGTCCTCATATGCGATGCTGTTCTGGCGGCTGAAGACCGTCTGATCCCATTGGTGGACGTATCTCTTGTCCTTGAGGACCGAGACACCGACCACTGTCTCTCTCATGGGCAGCAATCTCACGGTTGCCATGATACCCGGCTGCCTGTCGGCATACCCCGGGGCAAAACCCGAGGAGAAGCCTTCACCGTTCATGATGCCCACGGTCCACTCGCCCATACCATCAGGGATCATACCCAGGAACGCGATACCGTAATCACGTTCCTGAACCACGCCGACCGCATTGGCAAGGCTTCGCCTGACGGTAAGGTATTTCCAGTCGTGAACAGTCCCGAAGTAATTCTTCTGGAGCCCGACACGGATCCTACCATGAGGCACTATATAGCCCAGGTTGAGGTATGCATCCCTGAGCTCGACATTCCATCCGCCCATGCCGCCGCTTGATTGGGAGCTGAAGACATTGACCGTCATCTGCCCGCTTATCTGTGGAGTCCAACCATAGCCCAGGCCGATATAGCCTCTCTCGACATTGAAAGCGCTTGTCTGGGTGGACTCATCGACCCGGTCCATGTGGTATCTGAACCAGAAATTACCGCCCACCTCGGTTGTGCCGGTCTCCGGCGTCGAGAAACAGGTGGATACCAGAAAGACCAGTAAAATGGGGATTAAAAACGCGTACTTCATGCTGAGCACCCTCCTTTTAGAAGACAAAACCCCAACTGACTTGCCTGACTTTGACTCTCACCTCCTTCGTCAGATGAGGATAGGTGCCCGCATAAACCTCACAACGCATTAGGCTACAAATAGATAGCCTGAAATCGTGAAGCAAAATAGCAGGACACCCGGCCATGTGTCAAGCACAAAATGAGGTTACCGCCTCACAGCCCCATCCCTGAGGGTCATCCCCGGACAATGAGTTTGACAGGCCACCGGCGGCCCCCTATCATGGGCAGGGTTGACAACCAAACTGCAAAGGGAGGAGCAGGAATGACCAGAATCCTGATCATGGCTCTTGTTGCTTTATCAGTGGCGTATCCTGTGCTTGCGGCCTACCCCGGCGATGTCACGGGGCGCTACCCGGCTGCCGATTTCCCGACAGGTCTCGCATGGGACGGCCGGCATATCTGGCTGGCGGACAGAGACTGCGGGTGGCTCTATGCCATCGATCCGGAAAGTGGGGCGCCGGTCGACTCCGTGGCAAGCCCCTGACTACGAGACAGGTGGTTGACGCCATAGACGCACCGAGTTCGGTCACCACCGGTCTTACCTGGCACGGTGGCTACCTCTGGGCATGTGATGCAACAGAGAAGAGAATTGTCAGGCTGGATCCGCTCGATGGCACCCCGCTGAGTTTCATTGAGGCGCCGTCACGCTACCCCAGCGGGCTGGCTTCTGATGGAAACTACCTCTGGGTATCCGATCGCAGAAAAGACGAGATCTACATGGTAGAACCTGAACACGGTTGGGTGGTCCTCATACTCGATTCGCCCGGGCCTTATCCCAGGGGACTCACCTGGGACGGAGAGCACCTCTGGAATGTAGACTACCAGACCGACTCAGTGTATGTGCTCAGATCGGACGGGGACGAGAGCAGGGTATACGCCACGCCGAAGAATGCCAGGGTAAAGTTCACATTCAAGGTCAGATGCGAGGGGCCCGATCGGGTCGACAAGTGCGATGTCTATCTTGCACTTCCACATCAAGAGCTCGAGCACCAGAATTTCGTGACAGATCCTGTGTTCCTTCCGGAACCGGCCGGCTTCGTCGAGGACAGGTGGAGCCAGGAGTTCGCCCACTTCACGGTTACGGACCTTCTACCGGGCGAGACCGCACGGGTCTCGTACGAGGTGCCGGTTGAGATGCAGGCCCTGCGTTACATCCTGATCCCGGAATACGTCGGCGGGCTCAGCCGGATACCAAGGGACATCAAGGCGAAGTATACCGTCGACGGGGCCCGGCTCCAGTTAGATGACCCGGTGATTCAGAATGCAATCAAGGAAGCGATCGGAGAGGAGGATAACCCCTACTGGATGGTCCGCAGCATCCTTGAGTACATCGGCAACCGGATCGACTATGAGCGGGTGGGTGGCTGGGACACGGCGCCGAATGTTCTCGCGCGTGGTACGGGTTCCTGCTCTGAGTATTCCTTTGTTTTCATGGCGATGGCCCGGGGAGCCGGGATTCCCACAAGGTTCTGTGCCGGGGTGTGCGAGCGCGGGGATGAGGCAAGCACTGATGATGTTTTTCACAGGTGGACAGAGGTCTATCTACCCAACTATGGATGGATACCGATGGATGCAGATGCGCATGATAGAGAGTGGCAGGCCGATTGTGCCAGGGCCATCGGATCACGCTCGAACCGGATACTGATCACGACAATAGGAGGCGGTGATTCGGAATACGTCGGTTGGGGCTACAACTACGGCTACTCTTACACCTACTCCGGGAGAACATCAATCGATGTGTCCGCTTATGCCGACTGGGACCCGTTAGACTGAACCGTGTGATTCTCGACACTCGAATCGCTTACTACCATGACGGGACACGGAGCAGCTTCAAGCAGCTCATTGACCGCTGAACCGAACAGCTTCCGTGAGACGCCCGACCGGTCGGCCCGTGAGACGATCATGTCCTCGACCTGATTCTCCTTTGCGATCCTGAGGCATTCGGCTACAAAATCACCCCGGCGGATAAGCAGTTCGCACTCGAGGCCTAAGGCCTGAGCTCTCTCCTTAACCTCATCGAGTTCACTTCTGCCCCGTTCCTCATACTCTCTCAGGATGGCGTCCTCGAGCTGCCCGCTGACCTTGTTACCTAAGAAACCGATATCGACTATCCTGTCGGAGATCGCGTCGGCAACCTTGGTGTCGATTATAAAGACAGCAAGCAACGGTCGTTTGGTGCTCTGTACAAGTGAGATCGCAAGATCGACCGATTTGGGATTATGTCTTGTCGGTGAGAGAACAAGCATGAGACAGGCCATGTATCATCCTCCCCTCATAGCAAACCTAACTTCGTCCAGTAGAGTTTGGCCACCAGAAGGAAAACCCCCAGAGTGGTCAGATTGAGAAGTACTCCGACTTTCACCGAATCCCTGATTCTATGGTACCTCGCGGAGTAGGCGATCGCGTTGGGGGGAGTCCCGACTGCATTGCTCATCGCCTCGGTCAGGATGATTGAGACGACGGCAATGAATGCAACCAGTGTAAACGGGCTGAGCTCTACCGACCCCAGCAGCGAGGTCACCATCCACTTGGCCGCACCCGTGATTTCCAGGGCCGCCGCAAGTGCGATCGCTCCTCCATACATCAGGATCACGCCCCAGTTAACATAGCGCTCGACATCATGCCAGTCTATGGCTCGAACCACGAACAACGCCGAGGCCCCGAGTATTGCAATGGCCGCAAGCCCCGCCCTGTCCCCGAGCGCTATCCAGCAGACAATCGTTCCGACCATCACCGCGAGAACCTTCTTTTCGACACCCGACATAGGACCAAGAGCGGCAACTTTGCTCTCGATCAGCGCCCTCGCGGGTTTGACATCCTTTATCTCCGGCGGGAAGAACTTGAAAACCAGAAAGTGTACTACAAGGAGCAGCACCAACGGTATTGGGAACACGATCGCAATCCACTGGGTGAAGCTTATCGCAAGATCATACTTTTCCCTGAGGAGCGCTATCGCCAGGGGGTTTCTTGCTCCACCCAGAAGCGTTACCACCCCACCTGTCACACACCCCCATGCCATGGAAAGGAATAGCGCCTTCCCATAGTTGCTCCTTCTCGGTTCCAGCTTGAGAGCCGAGGCTATCTCAAGGACTATGGGGAATGTCAGTGCGGCGACTGCGTGAGCGGGCATCCACATAGCCATGAAGGCGCACGAAAGGACGACGCCCGAAAGGAGCCGCTTCGGGCTCCCTTCAAATCGCCTGAGGAAGAGCAGTGCGACGCGTGAGCTAAGGCCGGAACTCATCATCGCGGCAGCCAGCATGAAGGCTCCCAGGATGAAGAATACCGCCCTGTTGCCAAAGAGGGAAAACGCCCGGCCGGCATCCATGGCCCCGAGCAAAGGCAGAAGCGCGATGGCAAGAAGGCTCGTCACCGACAGTGGCAACGCAGCAGTCGTCCAGAGTATGAAGCACAGGGCGAATATCGAGAGCGACACCTTACCTTCGTGGGACAGTCCCTCGGGTGCCGGCATAAGCAGGATGAGCACGGTGACACAAACGGCCGCCACGAGAAACGGAGTCTTTACCTTGGGCATGATCTCTTTCCCTGTGTACTTTTAGTGGGGGCATATTAGCACAGGGGAATTCTGCCGTCAACAAAACCCCGACCCGGCGGCCGGGCTTAGTTTATGAGGACGATCTTGGCGGAGTGCTCACCCGCACCGGTCTTGACGACCGCGAAATAGACGCCGCTGGGCAGGTCCCTGCCCTCTCGATCCAGGGCATTCCAATCGATCGACTTCTCACCCGGGGCGGAGACCATCCGGCTCACCTCGCGGCCGGCGACATCGTAGAATGTCACGAGTTTTGATCCGCACGCAGCCTCGCTGCCGAAAACGATCCTGGCCTGTCCGCGTGCGGGGTTGGGAAGTATCCACGCTACAATACCGGGCCCTGAGGCCGGCGTGCCAATCCCGGACCGCGGTACGATATCATCCAGAGACCGAGGGGCAATCCGGTAACCGGACCAGTAGGGGAATGAGGTATCATACTGGGTAATCACGCCAACAACGTCTATGCCATCCGTCGGCTCGGGTGAACCGTCGATATTCGTTTCCTTGTCGATAAAGAGCGTGCAGTCACCGCTGCCGTCGTCCATCGTAAGGGTGCCGTCTAAACCCTCTGCCGGCCAGGTGCCACCCGTGAGGCTGCACCCTTCGACCGTGACAAACAGACCTTCATAGATCTCACCATTAGCCTCGATGTCCCCCGTTGTAATCAACAGCGGAGCAGGTACAGGAAGACCCGTCGCCTCAACGGTTATGGCCGGGTTCGCGACCCTGGTCAGTCCCCTGCTCTGGTCGACAGTGCCGGTGACCGTGACGCTGTCTCCGACTGAGAGGAACGGGGTGCTGGAATTACGTTTGACCACGTTGACCCCGCCCGTCGCATCCTGAACAAAGACATCGTTATCAACCGTCGAGAAAGTACCCGTAGCCACGGTGACGAGCCCCTTGATCGTTACATCATCATAGAGACGCACGGGCTCGCCGTTGGCGTCGTCGGCATTGACCGAACTGATCGGATCCCAGTTCTCGGAGGTACTTATGACCCAGATCGGGCTCGACCACATGTAGTCACCGTCGACCTGCTGGGCACGGACGAAGTAATAACTCTCACCCAGGGGGGGATCGTCCTCGGGATGCCATTCGTAGTAGTTGGCACCGGGGCTGGCAAAGTCAATCGAGCTGCCGTTTCTGAAGAGCTCAAGCGTTATAAAGTTGGTCTCGGCCCAGACGGTTATGTCGAAGTGGATCGTGTCGGCCGCCGACTCGAACACGTCTCCCATCCAGTGCCCCTCACATTGGAAGAGGACAGCCATTCTGTCAGTCTTGGGGTTTACCTCAACACCGAAAGTCCGCCGGTCCTTAAGAGAGACCAGTATGGCTTCCTTGGTCAACGTGTCCGCCAGCACACCGGTAAGATAAATGTCATCTCCGCTATTGGGATTGGGCTGATCACCCCACATGCCGTTGTGATTGTCCTGGTTGGCGGTAACTCCCACATGCCAGCCCATCGATAGAACCTGAAGATACTCGGATTCGTAATTGTCCCCCCGCTGACCGTTCCTTATCTCGGTATGTGACATCGCGGAGTCCCCGCTAACCGAGTAGGCGAAGTGATGGAACTGGGCGTCGGGTTCGGTGCCACCGGAGTAATAGGGATGATTGAATACCGCGAAGAGCGGATTGCCGTTTATACCGTCGTTGTGACCTACCAGCCACGAATAGGTACCTGCCAGGTTGTATCTGTAGTTATCGCCTCCGCCATCGTACTGAGGGATCAAGACGGTCGATTCGTAGAAATTCATGTGTCCGAAAGCACCCGAACGCGAGGAGCTCAAACTCCCGTGTTCCTGCGCGGACAGGGCGACAAAGACACCGTCCTGGGTATAGGATGAAGCAAAAGACCTGAGGTTTGACCACTCGGAGGTGCTGAGCCAGTGGGTATGATCGGTCAGGGCCTGAATATCGACGAGGGCGCTGTCCCTCGCGTACGAGTAGGCTTGAGGGGGCGTACCTATCCCATCGGAGTAACTGCAGTGGGCGTGAAGGTTGCCGTAATAGACGTTGTAGCCCCAGCCCGCTGTCCACATAAGCATCACAGCCACAAAGACCAATCCGGCAGGTTTGTTCACGGCCCTCACCTCGTGTTATTCGTCCTCTCTATTATACCTCAAATTACGCCTGGATTCAATCCTCACCGGCGCGCACACGCACCAGTAATTTTGATTCATGAGGCATATAAAGGATCCAAATAGCGAGAGCCCCGTCCCGGGAAACGAGACGGGGCCTCAAAAACTCTTACAGCGCTATGCTTCTCCTACGAGAAACTCTAGCGATACAGCGCCTTGATGCTACCCCAGCTGTTGTTCTCCGTTGCCGACGGAGCCCAGTCCGGGAAGGTAACTGTGGCATAATCCGGTACATGGACTTCAATAAGGTCAAAGAAGAAGTCCGTGACGCACGTATCACAGGTCGAAGGCGAACTATACATACGCGCCTGGATCACGAGCGAGCCGACTGCCGGATCGCCTGCCGCATTCCACTCCCAGCTAGCGCTCATCTGATGCCACGGGCCACTGTCGCTGTAGCCGCTGTTAAAAAAGCCACTACCGGCTGAGCTTACGTAGTTTCCGGGACACTCGACGCAAGTAAAGGCATCCTGATTGCCACCCCAGAGCCTGCCCGAAGGTGACACACCGGGTGTAATGTCAAAGCAGAGGAGCTCTGCGTGAACGGTGTCACCATAGGCCAGGCCTGTAACACACGCAACGTACGCCTGAGGCGTGCTGCTATGCGGTGCTTCCTGCGTATGCAGGTATTGGACACCGTGGCCCGCGCCGGGACAGTTATAAGGATTCCCGGGAGGACCATTGTTACCGACCTGCGGTCCTGACACGTTCGCCTCTACCGACACGTTCCCGTAGGTACCCAGAGTCGTTCCCACACCGTCTTCCCAGCTGTAGGTGTGCGTTGTTACCGCATACGCTGCAGGTACTATAAGACAGACTGCAAATGCTACCAAGAGCAACTTCTTCATTTCCTCACTACCTCCTTCCGAAGTTCTCGCTACCACCACGTGGTAGCGCCACCTCCCATACCCCGTTTTCAACTTTGCCCTGCCCTCAATCACCCCCTTCTTTGGTTAGTTTACCTCGAAACAACCACCTTGTTCACTAGAGACCCTCGAGTAGTCTCCAGCATCACGAAATAAATCCCTGAACTCACCCTGCTGCCGCGCCTGTTGGTGCCGTCCCAATCGAGCTTGTGGCCACCGGCTTCCATGTGCTTTTCCGAACTCACCCTGCTGCCGCGCCTGTTGGTGCCGTCCCAATCGAGCTTGTGGCCACCGGCTTCCATGTGCTTTTCCGCCAGGGTATCAACAAGCTCGCCCTTGACGTTGTAAATCTTAAGCGCAACACGTCCCGCCGTGGGAAGCGCAAACTTAACAATCCCGCCGTTCATCATGGGATTGGGCTTAACCAGCATCGAGAGCTTCTGAGGTGTAACCGGTCTGTCATCAGCTCCCGCCCTGCCTGCAGCACAGATATCATCGACGTTCCTGGGCTCGATCATGTGCTTGGCGTAAGCAAACATCATCACACCGCGCACAAAGAGCACGCTCTCACTCAGGGTGGGATCATAGTCGTACCCGGAGTTGTCACTGACTGTGCATGACGTGTCGGGCACGGTGTTACTGAGTTCCCACTCGCCGAAGGAGTTCTTCTCGGCGGTGACCGTACCGTTATCGACCTGAACCAGCACGCCTTCATATACCTCGTTGCTGTCGATCATGCCTGAGGTTACCGCGTACGGCGCCGGCACTGTGTTACCGGTTGAATGAACCGTTATGGCCTCGGGGAAGAACATGGCTATCTCGGTTTCCCTGTAATACTCCCAAACATCCCCGGAAACCGTAACACTGTCGCCTCGCTCGAGTGTCAGGCCGGCGGTTCTTTCGTATACCTTTATGCCGTCGAACTCAGGCTTGTCGGCCCCACCATAGGAGTTCTGGATGAAGAAGTAATACGGATTGAGCTCACCAGGCGCGGCGGTCACAATACCCGAGACATTGACCGGCTCACCGGCATAGGTGGAACTGTCGGCAGGCGGTGTGACGCTCTGGACCTGGTAGATCGTATTCATACCGACGCGTAGATCATACGATCCGCCAGCCGGTTTGCGGGCGCTGAATCCCTCCACATTCCAGGCTTCCATGTAATAATCCACGACTGTTTGGTCAATCGCGTACGGTCCTATGTTCGCGGTATAGACACTGTCGGGCGACGTCATGGCCGTGCTGTCCCAGGTAGCGCCGTTGTCAGTGCTGTGGAAGAGCTTGACCGAGACGATCGCGGAGTCGCTCAGGACCGTACCGCTTACGGTTATGACATCGGTCGTAGTGGGTGCATGCGGCGTGTACCTGACGGTGTAGATCCTGATCGGGCCCTCGATATCTTCGTCGAACCTGGGCTCAAGTTTATAGTCACTGAACGAGAAATAGCCGATACCCTGGATCGACTTCAACGAGTCTGCGTCCTGCGGAATGTAGCCGTAAGAGGCGGCATCATCGACTCTACACGAGCCTGATCCGTCGTTTATCTCCCACTCGCCGTTCCCGAGGCTGTCTTCCGTGACGATCGCACCATCGATTTTCACGAGGACGCCTTCATAGCGCTCGGCGGTCAGAGAAGCCGTGTTGAGATCACCGGTATCAATCACAAAGGGAGCGGGCAATTCGGCCCCGCTCTTATGCTCCTGGTAGCAGTCACCGAACATGTAAAGCTCAGTCACGTTGTAGTACTCACTAATGAAACCGGAGAGTGTTACGCTGTCGCCCAGCTCCGCTGGAACCGTAGAGGTGGGATCAAAGACCAGGATACCCGACCACGGTCCACCATTGGGATCCGCGACTACGAAAATATTATCGGTCAGGGGAAAACCGAAAGTGCCGCGACCGGCGGTCACGACACCGGTTATGTTCTTGGCCTGGCCCATAACATAAGAGGTATCCTCACCTCCCCCCACCTGCTGGATACTGCCTATCGCCGTGATCCCGACCGAGTAACCGTAGTCATTGCCCGGAGCATCATCCGGTACATAGCCGGTGGCCATTAAGTTATCGGTGATCCGGACGTAGAACCGGGTCTGGTACTCATTGGGCTGTGCCGCAAGGGTGACTTCCCACTGGCCTGGTTCACCTATGACCGGCGTCATAGCGACGCTGTCAAACGGGGTCGGCAGGAAGTCGTACGGAACCCGTACACTGTAAAAGCACTTGACCGCAAGAACTGCGCCGTCGTCCTCGGCGTAGACCGTGATCCGGACCGGGTCTGTATTCGATGGCACACACGGGCTGTATTCAAGACTGTAGCCGGACGGCGGCAGGTTCGACACATTCAGGGCACCCGGCGTAGGAGCCTGCTCTTCAAAATCCGCCGAGGAGTCATCGGTGTCGGTCCCGACCGGTTTCCGTCCAAGACTCACGTTTTCATCAGGATACCTTGGATATGCATCGTTGACGCCATTGACACCCGCACACTTATCTGTCAAACAGCTTGAGGCGCGGTATTCGACCGCGTCGATCAGGTTGCTTCTCGTGGGTTCGTCATAGAGCCACAGTGCCTCATAGCCTGTGAAGCTGCCGGGACACTTGAATCCATAGTCACTCGTACCCGGAAACATCCTTATCTGATCATCGTAAGTATCCGGATTCTGAACAATAGTATTGGGCACGGCTGGATCATCGTGTTCCCACGTGCCGCCACCTCCATATCCTGACAGGTCATTGTCGTACATCTCAACGTGTGGCGGGAACCCGAAGTGCTCCTGAAAACCGATATCATCGCCGGGCACAATCACATCCTGGGCCACTATGATGTAACCATTGGCCGGAATGGTTATCCCGGCAGGAAACTGGTGGTGATGTTCACCGCAGGTCTGGTCATACTCAACACCACTCAACACCCAACCAGCCAAATCGATCGGTGCTCCCGTGGTGTTGTATAGCTCTATGAACTCCGCACAGTCAAAATACTCCGGGGTGCTTACGAAGAGCTCATTGATGACCACATCACCGGCGGTAGCGCCTAACGCAGCCCCGGCTGAGAGACACAGGACGAGCAGAGACAAAAATGCCACTGATGTACTTCTACCGTACATTACATCCTCCTTATATAGGGGTAGTGAGCCCCAGTGTTTACCTTTTCTAGCTTTGTTAAACTATACCATATCTCAGCCTCTGTTTCAACCAAAATCCAGGCGGGTTTAGGCCGCACCAAATCGGGGTCAGGTCTTGAAATCACGCGCTTTCGATCCCTGCAAGTCCTGCCCAAAATCCGTCACAACTTGCAGGACCGGTACAGAGGTCGTTGGAACAGTGAGGTTTCACGAAATGGTCAGTCTGAGCGTACAGAGGCGACTTCGGCTACTACCTAGTGGGTCAGGTCTTCGACCGGTATATACCTCGGCAGAACATCGTTCAGTTCAGGTGACATGGGACACTCATCATCCCTGACGAACCTCCCCTCTATGCCGGGAGCAAGCGGGGAATGACGCCTTATATACTCGATCACGGCCTCTTTGACCTGGATATCGGTACGGTGGATGTACTGGGGCTCTATCTCGGTCAAGATCTGAAGCCCTATGTTGCCGGCCGCGATGAAGTCGGTCGTCACCACGCGGTAAATCCGGTCGGGATCCCAGCACTCCTCTCCGACATTGAGCAACACGATCCGGTCGAAGTCAGGGCGCGTTCTACTGTAAGCCGATTCCACCCCGGATACGTATGCGCCCTGTCTCATACCCTTCACCCGCCACTCAAGCACATGTTTAAGATACGACCCGGTCATATCGAAATAGACAAGTGTGTTCTCAAAAGGCACTGCCCGGAAGACATCCCGGGGAGTAATCACACCCATCGCCAGGTTGGATCTTATGCCACCCAGGTTGGTGAAAGCCACATCGGCATCGACCGCTTCCCTCATGGCATCGGTCACCATGTTGCCCAACTGGGACTCACCAACACCAACCCTTGTGATATCTATGAGTGCCCGGCCTATCGGCTCGTCCATACCGACTTCAGCTGTATCAACCCATTCTTCGATAAACTCAGCCATCTCAGCATCCGGCCAGTACTCATCCTCAAAGAGGCTGACGATCGAACCACCGGCCTCCGCCAGGCTATGTCCGACGATCTTCTTGGTCTCAGGGTCCACGAAGATCTCGTACACCCCGACCCCGGTGCCTCTGCCGTATGTCTGGAGGCAGATCGTGTGGTTCAGCGGATCTTCCCAGCCCTGTTCATAGCCCACATGTATGTGGCCGCCGACCAGGAGGTCGATACCGGGAACATGATGAACAAGTTCCATGGCGTTCATTCCATACCTGATCCTCTGCTCCACACCTGTCTCAATCATTTCCTTGTAGGCCGAACGTACATCGTAAGGAATCCCGAGATGAGCGATTACGAATATCAGATCGACCTGGTCCCTTAGCTCGGCGACGTACTTCTCGGTGATCGGTTTGATCTCACTGAAGTCCACGCGGCTCACTGTCTCGGGGAGTGAGTAATACTCGGTCTCCTCAGTAATAAGACCGATGATGCCGATCTTCACTCCAGCGATTTCCTTTATTACATAGGGTGTGGCCGGCGGCGGAAGAGTCCCGGTCTCCTTGTCAACCAGATTGGCTGCTACAACCGGGAACTTGGCCAGCTCGAGGAGCTTAAAGGCATTGTCGAGCCCTGCGTCGAACTCATGGTTGCCCGGAGCCCAGGCATCGTAACCCATCCGGTTCATGAACTCGATCACGATCTCGCCACCCTTGTAGTTACCCACGGGTGACCCCTGCCAGATATCACCGGTGTCGAAAAGGAGGAAGCCGTTCCCCTCCTCCTCAGCTTTCGCTCGCAGAGTCTTAACAAGTGTCGCCAATGATGCCCCACCACCCAGGAGCGGCGGGAACTCCTCGTCCATAAAGGTCGCTCCCGACCTGTCGATGCCACCGTGGACGTCATTGGTGTGCATAATCGTTATGCTTATGGGTTCAGCCCCGTGGACTACCGAAGCCAGACCGATAATAACGCACAGAACCTGGATCAGTACGTATCGCATTTACCTACCTCGTTCAGAGCCCCCTCATGATCGATATCATGCCGCTGAAGGTCGTCTCTTCAACAAGATCCGTGAGGTCGCGCGACTCTGCACAGAAGAGGCTGTCATCAAAGAGGTCGAATTGTCTGTATTCTCTCCACCCAACCCTGACAGATGCCTCTATCCCTAATCCGTATGTCGCGAAACCGCTTCCGATCGTAAAGGCCGTCTCACTGATCTCGTCGTCTGTGGGGCAACCCTTGTAAATGAAGCCGAAACGTAACGGCCGCTGATTGTAAAACACATGCTCTACCCCGATGTGCCACTCGTAGATGTCCTCCAAACCGGCGTCAACAAGGGCATCATTACCGGCATCACTCCAGGTGGTGTACTTGACATCGGCTTCGACCACCGTCATCAGTTCGTTTCTCGGCCGGAAAGTAACACCCAGCGCGTAGGAAGCCGGATACTTGACCTTGAACTCACCGCCATCATCGGTAACCCTGGGCAGGAACTCAAGCAACCCTCCGACAGAACTTGTACTGTAGTCACCCGTAAGTTCACAAGCGGTCACCACTGATGCACCCATCTCCAGTCTCTTGTTGAACTCGTAGGTCCCCCCCACTCTCACCCTTATCCCATCTACATTGGATGATGTAAAGGTATCAGAGGTTTCCGTCATCGGCTCATCCCAGCATTGCACCTTGCTTGTGTCCACACCCGAGAGCCGGCCCTTAAGTTCGAAGTCACCGAAGAGGTAGTCGATACCGGCACCGAGCGAGAACCCGTCTCCTACGGAGGTACCCACCCCGAAAGCCAGTGCGCTTATGCTGCCGCTGCTTTCGACAAAACCCTCTGCGATTACCTTATCGGTCGGGACCGATGCTGTATTCCTGTCCCGTATCTCCTCGTAGAAATCGTAGGTGAAGTCGTAGACAGGTGCGTATGCACATCCGAACGAGATCCCGAGGCCCTGTGGAACAACCCCCGAACACACGCCGATCGCACCACGGTGGTAGAGATTGGAGTTTCTCGAGTAGGTTGTGTAACCTAATAGAGCATCAAAGCTGTCATGCGCCGGGAAGGACCAGTCCTCCTCGATCGAGTAGAAGCGGTAGGTACCGGCAACCTGGGGGCGTTCGAGCTTACTCAGCAAAGCAGGGTTCTGAAGCACCGCAAACGGCGTCTCCTCAGAGAGGAGTGCGACCTCTCCCATACCGGCACATCTGCCCGATCCCGGAAAGGTCTCCGAACCGAGACCGAGGTCGAGAAAGGTGTAACCCCAGGAACAAGTCGCCAGGGCAAGAATCAGCAGCACACCTCCTGTTCCACCTCTCCTCATAGCGCAATACCCCCTTCTACCACATGTAGTCGATTTGGATTCTGAAGTACTTCTCTTTGTTCATGATGCTCTCGGCATCTATTTCACTGCCGTAATACTGGTTGTAGCGTCTGACATCCGTATTGGTAACAGGGAGCCCCCTGTCATATGCAGCCTTCAGCTCGATCCAGAGATTGTCGGAAAGCCGGTCCTGAACCGAGATCCAGAACCTCATCGAATTCCTCTTATCACTCGCGACGAAATCGCTCTCCTCGAAGAACCAGAGAAAACCGTTGTAGGAGAGTGCCCCGATGCTCACATTGAACTTATCGGTGAAGTTGTGTATCGCATGGAGAAGCAGTGCCCACGAGGGCTGGAATGCCTGGCCGGAGGCCGGGTGGTCACCATCGGGTTCGACTCCACCAACAAGCCTTGGCCGCGGGGGCCATTCGGTTCCGCCTCTCAGGTAGGTGAACTCGATCATATCGTAATTGGAAAGTCTCATCTCGAGCTCGAGCCGCGTGTCGTTCAGGCTGTAGCTCGTGGCCGTCAGTTCATCGGCCCGGTTCCGGCCCTGGAACTGCTGTCTTACCTTGAACCTGAGCGGATAGAGCAACCTGACCTCCAGATTGCCGACAAACCTGCTGTAAGTCGCCCCGTCGGAGACCCTGGTCCACCGGTCATACTCGATCCGCGGGATTATCGCCGTCGTCAGTCTGTAACGGGTTGACAGGTATATGCCGCGTTCTGCCTGGGGGGCGACGCCATTATCAAAGATCAGACCGTAAAGCGGATCGGTGAGATAGTAGTGATCCTCAAGAATCGTACCCTTGAAGCGTTCGTAGTTTGAAAACCCGCGGCAATAGGGATTATCGAAACCCAGGTCATAGTCTCTGTAAAGCACCAGGAAATTGAGATTGTTGTACTGGGCCCAAAGTGAGGATACAAACGCACCGGGATCGTCACCGACCTTGAGCGTGCTGCCGTTCACGTCCATCTCAGCGTACTCGGCCTGCACACAGTAGTTGTTGAACACACTCTGCATTTCGACACCATAGACACGCCGGAACTCGCCCGGGCTCCGGTAGGACCGGAGGAACTCATTGTCGGCCTGGATTATGCGGTCGGGCCTGTCTATGATGGTCTCACCACCCATCGGGTCGAAGCGCCGGTTGTAGCGGCTCTCGTATCCCGTTATACCTACATGGGAACCGGGACGCAGAAGATAGCGGACATTGCCGCCATAGGTCTTCTCATGGAGGGCATCCCGCATGGGGGGAAGACCGTATTTCACCAGGTCATCATTCTCTATAGTAGGGTTGAGTGTTATATAGGCGGCGGCAGAACCGTCTTCGTTCAGGACCACATCCTTCTCATCATCCGAAAAGAAACCGATTCCTTTGAAGTCCCGCCACGTGGCCTGTACCGCGACGCCTGAGAGCTTGTACTCTTCAGACCGTGAGATATCACCGATTATGCCGTAGTAGCGCTTGTCCCATGAGTAACCGGACTTCCTCGGCTTGAAGTAGTCGCTGTTCTCCATCACGAGTCCCTGACCGAAACCGACAAGATAATCACCGACATAGACCTTGTCTATCTGGACAGGGCCAAGCTGCAATCCCTCCACTCCTGCAAAGCCCTTCACGTGCTCGTTGAGGTTTTCCTCACCACTCTGCCTCCACGAGAGCACTCCTCCACGGAGTGTGACATTTCCGGTGAGATAGTACTTGAGGAAGAGCTTCTGGCTTACCTCGGGTCTCGTCGCGTAAAGACCAAGTCTGTCATACCATGAGTCATAGACATTCTGAGTCGGGAACACATCCTCTTGCATGAGCTCCTCAACGTCCGAATGGTATTCTGTGTTCCTGGCCCTCACCTGGTACCGCCCGTGGAACTCACCTTTCTGCTCGGTACTCTGGTACTCGACGAGCGATCTCGCGTTCATGTAACCCCAGCCTGAAAGACCTGGTGTGTATCTCAGGTCCCGCCGGCCCCTGTAGGTCCCGATGGCCTTGCGGTGCTTGAAGATCGCCACCGCATCGACGGGCGAGACGTTCTGGAGATTCATCAGGTCGTATACACCGGCGGTGTTTATGTTGGGTGGATCCTTGGCTATGTCTATCCAGAGATCGATAAGACCCTCGTTGCTTCCCTCCGATGAGCCCCACCGCCTGACGTTTCGCTGGGCAACGTTCATTCTCTCTGCGAAGTAGTCGATATCGACCGGCTCAATCCTGACAAGGGGTTTGAGGATCTCAAGTTTGCGGGCATCGATCCCCGGGACCTTCATCAGGTCATAGACACTCTCGAAGTATGCCCTGAATTCTCTGTACTCGTATATCGCTTGCGCGTCCTCCGCCGGAACCGGAAGCTCCATTATGTCCACAAGCGGAGCAGAGTTGATATCGATGGGAAACTCAGCCGCCGACAGAGCGCCGGCAGTCACCGTGAAAACAAGCAAAAGCAACCATCGTCTCGTCATTTGTGCCTTCCTAGAAAACTGCTCTCAGGGACACGTGGTGCGTACCCGGCAGAACCGTATGGCTGGAATAAGAGTAGTCTAAGTCCACCGGTGTAACACCGACCGTAAAGCCCCCGGTCAGCGAGTTTGGTTCGGTCTGGAACCCGAACCTCATATCCAGAAATTCCGTCACGTTGAACTGCATACCCATATGTATCTCGACGTCTTCCCCTCTGACACTCCTGATATCCAGCTCGGTCACGACACCGTAGTAAGGTTTGTATGCAACACCTGCCGTCAACCACTGCGGAAGCGGTTCCCTGTCGACCTTGCCCAGTGACGGCTCATTGACGTTCTTAAGAAAGAACCCCAGGACGGTCCGGTCCCTCAGGATGCCGAGCAGGCCCACGTCGATCCCGAAGGTGGTCTGGCTCCCGAGATCCATCGTAGCCGTGGATCCGAAATTGAGTGAGTAGATGTTGAGGCCGTAGCCGACATGCAGCGACGAGTGGATGTCCTTCATCAGCACCATCCCGTGCGCCACACTGAATGTCGACTCGCCCATCAGATCCTGCCCGCCGTACTCGACACCGAAGCTGCGATAGCTTACCGCAACGTTGTGCGAAGGCCGGACCGGCATGCTCGCCGCAAGAAACGTCAGGGATTCAAAATCCTGGGAATTCGGTCTCAGGTACGATGCGCATACACTACGGCCCGAAACTCCCACCAGGCAGGCGGGATTATAGAATATCGCGGTAGCGTCATCCGCACTCGCCACCCATGCTCCTCCCATGCCCCTTGCCTTGCTGCTCACATCCACGGAGTCGAAGACATACGCTATCGACATGCCTGCAATAAGAAAAACCAAAACGGGCCAGAGAAATAGTCTAATGACTCGCACCTGAGTCTCCTCCTACTTTAGCTCGATACCCACAACGATTGGTACGCTTTCAGTCGTCCTCCTGCCGGTGACGGACTCCGTGACCTCAAGGAAACAGATGTAAAGACCCGGGCTGACAAACTTCCCGTCATCGTCCCTGCCGTCCCAGATGATCTCACTGTCCCCGAGGCTTGTGCCGCTATAGAGCGTTCTTACATCTCTGCCGGCTCCGTCAAACAGCCTCAAGACGACATCACTTAATGATTCTCCACCAAACCGTATGCTGAATCCATCCTCTCCACAGGATGGACAGAACACGCGCGCATCGACATCGAGCATCGATTCCTCGGGAAAGGCACCCTCGATGATCTCTATGTCGCTGTCATACCTGGGGACAAGCTCATAACTCTCAAAGAAGGGACGCGTATAATCGTATTGAAGAATTACACCTTTCACTCTCGCATACATTCCCACTTCAAATCGGGTGAAATCTATAGGCAGATAGTTCTGGTAAACCTGGATGCCACCGGTCCCGTCGTCTATGAAGAAGTCAAAGTCGGAGGTGCTTATGATCGCTCCCTCCGTCTGGACCAGTCTCCCCTCGTTTATCTCGCGTCCGACATCACCGGTCTTCAGGATGGCCGGATCCGGTTCCGGATATCCGGCTGAGAGGATCGTGACCCGGGGATCGCCTGCCATGAATATCTCGGTGGTGCTACCCGCTGCCCCCACGTATTCTGTGACGTCACCCCTGACCGTGACGAAATCACCAATCACCGGAGCGGGGTTCGGCACATCATAGGAGAATACGTTGACCCCACACCCATCCAGCCCCTGGACATAAATCGAGGAGTACTCCACCTGGAAGACACGCGGAGGAACGGTGATGAAACCCATCGTGAACACAGTAGAATCCCTGACGGGTGAAAATCCAGACTCGTCATAAGCCTGTATCGTGCACATCGCTACGATACCGGTTGACGTGACCGAGAAGGCTACCACCGTATCATCCAGGGCCTCACCGAAGACACTTGTCAGGTTAATTACTTCAAGACTTGCTGCACCCGGGGCGGGATCATCAAACAAGAGAAGCACTTTCTCACCCGATGTCGATGGATACGCTTTAACCGCAGCCGGGCAGCCCTCATGCTGGCCGCACAGCCGGAAATTCTCCGGCTCGTCGAGCCCCGCACCAAGGATGGGTTCGCTGAAAAACACCTCCACGATGTCTGTCGCGTATGACAGCACCTTATCAACAACCGGGGCCTTGAAGCCGACGAAGTTATCCTCACCCGGTGTGGGAATCGCAGTCAGCGCGAATGGGGGACCCTCCGGTAACTGGACGATGTCACTCAACAGCGCGTAGCCAACGGGCGGTATCTGATCGAAAGCGTTTGTCTCAAACTCGTCACACATATCAGCGAGGCAGACGACTGCGTCCTTGTATTCCATGTAGTGCACAAGGTCGCTTAAGGCTGCGTCCCGCCAGAACGAGATCACCTCGTATGATTCCTCACCACCACAGAGCCCTCCATCCCCTCCGACCCTACCCAGCGGGCTTATGGCCGTTTCAATCGCACCATCATAGTCGAAGCTCTCATCAAAGCCCGCGGAAGATTCAACCAGGACAAGATACTCATCCGGAGCGAGGGTATCGGCCGGTCCAAACACATGCCGCACCTCCGCGTCGCACAGGGAAGCAGCCCGCTGCTCGCAGAGAACATAGCCTTCGAGATAGGCGGTCGAGTTGCCCGTGTTGTGAAGCTCTACAAAAGCGTTACTGGCCGACGCCGTTCCGTCATCCGGAAAGATCTCGGTTATGTATACATCAGGAACGGGATGAACGGCCTTGAGCTCAGGCAGGATACCGATATCCTCAAACGTCGTCCCATCCACCGAGGTTCTCACCGTCACCTGCGAGGTTACAAGACCCGCGGGCGGGGCCATGTTTCTCAGAGTAACCGAACCGTATGAAACGTCACCGTCCCAGACAGCACAGGATTGCACCGTTAAACCGCTTGCCGTCACATCGTATGTCGCGCCCGACAACCCGGGGCCTGAGAGTGCGACATTGCCGGCACCACCTTCCCACGTCCACCCATCCACAAGCGGAAGATCCACTGAGAACGCCGTAATGGTATCCTGCTCATTGCCGGTAAGCGTAACCACTAAATCAAACGACGGCAGATCGTTATCGACCGATGAAGGTTCAAGAGTTGCCATACCGCTTCCATTGCCGTTAGCGAGGAAGTCCTCATATCTCGATCGCGGCCAGATTGTATAGTCGGATAGATACGGGTAACGCCGGTCGTTCTGGACAACAACGCCGATCACCGTGAATGGTTCGTCAGGCTCCGGGGTACCGCCAATATCGGTATCGCTGTCGATACGAAGGGTGAAACTGCCGGTTGCATCCTCCACCGTAAGGTCCCGGCTGGTACCCGGACTCGTCGGCCAGTCTCCGCCGGTAATTCCAACATTTTGGACTCTCACGAAAACGCCCTCGTAAGGTTCAAATGGCGGGGTGGAAGTCTCCGTAACCTCACTTGCAGTGAGCACAACAGGTTCAGGAACGGTACCCGTTCCGACGATCTCAATGTCTCCGAGATGATTGACCTGGAGGCGTATGGTAGCCGCATTCGGACTGCTGAAACTCATACTGACCGTGCCCGTTACAACCACGCTGTCACCGAGGCTTAACCTGACACCTTTAAGAGTGCGTGTGTAGAGGTTGATTCCGCCGGTCTTATCCTGGATGTATGCATCAAGTGAACCCAACTCACCGCTAAAGATACCGCTCCCGGTTGTTACGACTCCCGTAACCGTAACGGTCTGGCCATCAAGTTCGGAGTCTCCCCCGCTGTTTATCTCCTTTGCCTCTTCTATCGTGATCACCGCACCATTTGCGGCGAAAGCAACAAGCACGAGCATGAACCAAACACTGCAAACACGCATCACTTGAGTCTTCTCCCTATTACTATTGGCACCGTCTCTTCGGTCTCATCACCGGTCAAGGGATCTGTTGCGGTCGCGACCACGTGATAAAGTCCCATCGGCAGCCGCTCGAGCAGTTCATTCCGCCCGTCCCACTCGAAATCAACCTCCCCGCATGCGGTTATGTGGTCTTCGAGTGTGGCAACACATCTACCCGAGGTATCAAAGATCCGCAACCTCGCCCGTCCGCCATTCGGTCCGTTGAATCTTATAAAGACCTTGTTATCGGGTCGTGGACACTCCGGACAGAAAATGTTGGATCTATCACCGTTGATGTCGGTTATCTCGAGCAGAACTCTCGTTGTCACCGTATCGGGAATACACCGCGGTCCGACGACATCCTCGTACGGAGGTTCGGGGCTTCTCGGCCAGATGCTGTAATCACTCAGGTAGGGTGGTGAGAAATCATACTGCGAAACGACACCGGTCGCTGTTACCTCATCCCCGAGGAAAAGCTCCTGCCAGGCTGTATTCGTGGTAAATGTCCCGGCCCGATCATGGATCTCTATCTGACCCGACCCATCATCAAGGAATATCGACTCGAGTCCATCCTTGCTGACCACTCTCCCGGTGACCCGGACAAACATTCCTTCATGCTCTTCGCGTCCAACCGCACCGGTGGACATGAAATTAGGCTCCGGAAACTCGTTCGAATTCTTGACGATGATTTCACCCGTAAGTTCGGCGACCTCGGTAGTCGCCCCGGCCGCCCCCGCATACTCAAGAACATTGCCGGTCACGGTTAGCGTATCACCAAGGGACAGCCCGGGAATGGGATCGAACGTGAACACATTGACCCCGCAGGAGTCACTTCCGAGACCCCTTATAAAGATCGATGTGAAGTCGGGTACGAAAAAGCCGGGCGGGACAGTCACAACTCCGGTGACCGTGACCCTGCTACCCTCAAGTGGCGAGAATCCAGATGCATTATAGGCCTGTATCTCGCAAATCGTTGTCGCCCGGGCGGGTTGGAATATCAAGATCACCAAAAATAGCGACAAAAAAACGAGTCCGGCCTGATGACTCCTCACGGGACATGCTCCTTCGTTTTGTCTGATGCTACTAAAACCGGTGCTCCAAGTCAACTGCTCGTGCCGAGACCTAGCTTCTGTTGAAGTCTCTTGAGCCGTCCGATTTCCGCGTTACCCTTTGCCGCCGCCCTGTCAAGGGCCTCCTCAATATCAGCATCACCTCTCAGCACCGCTTCGATTGCCCGCTCCGCAAGGTACCTCCTGCCGGCGTACCATCCTGCAATCTTGGGTTCGAAGCTCGCGTACTCGAGCTGATCGAATGCATCCCTCAAGCCCGGGAACGTTTCAAACCGGGCCATCAGCGTATCCGTTTCAAAAGCGCTTCTTCTCACGGGTGCATAGAAAGTACCGGCGGCCCAGCGCGCGGTCTGGTCTGTGTCGGTGAACCACTTGATGAACTCCCAGGCCGCCTCCTGCTCCCGCTTGCTTGACTCTGAGAATATCACGACATTCGTACCCGCGATCGTCACACCACCGGTCTTGCCCACCGGCAGTGGCGCGACACCCAGCTCGAAATTGTACTTGCCCTGTATGAACGCAAGCGAGACCGTGGAGCCTTCCATCATCCCGACCTTGTCGGCAAGGAAATCGTTCTGGTATTCATAACCCGCGGCGATGAAGCCGACGCTGTCGGCAAGCAGTTTCTTCATAAAGGCGAGCGCCTCGACTCCCTCGCGCCGGTTGAAGATCACTTCCTGGCTGACAGGATCGAGGAACTGCCCGCCGTTTTGAAGCAGAAGATTACCGAACATCCAGACGTTGACCTGTCCTGCCGTTCCCCATATCTCGGGAAACCCGTCACCGTCATCATCCCGCGTGATCTGTCTTGAGAACCCGATGTAATCGTCCCAGGTGCGGGGTGGTGTATCGCGGTCAAGACCCGATCGCTCGAAGAGGTCCTTGTTGTAGAAAAGGGTCCTCACGCTCTTGTTGAAGGGGAACGACCATATAACATCATCCCACTGGTTGTTCCTGATGAAGACCGGCAGGATGTCCGCAAGGCTCTCTTCACTCAGTCCTGAAGGTCCCCGGACGAAGTCTTCGATAGGCACGATGCTGCCGCTTATGATCAACTCTACCGTCCAGTTCTCGTAGGCCTGCGCCATCACCGGCGGCTTCCCGGCCGCGACCGCGGCCATTATCTTCTGGCTAAGAGCCGTGTAGCGTCCCATCGACACGGAGACGATCTCTATGTCCGGATGTGTGGAATTGAACTCATCTATCAGACTCGTAAGCACCCTGCCCAGCGGTCCACCCATGCCGTGCCAGAAAGTCACCTTGACGACCCCGCCATCATCCGTACTTCGCGAGCACGTCACCAGCACAAGAAGGCATGCGAGGGTAATCACCCGCGCCAGCAGATTATCCCTTAATCCCGCTCTTCGCATAACTTTCGATCACCTGTTTCTGTGCTATGAAGTAAATCACCACAATCGGCGCGACGCAGAAGGTCGCAGCTGCCATCATCAACCCGTATTCCGTCCCCTGTTCCTGTGCGAAATAGGAAAGCCCGACCTGGATCGGACGAAGCTTGTCACTGTTTGTCATGATCAAGGGCCAGATGAAGCTGTTCCACGAACCGAGCAGCGCAAAGAGCCCGATCGTGATCAGCGTCGGCTTCGAGAGTGGAACCAGGACTCTCCACAGGAAACCCATCCGGCCGCACCCATCAATCAGGGCGGCATCGTAGTAATCGTCCGGAATCGTCCGGAACTGCTGCCTGAGAAGAAAGATGCTGAAAATCTGGGCAAGCCAGGGCACAGTCATGGCCATATAGGTATCCACCCACCCCAGTTTGGACATTATTATGAAGGAGGGCACCAAATAGACCGCCTGCGGCACTATCATCATGCTGAGGAAGAAAATGAACAACGTCTCCCGGCCGGGAAAGTCGAACTTGGCAAATGCGTATGCGGCAAGGCATGAAGTTATTATCACACCTGTCACTATGCTTATTGCTATGAAGATCGTATTGAGGAAGTACCTCGGAAATGGAACCTCGTGCCAGGCCTCGATGTAATTGGTCAGGATCACCTGGTTCGGAATCCACGTGGGTCTGAGGCGGGTAAGATCCGGTGGAATAAAGGTCTCCTGTGGAGACTTTAGCGAGGTCGATACCATCCAGATGAACGGCATGACCATGCTGAGCGCCCCCACGATGAGGATCACGTGGATCGGGATCTTTCTCAGTATGCGCACCTAGCCGGTCCTCCTAGGAGTAGTGTACTCTCTTCTCGATCAGTTTGCGCTGTACCAGTGTAAGCGTAAGCACGATGGCAAACAGCACCAGCGCAACGCAACTGGCGTAACCCATATCTCCGCCTGATTCAAACGCTTTCTCAAAGATGTAATAGACAAGCACCTTGGTTGTACCGAGCGGCCCTCCGACGGGCGAGCCGGTCATCAGATAGACGAGCGTAAAGACCTGGAAGGATACAATGGTGGTCATGATCACAACATAAAAGGTCGTGGGAGAGATCAGAGGCCACGTTATCTTCCAGAATGTCTGGGTACGACCCGCACCGTCTATCTTGGCTGCTTCATAGTACTCATTGGGTATGTTCTGGAGTCCCGCAAGGAATATCACGATGTTATACCCGATACCCCTCCACAGGTTGGTTATCGTAAGTGCAACCAGCGCCAGGCTGGGACCACCCATCCAGCGGGGCAGGGACAAACCGACCCTTCCCGCCAGAAGCGAGAAGATCCCCTCCGGTTCCTCAAGCCACATCAGCGGGTTGAGTCCGATCAAGCCGACAAAGGAATTGAGGAGACCCAGTCTGGGGTGATAGATCCATTTCCACACGATCGCCACCGCGACGAGCGACGTGACGACGGGAAGGAAATAGACAGTCCTGTATGCACCCAGGGCCCTGATCTTCTGGTTCAAGAGGACCGCAATGAAGAGCGACAGGAAGAGACTTACCGGGACCGTTCCGATGACAAAGTAGGAGGTGTTGACAAGCGCATTCCAGAACTCACTGTCGGACAAGAGCATCCAGTACTGGGAGAGGCCTGAAAAGCCGACTATCTTCCCCATCATCACGTAGTAGAAACTGACGGCAAACGCTGCGATTATCGGAAGTACCCGGAAGACAATTATGATCGTCCCGGCAGGCGCTATATATGCGAGAGCACGGAATAACTCCCTGAATCGCTTGGACCTTGCCTGGCTTCCAGGACTACTCAATATGGCCTTGCTCCTTGGCAACTCATTTCCAGGTCCATACAGTGAACGTCTCACCGTCTGTGGTGACGGTCACGTGTCCATCCCGCGCCTCATCTGTCCTGCTCGCGTTTCGGTAAGCGAAACCTGAGACGAAGTAGTCGACTTTATATTCATCGAGTAGGTTTATCACGGTTTGATCAAACACGCCAGGGTTTTCCTCAAGCGAGTTGGGAATCATCCCGACGCGCGGGGTCGCAATCGCGAGGAATTCCTCAGAACTCGCGTCATCATTGGCGTGATGACCTACCTTGAGAATGTCACAGTCCAGCTCTCTACCGTACGTCTTGACCATCCGCTGCTCGACAAACTCCTCTGCATCGGCATTCAGCATGATATCAACCTGGCCGTAGGATATCTTGATCACGGGTGAGTCACAGTTGGTCTCATCACCATCCTGGTCCGGTGTGAACAGACGGCCGGCTCCCGCACTCAGGATCTTCACATCCACGTCATGTTCTTCATCCCACTTGAGAAAGTCCGTATCCGCGTTCGTTTGTCCCTCAACCAGGCTGTCCACCGGTACCCCTGTTTCCGCCAGCTTGGTACCCAGGTTCTCAAGCACGCGTGAGTACGGCATTGCAGGAGTCAGGAATGTCGTGCTGGTGTAAAACCCGAGGAGATTCAGGAAACCACCGTAGTGGTCGCCATGATTGTGCGTTGCAATCATGTAATCTATACCGCCGGGCCGCGGGATGCCACGGCTTTCAAGGAAGGCGAAGACGTCCCCGGAATGGGGGTAATCCCCCAGGTCGCCATAACCCGCATCGACAATCACAGTTGTACCGCCCGGGAACTCAAGAAAGTGACAGTCCCCCCAGCCCACATCCACCATGGTGTACACCAGGTTCTCGGCATCGGGGGTTTCATCGACGACGAAGATTATCTCATCACCGGTTGATGTGTTCCCTGCACGGTCGGTGGCAACTATCCTCATATAGTACTCGCCCGGACCGACATCTATAAGGTCAACATAGTGGTTTCTGCCGCCATCGGAGACATGATAGCCATAGTGATCGTAGACCCCTGTGCGTGTGCCGTAAAGAAGTACGCAACTTGCGTCTTCGTTGGTCGTCCAGGACACACGGCCATTGCTCTCGCTGGCCGATGGAATCCACGGCGCAGTAATATCAGGTTCCAGAACAGAAGTGTCCTTCTCGGCACACCCGTTCAGTATTAAGCATGTAACAAAGACCAGGAGCCCCAGGAACTTCAGCCTTGCATCAAACCGCATCACCAATCCCCCTCTCTTTGGAGCAGTCCCTCTTGACTATGTCCCAAAGCATACCTAAAATCAATTGAAAAGTTGGATTCTCAGGTCAAGGAGGGAACATGGTTTCAGTATTCAAGCGCGCCGCAGCGGTAACGCTACTGATCGTTCCGCTGCTGATGGTACCCACAGCAATGCTCTATGCCGCCAGGTCGGTGGTACTCGAAAACGGGCTTCAGGTGATAGCCGAAGAGATGCGTGTCTCGCCCTTGGTAGCGGTTTCGGTGATGTACAGGGTGGGGTCGCGAAACGAGGTAGCCGGAAAGACAGGGGTTTCCCACTTTGTGGAGCACATGCTCTTTAATGGGACCGAGAAGTATCCCGAGGATGCAGCCGGTAAGGAAATACTGAAGAATGGTGGGATTCCGGCCGGCGAGACCTACTGGGATTACACGCATTTCGGGGGAGTGATGCCGAGTGACAAGGTCGACAACCTTCTCGATATAGAGGCCGACCGCATGGCGAATGCCATCGTTGATTCTCAGAGCGTCGAAGATGAGCGGGACATAATACTCGAAGAACTGGCGATGAGGGGTGAAGCCCCCATCATGGTGATGCTTGAAGACCTGTTTGCGACGGCGTTTAAGATCCACCCGTACCACCACTGGTGGCCGGGCGGTTACTTTACCGACGTCGATCATATGGAAGCCGGATACGTGCGGGAGTTCTACGAGACATATTACCGGCCTTCCAATGCGGTTGTCTCGGTCGTGGGCAATATAGATGAAGAGGAAGCCATTGAAAAGGTCAGACAACACTTTGAGGGGATCGAGGCTGGGGAGCTTCCCGCATGGACATCACCGGTAGAGCCGAGGCAGCAGGGCTTGAGACGTGCTACCGTCCGCGGAGATGCGACCGAGGGACGGATCATGGTCTTCTTTAAGGGGCCCGCATATGGAACCAGGGATTTTGAGATCGGCACCGTGCTGTCGACCCTGCTCGGGGGCGGCAGGTCAAGTGTGCTGACCCGCGAAGTTGTCGATGCCGGTATGGCCACCGAGGCGGCACTTGTTCAACTCCCGGCAGTGGATCCATTCGGGTTCCTGCTCATAGCGTCGGTTGAGGAAGGCGGTGACCTCAAGGCCAGCGAGAGGGCAATCTACGACGCCATCGAGGAATTCAAGACCGACGGCCCGGATGAGGACAGAGTGAGAATGGCGAAGACCAGAATTGAGGGAATGACAGTTCTCGGCAGGCAGACACCGAGGGCAAGGGCCTTCGAGCTTGCCTCTGCAGCCGCCATGGGTGATTGGACTTATGCTGACAGTGTCGTTGAGAACCTGAAATCGGTAACACCCGGGGAAGTCGCGGACGTTGCACGCAGATACCTCGACTGGGATACGGCCACGATCGGATGGCTGATCCCCCGGACATCGGAGCTCGACACGGAGGACTTGATAGGTCTCGCACCACCTGTCGTGCCACCGGTCTGCGGCCTGCTGGGTGAGTCCGGACTCGTTTCACCGGGTTTCGCCGTGACCTTTTCGGATGCAGTACTCGAGGAATTGCCCAATGGTGTGAGGGTTGTCCTCAAGGAAGATCATACGCTTCCCGTCGTCGGCGTAAGAGCCTACACGCTTGCCGGATCTGCGTACGAACCGGCTGGCAAATCAGGGCTGGCGAGGCTAACGGCCAAGACGCTTGCAATGGGGTCGGGTGACTTCCCATATGAGTACCTTTATGAAAAGATCGAGAGTCTGGGGAGCAATATATCCGTGAGCACCGACATCGAGCGAGCCTACCTGGGAACATCGGTGCTGTCCGCATACGGTGACGAGGCCTGCCGTATCATCTGTGATCTCCTGACCGCGCCGTCCTTCAGATCAAAGGACTTTGAGCGCGCCCGGCGGGAAGTTCTCTCGGATATCAGCCAGATTGAAGAGGATGCTGCAGACCTGGGCCTGATCAGGTTCAGAAAGTACTTCTACTCCGGGCATCCTTACTCCCGGCCGGAGGCGGGTTCACGAGCTGAAGCCGGGGGTCTCGGGATAAGAGATGTTAAGAGCTTCTACTCGAAGCAATGGTCACCGGAGGGGACGGTCCTTGCGGTGGTCGGGGATTTCGATACCCAGGAAATGCTTGAGGTTCTGAGGAAACGGCTCGCGGGCTGGGAGAGCAAGGGTAGTCCGGACATTTACATTCCTCCAGTCGATGTCACGTCCGGTTTCTCCCAGTACGTGGAGACCTTGCCTCAGAAGAGGCAGATCAAGATTTACTGGGGTATGCAGGGCCCGGGTATTAAGGACCCGGACTTCGAGACATTTCAGGTGATGAACTTCATCTTCGGCGCCGGAGCATTCGGCTCACGCCTGTTCGACAGGATCCGCGAGGAAGAGGCGCTGGCCTACGTGGTCAATTCAGCAGCCGATCTTACAAGCCAACCTGGTGCGATGTACATCCATCTCGGGACGAGACCCAAGAACGTCGGTGCTGCCATTGAAGCCGTCAGGGAAGAGATCGAAAGAATGGCGGGCGAGGATGTCACCGATGAGGAGATGGAACTGACGAAGAACTTTCTCAAGTCCATCCTTCCTTTCAGGATGCAGACGTACTTCCAGATAGCGGCGCAACTGGGGGACATCGTTTTCTTCGACCTCCCGATGGATTACTACGACACCCAGGCGAACCGGCTCGAGAAGATCACCAAGCAGGATGTGCTCGATGCAGCCGCGAAGTATCTTGATCCCGACAACTCCTGCATGGTTGTAGTGGGGGCCGTCGATGAAAACCTCAAACCGGTAAGACCAACAGCCAGGACTTCCTATGGACGATGAGCAGGCTGTGGGAGCGTGGTAAGTGAAGTATATTGTGAAACTCAGCGTGCGGCTGGCGCTTCTCGGGATGCTTTTGATAGCCGGATGTCACTCGGCGTGCTTCCAGACGGCGAAGATAAGAAACGGCACGAATGCAACATTCGGGATCACGAAGATAGACGCCGCCGACAATCCAGATATATCGGACTATTCGATCTTCATGAAAGGTGAAGTCGGCAGGCAGGCACGACGGTCCCGACCCGGTTACAGTCTTGGTCTGACTTTCGCGATACCGACAAAGAACAGGTCCCGCAATACCTTCACGAGCCGCGATCCTGAAGTTGAGATGTTTCCCAATGAATGGGCGGGTGTCTTCCCGGAGTTCAAGCTTCAGATGCCGCGGGTTCTCCCGGTCGACGCCGCCGTCGATTTCCGGATGATAGGGTATCTGCCCGAGAGGGTGGCGCTCCTCCTGAGCTATGATATCGTGGATTTCCTCGCCCTCTACGGGAGTCTGTCGTACAACGTCGCGGTTGCTCCGCAGATGGCCCTGGGTACCGAAGTGAACTTGACCAAGAGATTTTCGGTACTCCTTGAATACACATCGTGGCTTGCCGACCACGACTACCCGGATGAATATTCCGGTCCGGCGATCAAGCGTCCGTACTCGGTGGGAATCGCCCTGGCATACCACTGGCCCAGAGCACCGGAGCCGTACGACTCCCGCAGGTTCACCTCCGCCCCTTAGAGGGAGTCGATTTTGCTTTCATTTCGCAGCGTCCCGGCATACAATCAGATGGTTTAGAATGACTACAGTGCCAAGACAAGGGGTATCGTGATGAGCGCGTTCAAGATTGTACCTTTGGATGATCAGTACCGGACATGGGCCAAGAAACTGATTGAGGATAACTGGGGTTCAACAGAGATCGTGACCCGGGGCAAGGTGCACGACACGGCGGAGCTCCCGGGGTTCGTAGGACTCTGGCGGCACGGGCCCGCCGGGCTTGTCACGTATAGAATCGACGGCGAGCAGTGTGAGATCATGAGCCTCGACAGCCTGGTTGAGGGCGTCGGTATCGCCAGCGGTCTTATAGACGCGGTCCGGGAGGTCGCTATCGACAAGAAGTGCAAGCGCCTCTGGCTGATAACGACAAATGACAATCAGGCAGCAGTTGACTTCTATCAGAGCCGCGGATTCGAAGTGGCTGCCGTTCACAAGGATGCACTGAAGGAAACCCGGCGACTCAAACCGGAACTCCCTGAAACCGGAATCGACGGGATTCCCCTTACCGATGAGATAGAGCTCCAGGCGGCGCTCTGACCGCGAGACCGGCCGGAGCTCGACTACCCGCGTCGCCGAAGGAGGCCGAAGATGCCTTCAGTCGAAGTACGCGAGATGAAGCAGGATGACGAGTACTTCGTAAGCACCTGCACCCATATCAATGAATCGGAGGAGATCGATACCTGCGGGCAGGCGCGTCTCGCCTGGCTTGAAGACAAGCGCGCCGTGGGCTTAAGGGTAGTGGTCGCAATCGTAGACGGCAACCACGCCGGATTCATCTACATCATGCCCATAGAAGTGTCACCCTGGGGGCCTATCGGGAAGAACCTGATGGCTATCACGTGTCTCTTCGTGAAGGAAGACCTGAAGGGCCGGGGTGCCGGACGGGCTCTGCTTGCGGCCGCCGAGGCCGAAGCACGGCTCCAGGGTAAGAAGGCTCTGGTTGTAACGGCTTACTACCATGATTTCTGGTTCATGCCGGCGGAGTACTTCGAGGAGTTCGGCTTCACGGTTGCGGTGGCCAGGGGGGATGACGGCAGTACGATCAGCAAGGGTCGTCTTCAGGATAGTGAGGTTCTCAAGGGCGAGGCTATCCTGTGGAAGGTCCTTGACCCGTCTGCAAGAGCACCTGAGTTTCTCAGGAGGAACTACGAGTTCCGGGGGGTGCCGGATAAGGTCGTGGTCGACCTTTTCTACAATACATTCTGCCAGACAAGCAACATCGAAGCCCGGCGGGTCCGTGAGGTTGCCTCCGAATTCGGAGACCGTGTGATACTCAACGAACACCCAGCCGAAGACAGGCCGGCTCTTATGGTGCACCAGACCCCGCGTGGGATATTTGTAAACGGCAGGGAGATCTTCTGGGGCTATGAGGCTCCCAGGGATGGTATCCGGGAAGCGATTTCAGAGGCCCTTGAATCCGGCCCGGAGCAGGCCTAATCACGTTGACTTTTGGGTGGCGCATGGGATAGCTTCCACACACGGAACCAACTTACCAGGAGGTGGATACATGGTGGTAGGCAGGGTCGGCGACGTGGCTCCGGCTGAGATACTCGAGAAAGGCGTAAAAGGCGTTGGCATGAAAGTCCTGATATCAGAGATGGACGGCGCACCCAACTTCGTGTTGCGGGTATTTGATATCGAACCCGGGGGGCACACGCCCTATCATACCCATGATTGGGAACACGAGATCTACGTGCTGGAAGGCACCGGAGCCGTCAAGCAGGGAGATGAGGAGCACCCTCTTGAGAAAGACTCATTTGCACTCATAGTCCCGGGGGAGGAACACCAGTTCCTTAACAAGGGAGATGGGGTATTCCGGTTCACTTGCGTAGTTCCAAAGCTGTAGCGAACCGGACGGCCACCAAAGAACGACATGAAAGTCTCGAGCCTGGTAGTCCCCGAGAGAATCATAGACCTGAAGTCGCGTACCAAGAACGAGGTCCTGCGAGAGCTCTTCCGTGTCATCGAGAAGGCACCCGAGATAACCGACGGTAAGGATTTCGAGCAATCGATCATCGAGCGGGAGAACGTCCTCACAACGGGCATTGGTTTTGAAATAGCAGTCCCCCATGTTCAGCTTCACTCCGTCCGCAACTTCGTGATGGCCATCGGAAGATGTGAAGAGGGTATCGACTTCGATTCGCTTGACGGAAGACCCGTCAAACTCATCATCATGATAGCTTCATCCGACAAGCAGGAACGGAATGAATTCCTCAAGGTCCTCGGAAAGGTGGTCCTGCTCTTTAAGGACGATTCATTCCGTAAGAAGGTGCTCCGCGCATCCGACCCGGAGCAGGTTATGGCGGTCATCAAAGGTAGCTAGCCCGCGTCAGTCTTTCTCTTCCCTCCGGTAGTGTTTGCCCACCGCGGCCGGCCCCACCGATCTGCCGATCACACCGGCCAGAGCCACTATCGTTAGGACATAGGGTATCACCTGGAAGATCTGGGGCGGCAATCCCCCTCTCCCCTGCAAGGTCTCCTGAAGCGCATCAGCAAACCCGAAAAGCAATGATGCCGCCATCGCACCGAGGGGATTCCACTTGCCGAATATCAGGGCCGCAAGCGCTATGAATCCCTGTCCCGATGTCATGTTCTTTGCAAACGAACCTGAGAAGAAGGGAAGATACGCACCGCCGAGTCCTGCACACACGCCGCTCATTACTACGGCGAAAAATCGCGTCCGGTTCACATCGATACCCTGGGTATCGGCTGCCCTCGGATGCTCACCCACTGCACGTAATCTTAAGCCCGGGACGGTGAAGTATGAGAAGACATAGGCGAGGCCTACTACCAGAAACGCCATGTATACCAGCGGAATGAAAGATCCCCATACCGGAAGCCGGTCGGCTGGACCAAGCGAGAACGACCGTTCACCGCTTACGCAAACCTGGCAGAGGAATATCGTGCCGCCGACACCGAGCATGTTTATGGCAACACCGGATATGATCTGGTTGGCCCGCAGAGTTATTGTTGCGATTGCGTGGAGATAGCCCACGAGCCCGCCGACGATTGCAGCCCCCAGTACTCCGAGCCAGGGATTGTGTGTGAAGACCGATATTATCGCTCCACTGAAGGCACCGAAGAGCATCATGCCTTCAAGCCCGATGTTGATCACACCTGCCCGCTCGCTGAAGAAGCCGCCGGTACTCGCAAAGATCAGGGGTACGGATTTCCTTATCGTCGCCAGAAAGAGCGAGACACTGAAAACCGATAAGAACTCATTCACTTGTTGCGACCCCTCTTATTCTTATACCCATCTTCGTCACCAGGTACTCACAGGCGACAAAGATGATCACGATGGCCTGGATGACCGTGACCAGCTCGCGCGGTACACGGGTCTCCATATCGACCTGCGCTCCTCCACTTGCAAGGGCGCCGAAGAAGATAGCGGCCAGAAGCACACCGAAAGGTTTGTTTCGCCCGAGAAGCGCTACGGCTATACCGGCGAACCCGTATCCGAACGGAAACGGGCTTATGAAGTGTTTGTGCACACCGAGCACGCGCTCCGCGCCTCCAAGCCCGGCCAGAAAGCCGCCGATGGCCATTGCGATGATCGTGTTGCTTACCACCGAGATTCCCGATGCGCGGCTCGCCAGCGGATTCAAGCCCACGCTTCTTATCTCGAAACCGAGTTTGCTCCTTTCAAGAATCAGGAAGACGACAATTACCGCCAAAACGGCGAGAATGAAACCGAGGTTGAGCCTGGTATAAGTGTAGATGAAGTCCAGTCTCGGCAGGAGTGCAGTCCCCGCCACGTCTTCGGTCTGCGGGATCTGGCCCGGTTTCTTGAAGTAAGCCAGATTGACGAGGTAGTTGGTGACGATAAAGGCCACGTAGTTGAGCATGATCGTGTTTATCACCTCGTGTGCGCCGAATCTCGCCTTGAGCACTCCCGCTATCAGCGCCCACATCGCTCCAGCCATACCTGCGACCGCTATACAGATGACCACGTGTGATACCGGATCGAGCCCCGTAAGTTTGACACCGACCCATGCGGCCGCAAATGCCCCCACGACGAGCTGGCCTTCGCCGCCTATGTTGAAGAGCCCGCACTTCATCGCGACGGCAACACAGAGACCTGTGAATATGAGCGGGGTCGCTTCCTCAAGCGTATTTGCGATGCTCCGGAGACTGCCAAGGGAGCCCGAAAACATCACGCGGCCGATGTTGAGCGGATCTTCACCCAGGGCGAGTATTACGACGGCGGAGACTGCGGCGGCGAGGAGAAGGGATATGAGCGGAGGAACGAAGCCGGCTAGTCGTGACCTCGTCATCATCATGCTTTTGCACCCGCCATCATGAGTCCCAGGTTCTCTTCAGTTGCCTCGGTCCTCTCCACGACCCCGACGATCGCACCTCTATACATCACACCGATCCTGTCGGCCAGTTTCATTACCTCAGACAGGTCGGCTGAGATAAGAAAAACCGACTGGCCCGAATCAGCCTGTCTCACGATCAGGTCGTGGATCATCCTTGCCGCACCTATATCAAGCCCCCTCGTGGGCTGTGACGCGATGAGAAGCTCCGGATCGCGGCTGAGTTCCCGAGCCGCGATCACCTTCTGCTGGTTGCCACCCGACAGGAGACCGGCCTGCATCTCGGGTACAGGTGGCTCTATTTCGAAATCCCGGACAAGCGAATCCGCCGACTCGGCGACCGCACGGGCTTTGAGAAACACCCTTCCGGAGAAACGCCCGTCGGTGTGTCTTCCGAGTATAAGATTCTCCCTGACCGTGAAGTCACCGACAAGACCCATCCTGATCCTGTCGGGCGGAATGTGGGCCATTCCGGCTTTAAGCCTCCGGGACGTGGGGTCATGGGTGATATCCCTTTCCAAGAATATCACCCGGCCCTGCGTCGGCCGCCGGAGACCGATGAGCACCTCAAAGAGCTCGTCCTGACCGTTACCGTCGACACCGCAGATCCCGAAGATTTCACCCGCGTGGACTTCAAGTGAAATGCCGGTGAGAAGTTGCTGCCCCTTCGCTGATCTGAGCGAAACGTCTTCGATCTTGAGTATATGTTCATATGTGATGTCGGCGTCCCTCTCCGGCATGTCCTCTATCCTCCGCCCGACCATCATCTCTGCAAGACCTGCGACGTCGGTCTCACTTATCGGCATCGTCCCGATCATGCTTCCCGCACGCATCACCGTGACCGTGTCGGCCATCGCCATGACCTCTTCGAGCTTGTGGGTTATGAAGACCACTGTCCTTCCGCTTTGGGTAAGCATCTTGAGCGTGGAGAAGAGACTCCGCGTTTCCTGCGGTGTGAGAACTGCGGTCGGCTCGTCCATTATGATTATGTGTGCATCCCGGTAAAGCACCCGCAGTATCTCGACACGCTGTTCCTCACCTACCGAGAGTGCGTCTATCCGCCTGTCGAGGTCGACCTCGATACCGTACTCATCCATCAGGTTTTGTACCCGGTCCCGGGCCTTTCGCATATCGAGCATGGGACCCAGTCTTGGTTCGGCCCCCAGGATTATGTTCTCAAGCGCGGTAAACTGGCCGATCAGCATGAAATGCTGGTGAATCATACCGATTCCGTAGTCAAGCCCGAGGAATCCGGTGCTGGCAGGGAGCACGTCCCCCCTCACGCAGACCTCACCCCCGTCGGGTCTGGTAAGCCCGTAGAGGACATTCATCAGCGTGGACTTGCCGGCACCGTTTTCACCTACGAGAGCGTGGATCTCACCCTCTTTTATGTTGAGGTTGACCCGGTCGTTCGCCACCACCCTGGGAAACCGCTTGGTGATGTCTTTCATCCTGACTACGTAGTCCACGCCATCTCCTTCGGGACATAGATAAGGTGGAGAAATCGTATCACGTTGCCCGGATGACGTAAAGGCTTGGCGCAAAACCCTGGGGTCAGAGCTCGAAATTT
>JALGZP010000162.1 GCA_025774845.1 bacterium
ATCCGAGTTCCTTGGAATACGAGGCCGTTCTGAGACCTGGTACGTGCAGGCCGAAAACAGTGAGAACACAGCCCAATCGGATTTCTACATCAGTCCGAAATCTACAGGGGAGAAGCTGCTCTTCATCCAGCACGAAGGCAATATTGGCGTGGGGACGGACACTCCTCGTGCTGAGTTGGACGTTGGCGGACATATCAACGCCGATTCTACCTACAGGATCAGGAATGAAAAGGTTCTCTCCTATTATGACCATGGCAATATCCTTGTTGGAAGGACCGACCCGCAGTTTGCGCAACATCCTCATCCAAGTTGGGACGGACGCTATAACATATGTATGGGAGACGGTGCGGGAGAATCGCTCACCGCCGGCTTTTCGAATGTATTGATAGGCGAAAGAGCGGGTGCTTCATTGGACGGGTTCCAAAACCATAACAACGTTATGATCGGATATGCAAGCGGGAAGATGGTAGCGGGACTTAGCCAGGAGAACACGTTCGTGGGAGCGGCGGCCGGGACCCTCATGACATTCGGGTATGCGAACACGTTTGTAGGAGCATACGTTTGGCCTGGCACAGAAGCTTCCGACAACGTGGCTGTCGGCTCGTCCATTTCATTCAGGGGGGATAAAAACGTGCTCCTGGGTCATAACACGGGCGGTTGGTCCCCTGGAGGTCTGGAGAGCTACAGGTCTATTGCGATTGGCCATGAAGCGGGGAGGACATTTGACGCCCAGGATAAGAGCATATTTATCGGCTGTGAGGCAGGCGACAGCACATACGGCAGTGGAAACATATTGATCGGCTTTAGGGCCGGGCACGGGCGCTACTGGGACAACGAGCTCGTGATCGGCAATGACAAGACGAGCTTGCTCCTTCACGGTAACTTCGATACCGACCAGTTGGGTGTGAATCAAGATGTGCTGGACGCCACCCTGCATGTAAACGCCACCAGTTCCGATAACAACCTGCTACGGCTTGACGCAGATGGTTCAAACAGACTACTCATGAATTTTGGCGGGCAGCTCGGTATCGGAACAACTTCGCCCCAGGCAAGGGTTGATGTGAGGGAATCCGTACGAAAAGCATATCTGTGCAGCTCAGGTCAGGCAGTGTACGGTGAGGATGGCGCAGATGAGTACGGGTATATTGCCAGCTCCAGCACCGGCCGTGGGGTGTCCGGGTATAGCACATCTGGTTATGGTGTATATGGCGAAAGTGCCAGTGGGAACGGCGTTCGCGGTGTCAGCACCTCAAGTCACGGGATCTATGGCACATCGACCAGCGGGTATGCCGGATTCTTCTCCGGCAACGTCTGGGTTGCGGGTGCAATAAACAAGGCAGCGTGCTCCTTCGTGATCGATCATCCCCAAGATCCCGAGAACAAGACTCTGCGGCACACATGTATCGAGTCGCCTGAGGCGCTCGTGGTTTATAGAGGCAAGGTCGATCTCAATGGAGAAGGTGAGGCCGTCGTTGAGCTGCCGGGCTATTTCGTCTCATTGACAAAGGAGGACGAAGCTACCATTACCCTAACCTCTGTCGGCAAGCCGTTCCTGACAGGCTATGAGTGGGAATCCGATTTCACGAGCTTCGTAGTTTACGGTGACCCCGGCCGCGAGGTCTCGTGGGTGGTCTACGCAGACCGTGATGATCCCGTAATACACCAGCTGGCAAGACCCGTCGAGGAGATGAAGGGACCGGATAACAAGTTCGCCGACCGAGGTGAGCTCCTCTACCCGACGGCTTACGACTACCCCGAGACGATGGGAATCGAACACGAGGGGGTACAGACAGACTAGGAGGGACTACATGGAGAGGCACGCAGGTGGGTTGGGTGTTGTAATTCTGGCGGCTGCCGTGGTTTGCAGTCTGAGCGGGCCGGCAGTTGCGGGTAGCTACACCGAGACCTTCACGACCAAAGACTTCTGTGATGAGGTGAATACCACAGCCCTCTGGGATGAAACTTCGGGTGAGCTCCGGCTGCCACCCTACCAGCCTGAGATCGCCGGAAGCTACCTCACTTGGCCGGGATTCACCCACTCCGTGATAGACGGTGATTACGCTTATGCATGCTGCGGAACCTTTTGCGTGTTCGATATCACCGACCCGGCCGACCCTGTTCTGCTTGCAGAGTATCTGGGATCGAGCAACGCATTGGCTTCTGCTGTCGCTGGCGACTACGCCTACGTGGCGGTATACACGCTGGGACTGGATGTTATCGATGTAAGTGACCCCACAAGTCCCACGTTTGTAATCAACGTCCCCCTGTCCGGTGAAGCGCGTGATGTGGCCATGGCCGGCAACTATGCCTACATAGCCAGTGACTTTGCCGGACTCACCATCGTGGACATAAGCACACCTACATCTCCCGTGGTGGATACTACTTTCGATACGCCGGGACGGGCAATGGAAGTTAAACTCCATGGCGACTATGCCTTTGTCGCTGACGCTGATTCGGGCATGCAGGTGGTGGATATCAGCAATCCTGTCCTACCCGCACTCGTTGGGAGATTCGTTACGCAGGGACGGGCGGATGGCATCGATATCCAGGGCGACTATGCCTTCCTCGGCGAAGGGTTACGCGGTGTGGAGATAGTTGACATCCGGGACCCTCTCAATCCGAGTCTG
>JALGZP010000090.1 GCA_025774845.1 bacterium
CCATATCGCGAAACTTCCTGACGAGTTCATCGAATGCCGTGAGATCACCTTGCTGCGCCCGCTCTACTGTCTCCTTCCAGTCCTGCATGGCCGGTCTTCACCTCCTCTCTCTACACCATAGCCCCATCCGTGTCGGGCAAAGTTTACAACTTTCTCAGGGTTATTGTTAGGGCAATGGACAATCGTGGCGAGAGGAGTGGGATGGAGGAATACATCTGGAACCGCATCGAGGAACTGGTCTCTGGCGGGAGGCACAATACATGGCTACCGGTTAGCTTAAAAGGAAACCGGAAGTCCCGTATTGTGCCTCCGAGATTCGGGGTACAACTACCGTGTCTACTAAAAACCGGCTATCCAGTCCAGTGCGCTCGATATGTCCATGCGGTGCGCATAGGTGACCCCCGTAGCGTTGTAACTGGTCACATACGAGTTAATCGCGATAACGGTGTTGGTTCCATGGATAAGAACGGGTCCACCGCTGTCACCGAACGTCGAACCGCCCTTTCCCTGTCCCGGGTTGGCCGTAATCTTGATGAACTCATCACCGTGCACATGCTTGCTTGCAATCAGCTGGGCCGGGGCGAAATGGCGCATCCGGTACCCCTGCCAGTCTTGGCCGGCCAGCTCCCTTTGTCATCGACTGATAACCATAGCCGATGAGATCCAGATCGGTCTTCATGGCAAGCGTCTCCACCATACCGGGCAGCGCGAGCTCTGCGTACTCGCTCAGGATGACCGGCTCATCCAGTACGACTACACCAACATCGTTAGTATCCCAGCGGGGGAGGCCCTTCCCGCATCCGGTACAAAAATCAGGATGCGTATGTGGGGTTCCCTCTGTGGATGTACTACCACCGAATGGATACTCGGCGTTCCCCGTGAGATCGGAATCAAACCAGACCCTGGCCCCATCGGCGTCATCGGTGCCGTGCCCGGCCGTCACGACTATGGTCGGCGAAATCAGTATCCCGGTCGTTCGCCACGCGGGTACGCCGTTATAATCGAACACCACCAGACCGACATAAGGATGATCATTCCCATCCGGCTGGCCGTTGGTAATAGCAAGTGCGGCGCCGGTGGATCCAAGTACAAGAAGCATGAGCAAAGCGGCGACAATGCCCACGGTGCTGATACGATACGTTGTCATCTTATGCATGTTTACACTCCCTTCATGCCGTATGAATCATCTCTGAGTCCAAGAACTATTCCGTAGCGGGTTCGACGTCTTCGGATCACCCCCTTTTCAGAAAACCTGGAGATACGCAGCAGGGGCCGACTTATGACGACGCAAACCAGATTCGTGAAAGCCGGCTACAGCCATGCGCACAGTAGATCACAGGAAGTGAACTATACCATAACGCAAGCATCTATTCAACGAAGATAAGGGCAGTGCCGCAGCTAATCCGCTGAACTCTCCAGAACTTCAATTCTCCCCTTCAAGGCATCATTCTCCGCTTTCAGCTCCTTTATCGATTCAATCAGGACGGGAATCAGCTCTGTGTACGCAACCAGTTTCGCACCGTCAGGACCCTCGTCGATCACTTCCGGGATCACTTTCTCCACTTCCTGGGCGATAACTCCGAGGTGCTTACCTTCGGGGAAACCCTTGTCCTCGTATTCCTCCCGTCTCCACCTGAAGACCACACCCCTCAGGCCAAGCACTCTGTCCAATGCACCTTCTATCCCTTCTATATCCTGCTTGAATCTGAGATCTGAAGGGGGACCGCTCCAGCCTCCTGAGGCATAGGCCTCACCAGCGACGTTCAGCTTGTATCCGTCATAATCAGCGATCCCGATGCCGACACTGCCTTCGACAAAGAGCCCGGTTGTTCCGTCCCCACCATTGAAGATCTCAAGCTGATTATCGTCTGCCGATTGGGTCATGAATCTCATATGATCGAGCAACAGATCCTGGACCCAGATGTCCTCGGAATCTGCCTGATTCCAGATGATCTCGCCTCCTTCGAACGTTGAATCAATGGCGGCAAGGACCAGGTTCCCACCCGAGCCATCTACACCGGTACTGATGCTGCCCCTCACGTCCAGCTTCATTCCTGGATAGTCTGTCCCGATGCCGACGTTGCCGTTCTTGCGTATGACCATAAGCCGGGTCCAGGACTCAAAGAGTTCGCCTGCCCCCGCTGGTTCATCTCCGGAAGCAATGAATGCGAACCCTGCCTCCGGTATGTCACCGTTCCAGAGCCCCATTCTCAAGCTCGATCCGCCCGTACCCGCAACTGAGTTTCTCCAGCCACCGTCCCAGTATGCATTGGTTGCTACGTGTGTATGCCCGGGACGTATAGAAAGACGCAAATCGCCGTTGTCGGTGGCTACCTGGAATTTCGATCTCGGCTCCGTCGTCCCGACGCCAACCCTCCCGGCATCATCCACAAAGACCACATCGACGGGGTCACCATCCACAGCATCAAGCGAATGACCGTCCCCCTTCCCACCCACACTGTCCGAAAACGCCGCATGGAATGCATAGGGTACGCTTACGATCTCCCTCCGTGGAGTGAGGGTCTCACCATTGACCTCGACCTCAAGCCAGCATGCGGCTTCGAATGAGATATCAATGGGTGTGTCACTCCCGAGCACGGTGGAAAAGATACCGGTTGCGTCCGCTGTATCGACCTTCGTTTCCGACCAGAGCAGCGTACCGGCTATAGCACCGTCAAAGATCCTGAAAGTCATGTTGCGAGCCCCTGTGAGTGGATCGCCGGTCGTGGGGTCGATCAACCTGCCCTGGTAGTTGATCCTCTTGGGTATCTCCGCTGAGGCCAGACTTGCCATAAGGACCGTCAAGCCAACCAGCACACAGGCCTTCGCCCACCCTGTCTTTTTGCAGAGCATCTTGTTGCCCCCTTCCAGGGTAACCGGCCGCGACGAGCTCCCGAGTGTTTTTCTCGAGTGCCGATACGACCAATGTGAGTGATTGCGGTATTGTTGCCCCGCGCAATGCTCTTATACAAGAGGGGCGCGCAAAGATCAAGCAGCAAGTCCGGATGAACACTCGCCCAGCGGAAGGTGCCGGTGGTTCCTCTTCAGTCTTCGCTATTCAGTTGACTTTTGACCGTTGATCTATATCTATATTGGAAGACAACTGACATCAGGAGGATCTGGTTGTGAAGCGAAAACTACTGCTCTGGGTCTTGACTGCGGTGCTCACTCTCAGCGTGTTTGTGTATTTGCGTGTTACAGGACCGACATACCCTGTTCGCGGTAACGTCGAGATCGGCGGTAACATCGTCAAGTTCAAGCTTCTCCGCAGCCACGAAACCACGGCCGATGCCGAGCTCCGAATCACGGTGCCGGATACGCAGGTCACTGGCGAGACACGGCTTCGCAGATACAAGAGTGATGATCAATGGAGCACAGTTCCGCTCAGGCGTGAGGGTGATGTCCTGGTCAGTGACATTCCGAAGCAACCCGCGGCAGGCAAGGTCATGTATGTAGTCACACTGACCGGCGCCGCGGGCAGCAGACACAGTCTGACGGATGAACCGGTCATCATGAGGTTCAGAGACCCTGTCCCACCGATCATTCTGATCCCGCATGTACTGTTCATGGTTGTGGCGATGCTGCTTTCGACGCGGACCGGCCTTGAGGCGCTCACCAGGGGTACGAAGACCCGCACGCTCACGTTCTGGACGTCACTCTTCATCATCGCCGGCGGAATGGTCCTTGGCCCCATCGTCCAGAAATTCGCGTTTGGCGCATTCTGGACAGGGTGGCCACTTGGGCACGATCTCACCGACAACAAGACTGCAGTCGCTGTGCTGTTCTGGATCATTGCGTTGTGGCGCACTCGAAGACAAGGCCGAGGGCGTAGCTGGGTCATTGCGGCGGCGATTGTCACCTTGGCCGTCTATCTCATCCCGCACAGTATGCTCGGCTCTGAGATCGACTACACCCAGTCGGGGACCTGATCAGCAATCCACGGTCAATGCCCGGATGCAGCTGATGGTGAACTTCGGAAACGAGACCAGTCTCTGTCGGGGAGCTCTCGAGGTTTCAGTCGCGTGTGGACTCTCGTTTTCGGTGGTACTTCGAAAGAATCCTCCAGATCGTGTCAAACGATTTGACAAACGCTTCTCGATCTTCAGATTCAAAACCTTCTAAGAGTCCGGTAAACCTTTCGGCCAACGCCTCCTGACGTTTCCTCAGCAATCCGGCCCCCTTGGAGGTCAGGGTCAGGATATGTTTTCGCCGGTCGGCACTCTCATCTGCTTTTTCGACAAAACCTTTGTCAATCAGACGATTTGCCAGTTCTGTCCCGGTCGAGGGAGCCAAACGTAGCTTCTCACACAGATCACTCAGTGTCAGTCTCTTATCTGCATTCAATATGAGCAATGCCTGGAGCTGCCGCATCGGAAGTTTCTCCCCCGATGCGTGTTGACGGCCGAGAGCGTGAAACATGCTCATGATCTTTGGAGCAAGTTCCGCCAATCGCCTGGCACCGTTATGCTTCACGGCCGACTACCTCGGAAATCCTGTATCGCTGATGCTCAGGAACACCCTTCTTCCGACCCATGGACCGTAGTCCTTATCTGTGTGGTCAGTGATGTTCGTGGTGCCGAATCGGAACGCAAGTGTATCGGTGGCTTTATAGGACAGGGTCACATCAGCGAGATTGTAACCGGCCTTCGTCTCCGTACTCAGCTCACCGCCGTGGCCGGAGACTACAAGAATGTCTCTCTCACCGAAGTACTGCTCTCTCAGGGAGAGCCTCAGACTCTTCCACAGTCTGTAGTCCACCCGTAACGATGCAGTATGAGGTGAGATCTTCGAGATAGCGACGTCATCCTCGTCCTGATCGACGTCTGTGAAATTATATGATACCGTCGCCGTTAGAGATTTCGACAGATAGAGTCCGGTCTGGAGTTCCAGAGTCCTGAAGGTTGCTTTCTCGACATTCAGATAACTATAGGTGAAGGGTTCGGTTTGATAATCCACAATCATCTCTTTGAATTCGCTTTGAAAGTAACTTGTGCTCACAAGCAGAAGGTCATTCCAGACATATTCAATGCCCAGGCTGCCACCATCTGATTCCTCGGGCTTCAGATCAGGGTTGCCGACTACCATCAGAGGCATACCCGGTATCGGTATCTGAAAATCGCTGTAGAGCTCGATGAACGACGGTGCCCGAAAGCCGCGTCCCCAGGAGGCCCGCAACTTCAAAGCGGGTGTAACAGAGTACATCGCACTCACACGCGGACTGAAGTGGCCGTCGACATCCGTGATCTTGTCATATCTGGCACCCGCCACGAGGGTGGTGTTCTCAAGCGGATTCGTTTCGATCTGAGCGAATGTGCCTACTTGCTTTCTCGTCTGTGTTTCACCCAGCCGCGGATTATCGTAATCATTATCTGACAGGTCAACACCGACATCAAGCCTGAGCATTTCGTTCGCGGCAAAGGAGAAGTCAGACCTGATCCCAACGATGTTGTCAGTTGTAGTGTCGACAGACGCCGGCCGGGGTGAATCCAATGCCTTAGACTGGTAAGTTCTCTCGTTATCGGTATAGTAACCGACAATCTGGAACTCGTATCTATCCGAGCAGATCCTGTTCCACTTGAGGCTGGAGTTCAGGTGATCGACGTCCAATTGGCTTTGATTCGTGCCACCCATAAACATGGATTCGGAGCCTTGTGTGTCGTTCTTGTACTGGGCTCTTACTTCCAGGGTGCCCAGGAATGGATCTATCAGACGGACCTTGCCGCCGAGACTGGTCGATTCGGTATTCTTGATATCGATCTCCGATGATCCTTTGTCCGAGCCTTCGCTGAGCCGGTCGAATCGGAAAGCGTATCCAAAAGCGTCCTTCTGACCCGATAGTGAGATGCCACCGCTGAGGAGGCCATTTGAACCGATCCGGGTGTTAGCCCTCATTTGCAGGGCTTTCGGATATTCCCCGGTGATGATATTGATGACCCCTCCCATCGCGTCGTTGCCGTAGAGAGCGGAACCCGGGCCCTTTACGATCTCAATGTGGCCGATGTTATCCGAGTCGATCAGGTCGAGTTGAATGCGGTTGTTCAGCTTACCGGCGAGGGGCAGACCATCGACCAGCACCGCTACCCGCCTGCTGTCAACACCATTCATATATAAGAACCTGTCCCCGGTAGTCCCTGTTTCAATTGCTATACCGGGCCGATCTTCAAGGATCTCGGAGAGATCCTCCGCTCCTTTCTCCTCGATCTCCTCCCGGTCTATCACCTCTGTGACAACCGGAACGACTTCCAGGAGCCTTTGCGTACGCGTTGCCGTAACAACAACCTGCTCGGTGCGGAAGAAATCCTGACGCAGATGAAACTCCACAAGAGCTTCTTCATCCGGCTTTATGGTTACCGTCTTTACAGCAGACTCAAAGCCAACGAAAGAGGCTCTGACCTGATACTGGCCGGCTGGAACCCGGTCTATCAGAAACTCACCGTTTCTGTCCGAAGCCGCACCTCTGCTGGTTCCGATGATCACGACGTTGGTATGCGGAAGGCTGCTCCCATCATGGATGTCAAAGACCCTACCCTTGACGGCTCCAAGGCCCGATTCCGCTATCGCTGAACTGCCCGCGATGAGTATTATTGCCAGTCCAAGCCCTATTGCCGCAATGGCTGATCCCCTACCTGAGCTAATTCGATTCACTTCGCGCCTTTTCATCTAATGACCTCCCCAATGACCTCCATTGTAGTAGTGCCGCCGTGGCAGTTATTTCGTATTACCGAAATATAGGAAACGGAAACGTGAGAGTCAAATGAAAAGCGCCTGCAACCTTCCTCCCGGGAGAGACGTCTGAGTGCGCGGTTCTGAGGCGGTGAAGATAAGGGTTGCAGAATCCGCCCGGAGCGTTGACTGTGAAAACGGTATGTAGTATGGTTACCTATTGTATGATTGTATGTTCGGCTTTCTGTTCTACCGGGACCAGCCCTTAGAGCCGGTTGACACTGGAGGAGAATGCAGATGCTCGATTCATGGGAAGCGGTGTTGCGATGAAAGTGGAAACGTACGCGGTCCGACGGTTCGCCCTGCTCCTGGTTTTGTGTGTGATGCTACTGAGTGAATTCGGGTGCTCTACCGGACGCAGCGGCGCACCTGCACACACCACCGAGGGCCTTGAGGTCCGGGCCTATGAGGTCTTTGGAATGGGCTGTCCGGGCTGCCATGGCGGGCTGGAGAAGCTGCTAAACGAGATCCCGGCTGTAGAGACATCTGAGGCCAATTGGAAAGAGAAACACGTGGTGGTCACTCTAAAGCCCGGCGCCGAGCTCGAAGATGAAGTGATCTTCGACCTAATTCGCCGCGCGAATTTCACCCCGGGTGAACGTCTGAGGTAGCGAGATCGGAGCGTACTGAAAATGAGACACCTTCAACTTATAACTGTTGCCATAATCACTTGCCTGTCTCCACTTGCGGGAATCTCTCACGCCGGCGGAATCAGCGTGGATGCTGGCCTTACCCCCGCAGAGAATCGCTGGATTCTGAGGGCTCAGGCGAGATACATGCAGCGTTCCGACGAGATGTCCGAGATGACTATGTACATGTTTCCGGTTGTCCTGGCCTATGGAGTTCGATCGGACCTCACATTGATGGTGAGACAGATAATAGCACGCAGGAGTATGACGATGGGCGGGAGCACGGAGACTAAGAGCGGGCTCGCCGACTTTTTTGCTCTTGTCAAGTATAAGGCGTACCGCAGGAATACACGGCACCATACGTTCGGAATTGCGCCGACGCTTGCCTTTGAGATGCCGACGGGCGGCGATACTTTTTCTTCCGATACCTGGGACTTGGCCGGCGGCCTGTTTTTCTCATGGCGGTCGGGCCCCTGGGCATCCGACGTTAATATGGCTTACAGATGGAATGGTGTCGACGACCGAGACAAGGACGGCCTCGTTCCCGGTGATGTATCTTCGCTGGATGCTGCATTTTCATACCAATACAGCATCGGCGGAAGTGCATATTCCTCGCTGTTCCCCGTATTGGAATTGAATTACGAGGATGCGAGGGCTGCCCGGCTGGATGGCGATGATGTTGACAATACCGGGGGAGCAGTCCTCTATGTCTCTCCGGGAATCAAGTACACTACAGCCTCGGTTATCTTGGAGGGGCTTGTGCGAATTCCCGCGTCCTGGGAACAGAACGGCACCCAGCCTGATCCTGACCCTAAAGTGCTCGCCGGCATTCGCTTTCTCTTCTAGGGCAGTATTCCTCTGCGTGGGGAGTGTCCCACCACCTCATCTCCCAAAACAGAAGTGGCTCCCCGGACAAATGTCTGAAAGCGTTACATTGTGGGATACTGTGGGGGCATGTCCAAATCTAACATATCTCTAAGACAGATACTGGTCTCGTTTCAGGGGATCAGGTCACCGTGGTTTTTGTCATCTATTCTTATTCCATTCATGATTATAGATTGGAATATCTGTGGCAATTGACTCAACGATTTTGCCGCTGAGGTCTGTAACCAATATCCCCCCCTGAACTGACCCTGTAAAACCAATCCTCTGTCCATCCGGCAACCAATCGGGATTGCCGCCGCCGGTCGTTCTGGGGATTATCTTCGTTAAACTGCTGCCATCATTACCCATTGTCCAGATCCCCCATCCGATACCATCATGCATGGAGATCATACTGCCATCTGGCGAATACTTGGGGTTGAAGAATCCGTTACCGCCCGACTGATCGGCGGCCAAAACTGCTGCTATTCCACCATTGTCAGGGACGGTGTAAATATCAGTCCACACCGATCCACCGGGTCCGGAAGAGTGAAAGATAAACTTCGAACCATCGGGTGACCAATCAATAGCATAGTATCCGGAAAACAGATGAAAGTCAGTAATGAGTACTTCAGCAACGGTATTAGAACTTAGATCGAGGGTATAGAGTTTAGATTGGAAACTTGGCGGATCAAGTTCGGTCCCAAACCCCGCTATCATGGTCCCATCAGGTGACCAGCAAAAGAGACTCATATCCAGATTAGCCGGACCGGTAACATCAGTTTTGTCAGTGCCGTCAGAATTCATAATGAATATGGCACCCCCCATATTCCCCGATCCATGATCCACGCTCTGGTAGTATCCGATTCTTGTGCCATCGGGCGAGAAACGCGGGAAACCAACTTCATCCGAGCCGGATGTAAGTTGTACCCGGCTATTACCGGTGGAATCCATAACCCAGATCTGCTGCATACCACCCGGACCATCTGCGGCATATACAACATCCGCCGATCCGGTTCCCCCGGTACAACTAACCGTGAATAATACCTCGGCAATAGCACTTGTTATAACTTCAACGGTCTGTATACCATCTCCTGGTGCTACCGAACAATTGCCAGCCACATCAACTATCGCCACCTGATGCGACCCGGGAGCAATATAGTCTAGATAGACATCAACCGTATCAGGAAGCCGTGCACCGGTCGTTATCAGTGTTGAATCAGTGCCATCGACAACTATGTAGTAAGAATCATCCGGACTGCTACCGCCGGTAATCACGGACACCCAGATTGTGCCGGAAATAAGAAGACTATCACACTCGACATTGAAATCAACCGTTAGGGTATCATCAATCGGAACTGTCTCCAACCTCGTCCCAGGATCGTCGCATGCCTGGTCTATATCAGTTAATTCAACTTTATGCTCACTTGATGCGCCAGCACTAACATCTTCAAAATACTTGGTATCGTTTATTCCAATGGCAACTGGCGTTCCATCATCAAGAGCTACCATATATCCATCCGGATCAATACCAGTACCAGTGGTTCTTGTTCTGACCCTAATTGTTCCTTGACCAGAAGGGGGTATATCGGGTCCCCCTCCGCCGCTATCTCTACCAGTCTCGCAGTTTACGAATAAGGTGGCGGCGACAACTACGATTATCAGTGCTAAATGGAGAGAGATATGTCCATCAGATTGAAACTCTCTCAAAATACTCATGAGGTCCTCCCGGTTTCCGTTTCTGGAATTAGGATGAAAACGCCTCCTGCTTACGGTAGCCTTTAATTCTAATTCGATGCACAATTCAGCGCATTGGTTGCGCATCTCAATGCCCCGGAAAGCAGTGGTATTCCCCGAGAGACGAAGTCGTCGTGACATGTAAGTGGCTCCCCGGGCA
>JALGZP010000163.1 GCA_025774845.1 bacterium
CCGGAGTTCCTGACGGGGGACGATGCGGCAGAGCAGATGTCGGCCGATGAGCCTGTTTTAGGCATCATGCTCGGTGGTGAGGTCAAGGCCTATTCACTCTGGCACCTCGATGCCCACGAGATCGTGAACGACATGATCGCGGATGTACCGATCGCCGCTACCTGGTGACCGCTGTGCCATACGGACGTGGTCTACGTCCGCGACATGGAAGACACGACACTCACCTTGATCGTATCGGGCAAACTCTGGCGAAACAGCCTGATCATGCAGGATAATGAGACAGGCACACTCTGGAGCCACGTTACCGGAGAAGCCCTCGACGGCCCGATGAAGGGCCGGTATCTTGAAACCATACCATCTGTTCAGGCGACGTGGGCCGAGTGGGTGAGCGAACACCCCGGGACCCAGGTGCTCAAGAAGGAGCAGGAAGTCCTGAGCTCCCGCTACGAGAGATACTTCAAGGATCCTGACCGGGCCGGGATGTTCAATGTCGAGTGGCTCAGGGAACGGCTTCCGGGTAAAAGCATCGTTTATGGAGTTGTCCGTGGTCCTTTCGCGGCGGCTGTCACCGGTGGACGGCTGGAATCCGATCCACTCGCGAACATCCGGGTGGGGGAGGACCCCGTCGTTGTATTTCTGGCCGGTGATGGTGGAGTGAGAGCATATGTCGCCCGGGCGGACAGTATCGATCTTCACTTCAAACAGGTTGCAGATACTCTCGATGTTCAGGACGAGGAAACCGGCTCAACATGGGATCTGGTTAGAGGTGTGAGTACCGGCGGAGACCTCGGAGGGATTGAGCTCGAAGAGATCAAGGTCCTGCCTGTCTTCTGGTTTGCCTGGAGTAACTTCTATCCCAAGACCGATGTAGTTGATGACTGAAGAATGGAAAACCTGGGATTTTGACGAGTGGGCCGATGCCTATGACGGCTGGGTCATCTCAGACGATCCCGTATATGCCCGCTACGATGAAGTGCTTGCATTGGTGGTGAGCCATGCAAACCCCGCTCCCGAAAGCATGATTCTGGATCTGGGTACAGGTACCGGCAATCTGGCTCTACTGCTCGCTCAGAAGGGGGCACGTGTCATAGGTCTTGACCCATCACGTCGGATGCTTGCCCTCGCACGTGAAAAGGGTTGCGTCGATCAAGGAATCGATCTTTGCCTCGCAGACCGGCCTTTTCTTTCGATTCCCTGTCCTGACCGAAGTTTTAACGCGGTTGTAAGCACATATGCCTTTCACCATGTTCCACGACCCATACAGCCGGACGGTATCCGTGAGATGGTAAGAGTGCTTAAACCGGGTGGGGCCTGGGTAATGGGTGATCTGATCTTCGAGAGCGCCGAGGCCGAGCGAGCGGCCCTTGAACGCTACGACTGGATGGAAGATGAGTACTTTGCCAGAATCGAGGAGTTGCACCCGGTCTTCACAGATCTCGGGATGGAACTCAGTTCAAAGCAGTTCACCCCCGTGACCTGGGTACTCTGGGCAACCAAACCCGCCGCTTAGGGGATTACCTCAACTTTGCGAGTCTCGCAATCACACAGCAGACCCTGGGGTCAGGTCTTGAAATTAAGTGTTTTCCGTGGTGCCGCAGCCGTCGCCATTAGGGTTTGAGACCGATACGGCGCAGAAGGTCTTGGAAACGCGGTTCCGAGCTTATACTGTCAAAAACCGGATCGACCAGGAACTGTGCTAGGTCCGGGTACTTCTCCTCGTAAGCGTTTTCCAAATATGCAATGGCCTCATCCTTATCCCCTAGGCGCACCAGGATGTGGGCAATGAACCCATACGGTGGCCTGAGGCCGCCCGGACGATTAAGCATACGCTTGACGAGGTCCCGCATTGTCGCCTCGTAACCGGCTGCTGCAAATGTCTCGCTAATTGCCTTAGCGGTTTCCTCATCTCCCTCAAGCCTGAACACCTCTCCGAACTCAGCTATCGCATCATCAATCTTCCCTTGTTGCTCGTAAACGAGTGCAAGCACCAAATGCCCGTGAGGGAAGCTGGGATCCATGTCATTCACCCTCCGGCTTTCCCGGATGGCGTCATCATAGCGGCGGGCGAAGAAGGCAAAAAACCCCGCGGCGGTATTGATTATCAGCGAGAGTGGGTCCAGCTCCTGTGCGACTCTGATTTCTCTCAATGCCTCCTCCGGCTGCGACGTCATCATTAGGTACAGGGCGTACCATTGATGCGCGGTTGCGTAGCTCGGATTAAGCTCAATGGCGGTCTTAAGCTCCCGTTCGGCAGTGGCCCAATCATAGTCATAGCTCATAGCGGCAAGACCGAGCGAAGCATGGGGTTCCGCAAGTGTGCTGTCGATTTCGATCGCCTTCAGTGCAGCTGCTTTGGAGTTAGGATATGCTTCCTGCGGAGGTATGTCTTCCCGCAGGAGATAGGAATCCGCAATCCCGGCATAGGCAAGAGCATAGGCAGGATCCCGCTCAATCGCCTGTTCGAAGTACTCCATGCCCTTCTTGACACCCTCAGTGGTACGCTTGTTCCAGTAATACCGGCCCTTGAGATAGAGATTGTACGCCTCGGGGTCCTCAGTGGCAGGGCGGGTCAGACGCTTACCGCCTTTGTCGACGAGCTTGAGTCTGAGCGCGCTGACTATAAATCACGGTCGTATCTATCCGACCAGACATGATATCCGTCGTCAACATTCACAAGTTGAGCAGTAACGCGGAGCCGGTTGCCTGCCTTGCGTACGCTACCCTCGAGCACCGTCCTGACATTCAATTGCTCACCGATCGACCGGATGTCGGTCCCTCTATCCTTGAACTGAAACGCCGAGGTCAGTGCGGCGACCCGTAAGCCCTCCACCTTGACCAGAGCGTTTATCAGCTCCTCAGCCATACCGTCGCAGAAGTACTCCTGGTCCTTCTCCGGACTCATGTCTCTGAAGGGAAGCACCGCGATGGAGGCTTCCTTTTCGGCCTCAGCTGCCTTTTCCAACCGCTCCGTTCTGTCGGTCGGTGTGCTGAGATCCGGTTTGATCCGCTTGAGCGCGCTGTTGAGTTCTCCAGCCGATGCGTAGCGTCGTGCGGGGTCTTTCTCAAGGCACTTAAGAATGACCGGCTCAAGCGTGGGAGGGATGCGCGGGTTTATATCAGAAGGCGGCCGTGGAGTCTCGGAGATATGCTTATGAATCAGTCCCTCAATCGTATCCGCCTCAAAGACCTTCTTTCCCGTTACCATCTCGTAGAGAATGCACCCAAGCGAGTATATGTCAGAACGTGCTTCGGCCGTCTTGCCTTTAGCCTGCTCGGGGGACATGTAGTTCGGGGTGCCTATAACAACGCCCTTGGCGGTTACCTCGGCGGCACCTAGCGATCTTGCGATCCCAAAGTCCATCACATAAACATTTCCTTTGCGATCCAGCATGATGTTTTCGGTCTTGAGGTCCCTGTGTATGACCCCCTTACCATGGGCAGCCGTGAGGGCCTGGCAGACCTGTCCGGCAATACCGACTGCCTTCTCCGTTGTCAGCCTACCCGCCGTGCGGATGAGATCGCTCAAGCTCGTACCATCGATGTACTTCATCGATATGTACTTGATGCCATCCGTCTCACCGAGATCGTGAATTCTTATCACGTGTTCATGGCTGATCTCATTATCACGTGTTCATGGCTGATCTCACTGGCAAGGGTGAGTTCACGCTTGAATTGATCCACCATCTTAGGATCGGAACTCAACTCGGGTCTTATCATCTTAAGCGCAACCACACGATCCAGTTCTTTGTCTATGGCCTTATAGACAACACCCATACCGCCCCGTCCGATCTCCTCCACAATCTGATATCTCGTTCCGAAGTGACGTCCGGGCGCGAAGTCAAGGGTGGCCCTGCTGCTCAGATGCTGGGTGGTCGCAGTCGGGGGTGTGGTAGGAGCATCGACCATGGAATTCCCACACCGGCTACAGAAGCGGCTGTCATCGGGGTTGTCTGAATGGCAATTCGGACATTCCAT
>JALGZP010000091.1 GCA_025774845.1 bacterium
TTCTTAAAGACGCTCGCCGGCCTTAGCGGGATCGAGGTAGAGGGCCTCTACACCCACTTCCCGTCAACCCACGACGAAGACAGGGAGTACATGTCGGGTCAGGTCCGCGCCTTTCAGACGATCGTTGAGACCCTCCGGGACGAAGGACTTGAGTTTCCGCTGCGACACACAGCCAACAGTGCCGCGATCGTGCAGAATCCGGGCAGTCATTTCAATATGGTAAGACCCGGCGGGATGATCTACGGGATGTTCCCCAGCCCGGGCCTCAATGGGATGGGGCTTGAGCCCGCGATGAGCTTCATGTCGAGGGTGGTGAACGTTAAGGACGTCAAGAAGGGAAAGACCGTGAGTTACGGCAGAACCTACCGTTTCGACAAGGACTCGCGTGTTGCGGCTGTCGCTGTCGGCTACGGTCACGGTCTCCCCCGGGCCCTATCCAATACGGGCAGTTTCCTTGTGAGGGGACAGCGTGCCCCGATTGTGGGTAGGGTGACAATGGATATGACCCTTATGGATGTCTCGGATATACCGGGTGTTGCGGTGGGTGATGAGGTAGTGATATTCGGGAAGCAGGGAGACGATGAGATAACTGTCTATGAGATCGCTGAACGGTGCAACACGATATCGTATGAGATCACATGCGGCATCGGCAAGCGGGTCCCGAGAGTCTACATAGCAGAGGGCCGAATCACGGGTATCGTGACCCTTGTCGGGGAGCGGTTGCCCAAGGCGGGTATCTCACTAAGCTGAAAGGTGTAACAACATGGTCGCTTCAAAACCGGAGTTCAAGATCGGGGACAGGGTGAAACATGCCAAGCTGGGTGAGGGCGATGTCCTTGATATCTACCCGTTGCGCGAAGAAACATGTATCGTGGTATCCTTCGAGAAGCTCGGCCAGAAGAAGCTGATCCTCCAGTACGCCAAGCTCAAGCTCGTGCCCGAGAAGGTCGAAGAGCCTGAAGGCGGTGACAAGAAAGCTTGACGTCCCCGTCCCGGAAGGTACTGCTTATCATCCTTGATGGCGTCGGCGTCGGAGCCCTTCCCGACGCCAATCTCTATGGTGACGAAGGCAGCAATACGCTCGGAAATGTCGCCGAAGCGGTAGGCGGGCTTAACCTTCCCAATCTTGAGAATTTGGGCCTTGGAAACATAGCACCGATAAGAGGCGTGGCACCGCAGGCCCGGCCCGGTGCGAGCTACGCCAGGCTGGCGGAGGCCTCACCCGGTAAAGACTCAACCTCGGGCCACTGGGAGATTGCCGGGCTCAACCTCGACACACCGCTTCCGCTTTATCCCGACGGCTTTCCGCCCGAGGTGATTGAGCCCTTTGAGCGGGCCACCGGCCGGCAGGTCATCGGCAATATCGCTGCCTCGGGTACCGAGATCATTAAGAATCTGGGTGATGAGCATGTTCGAACGGGCAAACTCATTGTCTACACCTCAGCCGATAGTGTGTTTCAAATTGCGGCGCACATGGATGTGGTACCGCTTGAAGAGCTCTACGCCTTCTCTCTGACTGCCCGCGGGCTGCTTGAGGGAAAGCACGCGGTCGGGCGTGTGATTGCCCGTCCCTTTACGGGTCCAAGCGGCGGTTACACGCGCACGGCGGACCGCAAGGATTTTTCACTCCCGCCGCCCAGGAGAACACTGCTTGATGAGCTCCTCGATGCGGGACTTGCGTCCATTTCCATCGGCAAGGTCGACTATCTCTTTGCCGGACGGGGTTTCAGCGAGACCATACACACACGTTCCAACACCGAGGTGATCGAGAGAATCATCGAACACACTGGAGAGAAGATCAACGGCCTCGTATTTGCGAACCTGGTGGATTTCGATATGCTCTGGGGCCACCGCAACGATGTCCCGAGCTTCCGGCGCGGACTTGAGGAGTTCGATTCGGCCCTGCCCGAGATTACGACTGGCCTTCGTGATGAGGATATGCTTATAATCACGGCAGACCATGGAACGGATCCGACTACACCAAGCACGGATCATTCGAGAGAGTACGTACCGCTTCTGGTTTACGGTAAGCGCCTTAAAGGCGGCGTTGATCTCGGCACACGCGGGACATTCGCCGACATAGGTGCTACCATAGCAGAGATCTTCGATGTCCGGGTGGAGGCGGGCAGGAGCTTTCTAAGGGAGATACAGAGTGGATGACAGAGAGTTGATCGAACGGGCGGGCAAAGCCCGTGAGCACGCATATGGGCGTTACTCGGGAGTCAAGGTGGGGGCAAGCGTCCTGACGGAAAGCGGTGAGGTCTTCAGCGGGTGCAACGTTGAGAACGCATCGTTCGGGCTCACGATATGTGCCGAGCGGGCAGCGCTATTCGCTGCGGTGGCCGCCGGGCACCGAAAGATCAAGAAAGTGGCCATAGTCGCGGAGGGCATGGAGTTTCCGACGCCGTGCGGTGCATGCCTTCAGGTGATGCGGGAGTTTGATGTCGACGAGGTAATCATTGCAGGCTCCGACGGCAAGGTCGACACGTATGAGCTGAGCTCGCTTCTCCCGAAGCCCTTCAGGTTATGAGGTAGCATGTGAGCACAGACTTCGGCAAACGGATCGACGAGATAGTGGGGCGCGCATTCGCCGGTGAGAAGCCACAGGTCCGCTTCGAGAAGGCCAGGGTGCCCGAAGAACGGCTTGCGGGTGACGGGGCCGCACGGCTTAGGATCGCCATTGGTTCCGACCACAGGGGGCTCGTCTTGAGGTCACGGATCAGCGAGTACCTGTGCGAGCTCGGTCATCTGGTCGTGGACTGCGGTATCACGGAGGGCGGGGCGGGTGACTATCCGGTCATTGCGCTCCGTGTGGCGGAGAAGGTTGTCACGAAGACCTGTGACTTCGGGATCCTGATAGATGCAGTTGGTATCGGCTCGGCGATTGCGGCAAACAAGGTCAGTGGTATCAGGGCGGCCACGTGCCATGACGTGGAATCCGCCAGGTCTAGCAGGCTCCACAACGATGCCAACGTGCTCTCGCTGGGATCGAATTTCATAAATCGCGGTCTTGCCCGGCGGATGGTAAAGACATGGCTTGCCACGCCGTTTGAAGGGGGCAGGCACGTGCCACGAATCGAGAAGATAGCCAGGATCGAAAGGGATGGTCTTGATGCAGGACTATGACGCGATCGTCGAAAGAGTCGTCCGGGATGTCCTGACCAGGCTCGGACAGGAGAGACAGCAAACGAGCGGGCCGGGATGCAGCGAGAGTGCGTGCGCGGTGTGCGTGAATTGCGGTAAGTGCGTTGAGAAGGTACCCGAGGCGGTTGAGAAGATAAAGAATGCCGGTGCGGCGCGGATAAGCTCCTCACTCGGCGCTGCCCCGGTCGGTAGCGGCATCGCCCCGCTCATCGATCATACCCTCCTTAAGCCCGATGCCAGCCAGGCTGACATCGATAAGCTCTGTGCTGAGGCACGGGAATTCACTTTCGCCAGTGTCTGTGTGAATCCCTGTAACGTCAGGCGCGCGAGCAGCCTGCTGGAGGGGACACAGGTCAAGGTCTGCTCGGTCACGGGCTTTCCGCTTGGTGCCAACAAGAAAGAGATCAAAGCCTACGAGACCAGGAAGGCCATGCTTGACGGGGCGCGCGAAATCGACATGGTGATGAATGTGGGGGCCATGAAGTCCGGAGACTATAAGCTCGTAGAGCAGGATATGAGAGACGTCAAAGAGACCTGTGGCAGGAATGTCATAACCAAGGTGATCTTAGAGACCGCTCTCCTTACGGATGATGAGAAGATAAAGGCGTGTGAGATCGCAAAGACAAGCGGTATGGATTTCGTCAAGACATCGACCGGCTTCGGTCCGGGTGGGGCTACGGTGGATGACATAAGGCTCATGCGGGGCGTGGTGGGTGCGAAGATGGGGGTCAAGGCCTCAGGCGGGATAAGGGATGCGGAGACGGCGGCCCGTATGGTCGAAGCGGGTGCAACACGAATCGGCGCAAGCGCCAGTGTCAAGATCGTCGGTGGATAGAGCGTGATGGGCCGTACTTCACGGGAATCGTTTTCGGCAACTGATTTAATCGCCCGTAAGCAGAGCGGTACGGCCCTCAGCCACGCGGAGATCGACTGGTTCGTCAGGGCCTCGGCGACGGGTGAGATCCCCGATTACCAGCTTTCCGCTTTCCTGATGGCTGTCTTCTTCAAAGGTATGACCATCGCGGAGACGCGTGATCTTACCGCCGCCATGGTCGCATCAGGCAAGGTCCTCAAACTCAAGAGCATACGTGGCCGAAAAGTGGATAAACACTCTACGGGTGGTGTGGGGGACAAGATCTCGCTCATACTTGGCCCGCTTGTCGCCTCGGTCGGTGTTAAGGTACCGATGGTCTCGGGGCGGGCGCTCGGCCATACGGGCGGGACCCTGGATAAGCTCGAGTCGATCCCCGGTTTCAGGACGAACTTGACCTCACGTGAGTTCGAGCGGGTCGTAAACAAGGTCGGTATCTCGATCATAGGCCAGACCGATGAGATCGCACCCGCCGACAGGAAGTTCTATGCCATACGCGATGTGACATCAACCGTGGCGTGCCAGCCGCTCATGGTGGGGAGCATCCTGAGTAAGAAGATAGCCTCCGGGGCTGATGCAGTCGTCTTCGACCTCAAGTGCGGTGAGGGTGCGTTCATGAAGAGACCTAAAGAGGCAGAGGAACTCGCACGGCTTCTTACCAGGGTTGCATCGATGCTCGGCATGAAGACGACGACACTGCTTACCCGGATGGATGAACCGCTCGGCTTCATGGTCGGTAATGCCCTTGAAATCAAAGAGGTGATAGAGGTTCTCAAGGGCAAGTGGGTTGAGGACCTCATCGAGGTTACCCTTGCTCTGGGCTCCGAGATGCTCCTTCTTGCAGGCAGGGCCAAGAAGAGAGCCGAGGCCAATACACTTCTCAGAAGCGCGCTCCTGGGTGGCAAGGCCCTACAGAAGTTTGAAGAACTCATAAAAGTCCAGGGAGGCGATCCCCGTGTGATCGCGGATCCCGGTATGCTGGCCAGGGCCGCCTTTACGTTTAATGTTCGGGCCTCACGGCGGGGCTATGTATCCGATATCGATGCCCTCGCTGTGGGTGAGATCGCCACGACGCTCGGTGCAGGCAGACTGAAAGCGGATGACCGCGTCGATCCTGCCGTCGGTGTCGAGTTCTTCAAGAAGAGACGTGACCTGGTTGCAAAGGGTGAAGCGATCGCCCGTATCCATTCGAGTGACCGGCCGGTTGGGCTCAGGTGTGCCCGGCTCCTTAAAGGTGCTATCAGCCTGTCTGCGAAGAAGCCTGCCGCAAGACGGCTTGTGATAGGCAGGGTGGGCTCAAGGGGTAACTGACCCTTAATGGACCGATTCTTCCAGGTCCAGCAAAAGCCGGCCCGTACGGTGAAGATCGCAGAAACGCAACGTTTCGGTTCCACTCACAAAGACCTCCGACCTTCGCGTAGGACAGTGGCTCGTAGCCAGGAAGCCCGTCTCGGTACAGATCTCCCTCCGTACGATTCCGTGAGGTTCCGAAAAGGGTCTATCGGGCACTTCTGCCAGGGCCGCCGTCACAAAATCTATCCAGATGGGGAGTGACACCCGTGCACCGGTCTCCCGCTCACCCATCGAACGCTTCTCGTCGAATCCCGACCAGACACCGACTGCGAGATCGGGTGAGAAGCCTACGAACCAGGCATCGGTATAATCATCCGTCGTACCGGTCTTACCCGCGAGCGTACGTGTTATCCCGCGCCATTTGATGGCCTGGCCCGTACCCTCCCTGACCACGCTCTGGAGCATCGAATTGACGACATATGCGGTCTGTGCGCTTATGGCCTCCGACTTGCGGGGCAGGTGGCGTTCGAGGATTCTGCCGTCCCTGGATTCGATCCTCGTAATGACAACCGGCTCGGCCCTGATACCCGAGGTTGCGAGCACGCCGACCGCGGATACGAGTTCGAGCAATGTCACCTCGAATGAGCCCAGTGCAATCGACATGTAGGGCTTGAGCGGGCTCGTTATACCCATCTTGCGGGCATAGTGGATCACCGTGCCCTGGCCGATACGCTCGGCGACCTTTATGGCCGGGATATTGATCGACTTGGCCAACGCATGTCTCAGCGTAACCGGGCCCGCAAATGTCTCAGTGAAGTTCTTGGGCCGCCACTGCGTGCTGTCGGGCATATCGACGACTATGGGGTCATCCATCACGATATCGGCGGGTGTTAGCCCGCTGGCTATTGCCGCCGCATAGACAAAGATCTTAAAAGCGCTTCCCGGCTGGCGCAACGCCTGGGTGGCCCTGTTGAAGTTGCTGTCGATATAGTCTCTGCCCCCCACCATAGCCTTTACGTGGCCTGTTTCAGGATCGATTGCTACAAGGGCCGCCTGAATGTAGTCAGTGCGCGTGCCCTCACCGGTGGTCGTAACAGCACCCGTCGTGTCCCGGGCCTCATACCCCAGCCGCTTCTCCATCGCTCTCAGGTTGGTCTCCACGGCCTTCTCGGCTGCCTCCTGGAGCGTGAGATCGAGCGTCGTATGGACCTTCAAGCCGTCGCGGTAGAGCGCGGACGCCCCGTACTTGTCCTCAAGCATCCGTCTTATGTGTTCGGTGAAGTATGCGCCCACCTCGGCAACCTCGCCCTGCATGATTCTCAGCGTATCGTTCTTGGCCACGGCCGCCACTTCGGCCGTTATCATATCCATCTCGATCATGGATGCCAGTACTATGGCCTGCCGTTGTCTGGCCCGCTCGAGATGTCTCCTGGGGGAATACGCCCCCGGGTTCCTCGGAAGCCCCGCAAGGATCGAACATTCGGCGAGCGTGAGCTCCCCCACCGGCTTTCCGAAAAATCTCCTGGCCGCCGCTTCGACACCATAGGCCCCGTCACCGAAGTAGATCTGATTGAGATACATCGTCAGGATCTCTTCCTTGGTGTAGTGGCGCTCGATCCGTATCGCAAGAATCGCTTCCTTTATCTTGCGTGTGATGGTCTGCTCCTGGGTGAGGAAGAGATTCCTGGCCAGTTGCTGGGTAATGGTGCTTGCCCCGCGGACGATGCTCCGGGCTACGACATCCTCGAAGATCGCCTTTCCGATGGCAAGTATATTGAGTCCCCAGTGGCGGTAGAACTTGCGGTCCTCCGTGGCTATAAAGGCATCGGTCAGGTTTTGAGGGATCTCATCGAGGGCTACGATCACCCTGTCCTGTTCGTAGAATGACTTGATCGGGACCCCGTGGACATCATAGAGGACGGTCCGTGTCCACGGTCTCACGGACACCAGGTCGTCCGTTGAAGGCAGGTCCTGCGAGAACCAGAGATAGAGACCCAGCATGAGGCCTACCGGGATGCATGCCATAACAACAACCACGATCATATGGCTCTTCGGTATGCGGCCCATGACCGGCCGTTTCAGACCGTTAGCCGTTGGAGCCTGCTCGCCCCGCTCCCCGAGATATCCTTTGTCCTCCGGTGACTTGTTCCCCATCATGCTAACCTCGCCCCCAATCTAAACCACGGTCACAGTAAGTTCAAGGGATTACCGCTTCCCCCTCATGAGACGCTCGAGCGCCCAATTTGCTTGCAACCCATCCCCTCAGCTGATAGATTCCTGACTAATCGGGAGGTGCGGTTTGAGCTCTTCACTTGACCGCGAGGTCGAAAACCAGCTGGCCGTCATAAGGCGCGGCGTTGAGGAGATAATCAGCGAGGATGAGCTCGCTCTAAAGATAAAACACTCCCTTGAGAGGAAGAAGCCGCTCAGGGTCAAACAGGGCTTCGATCCCACCGCACCCGACATCCACCTGGGCCACGCCGTGGGCTTGAGAAAACTCCGCGATTTCCAGCGTCTCGGCCATCAGGTCGTTCTTATCGTGGGTGACTATACCGCGATGATCGGTGACCCGAGCGGTCGGTCCAAGACCAGGCCACGGCTGAAGAGCGAAGAGGTTGAGGCCCATGCAACGACCTATCTTGAGCAGTTCGGTAAGATCGTCGATGTCTCGAAGGCCGAGATAAGGAGAAACGGGGAGTGGTTCTCGGAGTTCACGTTCCTCGAGAGCATGGGCATGATCTGTCAGATCACGGTGGCAAGGATACTTGAGCGCGACGATTTCGATAAACGCTTCAAGGCGTCTGAACCCATAAGTCTTCACGAGCTCATCTACCCCTTGATGCAGGCCTATGACTCGGTAGCCATCAAGGCCGATGTCGAACTCGGCGGTACCGAACAGAAGTTCAATCTGCTCTTGGGCAGGCAGATACAGGAGAATGCGGGGCAGGAGCCGCAGGTAGCCGTCACCGTTCCCATACTCGAAGGCATATCCGGTAACGAGCGTATGTCTAAGTCGCTTGGCAACTATGTCGGGATCGATGAACATCCCAATGAGATGTACGGCAAACTGATGTCCATACCGGATACCCTGATCATGAGATACTACGAACTCGCCACCGAAACCGGTAAGGATGAGCTCGAGCGTATCGGGAATTCCTTAAAGCAGGGCACCGAGAACCCGAAGAACATTAAGGCGGGTCTCGCCCGCGAGGTTGTTACGATGTACTACGGCGAAGCCGAGGCCAGGGCGGCCCACGAAGAGTTCGAGCGCCGTTTCGGAGCCAAGCGCGGCACGCTTGATCTTAAGACCGTAAAGACCGAAACCGTGGCTGTGGAGGGGGACAAGATCTGGATCGTCAACCTCCTCCGGGATGTGGGCCTTGCCAAGAGCGGGGGAGAGGCCAGGCGGAAGATAAAGGCGGGGGCCGTCCGGATCGACGGTGAGAAGATCACGGACCCTGATTTCGAACTCCCCGTGGCCGGGGTGGATGAGGTTGTGGTGAGGCTTGGGCGGGAGTTCAGGAAGGCCGTTTTTCGCCGCTCATGACCCGGGAGCCGGGCTCAAGGCCGCTACCGGGGCGGGCTATACCGATAGTTGTGAATTTTGGCCGGGAGTTGAGATAATAGGCCTAAAAAGAGCTTGACAGGCATCCCGGCTTCTGGTAAATTAAGCAGCGGACAAAAACACAGCGAAGTTCTTTAAACAGCTTGACATTTACCGAGCTTCGATTAAGTTAAAAGGTCGGCAGAGGAGTAGAATCTGCTGATCGCATACTTCGCTCTTTGAAAAAAGAATAGTGCACACAGGCATGCTTGACGCTTTGGAGTCCTTAAAACAAGTAAGGCGGCGAAAGTCGTCTTAAGATATTTCTGACAACGGAGAGTTTGATCCTGGCTCAGAACGAACGCTGGCGGTGTGGATTAGGCATGCAAGTCGAACGCGAACGGGATTTGAACATTCCTTCGGGGATGGGATGATCCCTAGTAGAGTGGCGAACGGGTGAGGAACACGTGGGCAACCTGCCCCCGAGTTGGGGATAACACTCCCAACGGGGTGCTAATACCGGATAACATCACCGTGCATAAGTACGGTGATCAAAGATAGCCTCTGCTTGCAAGCTATCACTTGGGGATGGGCCCGCGTCCCATTAGCTTGATGGTGAGGTAACGGCTCACCATGGCGATGATGGGTAGCTGGTCTGAGAGGATGGTCAGCCACACTGGGATTGAGATACGGCCCAGAC
>JALGZP010000164.1 GCA_025774845.1 bacterium
TCTGGATTCCCAACAATCATCTGATGCTCAAGGCAGGTATACCTGATTCCTATCAGAGCGCACTAACCTATATGAAACTGATCGTTGGTGAACGTGTACCCGAAGCGAGGCTTCAAGCCTATGTCCGTCACGCTCCGGAAGCTCTGAAGTACCTGGATGACAAAGCCTCTCTGCTCTACTCCATTGTGCCCGGTTATTCCGACTACTACGCCGAGTTGCCAGGTGGAATGGCTGAAGGTCGGGGGCTTGAGCCAGTTCCCTTTGATGGTAGGAAGCTTGGGGAAAATCTGAAGACTCTTAGGAACTTGCCTTACAGCATACCGGGAGGAGTATCTATCACCATATGCGAATACTGCGAGTTGTCAAGAGTCAAGACCAGCACCAAGGCTAAGCTGGCTGCACTGAGATTCGGTCTAGGGTTCATTAAGAATCGGCTTCTCGGCGTGGAGCGGCTGACGATGGGGCGGGCATTGATAGGTCGATTGCGGTATTCGCTGATGAAGCAGAATATCCCCTTGTGGCTAGATGCACCGGTGAAGAGGCTGCTGATCGAGAACGGACGAGTGGCCGGTGTCGAAATTCTCAAGGATGGCAGGCCTCTTGCCATTCAAGCCCGCAAGGGCGTTGTATTGGCGGCAGGCGGGTTTGCCCGAAATCTGGAGATGCGAAAGAAGTATCAGCAACACCCGATAACTGTCGATTGGACGGTAGCAAACGAGACGAACACTGGGGATGCGATCAATATGGGAATTGAAACCGGAGCTGCTATTGATCTGATGGATGACGCCTGGTGGGGTTCGTCATCATTGCTACCCAATGGACAAGCGATGTTTCATGTGAGTGAACGCGCCCTACCTGGCACCATAATCGTTAATTCGGCCGGTAGACGGTTCTGCAACGAAGCTGTCCCCTACACTGACTGGGGCCACTATGTGTACGAGGCCAATTCCAGTGACGCATCCACCATACCCTGCTACTACATCATGGATCAACGAGTGCGTAACAACTACATGTTTGGGTTGATTCTCCCCGGTAGAGTGCCGAAGGAGTACATCACATCCGGCTACGTGAAGAAGGCGAATACAATCAGAGAACTGGCCTTGCAGTCTGGTATCGATCCGGCCGGTCTAGAAGAGACCATAGAGAAGCTGCGCGTCTATGCGCAGAACGGCAAAGACGAAGAGTATGGCAGGGGAGACACTACCTATGATCGCTTCTATGGAGATCCCACGGCAAAGCCAAATCCATGTCTTGCGCCAATTGAAAGACCCCCCTATTACGCCGTTGAGTTGTTCCCTGGAGATCTTGGCACAAAAGGTGGGCTTGTCACCGATGAACATGCACGTGTGCTAAGAGCCGATGGCTCCGCAATTGATGGATTATTCTCCACTGGTAACAACTCTGCTTCGGTAATGGGAAACACGTACGCGGGTCCCGGAGGAACAATCGGGCCAGCGATTGCTTTTGGCTATCTCGCCGCCATGTACATGGCACACAATGGGATGTCTGATCGTCTTGTACTATGACCACTCCTCCCAAGAGGAGTCACTGAGCATCCTCCCGCAGAGGCAGCTGCACGCCACAGCGGCCTAGCCCCACCCTACCCGCATGTGAACGGTCCCACGCCAAGAAACGAAGGTTCACGTTGAAGAGCCTCTCTGATATAATCACTACGTGAATCTTGGTGCCGCCCACGCCCGTCCGGCGCCTCATTGCCGATTCGCGTGGTCTGATGCTGCAAGATCGGCATACGCGCGAAGTGTGGAGGAGGTCGACCCATGAGCAGAATACTCTACATCAGGAATCCCGCCGCATTCGGAGGGTCCGGGCCGGCCGCCTGGGACAGCTTCCAGCAACTGTGGCCCGATGCGATCGACCCCCAGGACGTGCTGCTGACCGAGAGGCCGGGCCATGCCCGGGAGATCGCGGCGGCCGCTGAGGGCTTCGATGTCCTCGCAGCCGTGGGAGGAGACGGCACCGCCGGCGAGATCCTGTCGGGGATCATGGAACACCCGGAGCCCCGTCCCAAGCTCGCCGTTATTCCTGGCGGCACAGGAAACGGCATCGCACGCAACGCAGGTGTCTTCTCCATTGCGGATGCGGTGAACGCCCTGAGCGGAGGGCGAGGGCGAGTCTTTGATATCATCAAGATCGATTGCCAGTTCGACGGTAGGCCGGCCTACCGATATGCCTTTCTTACTGGTGTAGCCGGTTTCACTGCGCAACCTATGATCAGGCCCTGGATGAAACGGCTGCTGGGCTCGCAGTGGGCAACCTATCTGGGCACCCTCATGCAGCTAATAGCCTATCGGTCACCCAGCATGAACGTGCGCTGGGAGGATGGGGAACACAGCGGTCGGACGGTAATGGTGATTATTGCAAACGCAGAGCGAGTGGGAGGTGGCAGCATCTGTGTGGCGCCCGGCGCTCTGGCGGACGACGGTGAGCTCAACGTCTCTATCATTCCGGCTATATCGAGGCTGACCATGGTTCTCAGGGTGTTTCCCAAGATCCCGACTGGCGAGTACGTACATGAGCCCGGTGTACAGTACTTCCCCGCGAAGCGGATCGAGGTGATAAGTGACCC
>JALGZP010000165.1 GCA_025774845.1 bacterium
GCTCTTCCGACCGACTCATCGAGCGCGCTCAAGCCTGCTATCCGTCTTATGTAGAGTTCCTTCCCGCCCTTCGCGATATGTATGTAGGATACGAGTGCCACAAACATGAGGACGGTCAGCACCAGGGTATTGATCCTGTGTTTTCGGAACCAGTTACTTCGGGGGGCCACCGGTCCCGCCAGGGCCGTATAGATGGTGTCCATGCCGGCAGGATACGCAAGCCTGTAGTAGTAATCGGTGCCCTCGGTGAGGCCGGCATCCGTGAAAGAACCGTCAGAAGCGAGGGCCTCGCCTGCAGCCACGTAGTCTCCATCCGGCGATGTTGAACGCATCACGGTAATCAGGCGGTCTTCAGTGCCTTCCCATTCGAGAGTTATGCTCTGGCCCTCATCACCCGGGGTATCGAAGCCACTGAGACCTGTGGGCGGGTTCTGGGCAAGAACATTCAGCCCCGGAACCAACATCAACGTGATCAGCAGACATACGGTTTTCATACCCGACTACTGTACACGCCTCCTGACGCCGTGTCAAAGCAAAAGGGCGGGCAGCTTAACTCCATCCCGAAAGTAATAGAGCAGGCAGGCCCACTCATAGTAGAATGGATGTGACTACACGGATACAGAGCATCTATGTGAAGGAGGACTTGGCATGAAGCGAATTGCAGTGATCCTTGTGACCGTCAGCTTGCTCATGATCGGATGTGCGGACGAGAAGGCCACGTTTGTGACAATAGGAACCGGTGGTGTGACAGGAGTCTATTATCCCACCGGTGGCGCCATCAGCAGGATGATCAACCAGAAATTCGACACGTATAAGATCAAGGCCACGGTCGAATCAACCAGTGGCTCGGTATTCAATGTTAACTCGGTGATAAGCGGTGACCTCGAATTCGGCGTGGCCCAGTCGGACCGGCAGTACCAGGCCTATCATGGACTCGCAGAATGGGCCGACGCAGGCAGGCAGACCGATCTGAGGTCGGTTTTCGCGATCCACCCGGAGTCGATCACGCTGGTCGCAGCAGGTGAGAGTGGTATCAATGACATAGCCGCTCTCAAGGGCAAGAAAGTCAACCTGGGTAATCCCGGCTCAGGGCAGCTCCAGAACTCAAAGGATGTGCTGGCAGCGGTGGGGATTACCGAAGATGAAATATCCGCAGAGTATGTCAAGGCTGTGGAGGCACCGGGCCTCCTACAGGACGAACGGCTGGATGCCTTCTTCTACACGGTCGGGCACCCCAATGGCAATATAAAGGAGGCTACCTCGGGGCGGATCAAGGTTCGTATCGTGCCGATCACGGGAGCGGGGATAGACAATCTGTTGCGGGAGTTTCCATACTACGCGGTATCGGTGATACCTCAGACATTCTACCCGTATGCCCTGAACAAGGAAGACACACAGACCATCGGTGTCAAGGCGACTTTTGTCACATCAAGAAACGTCAGTGAAGATATCGTCTATGCGATAACCAGAGAAGTTTTTGAAAATCTGGAGGACTTCCGGACACTTCACCCGGCCTATGAGGTTCTGACGCCCGCAAACATGCTTGAGGGTCTCTCTGCGCCGATTCACAGGGGTGCGCTGAGATACTACAGGGAGGCCGGTCTCATCGATAGTATAGACCCGGCGCTGATTATCGAGTAGGCTTCGGCTATCCGGAGGTCGAATGGTACCTGTTGCCAAGAGATTCGACATAGAGAGGACGATGGTCTGGATCGTCTCTCTGGTGTGGGCCCTCTTCCAACTTGCGCTCCCGCGCTTCATAATCCTGGACAGTATAACCGTGAGGGCGATTCACCTGGCCCTTGCGGTGATCCTGATCTTCTTCACATTATCAATCAGGCGTCATAAGCGCACCGACCCGGCCGACCGCATACATTTCGCTGATTACATTCTGGCAGGCATTGGATGCCTCGCTGTTCTCTATATCGTCCTCGACTGGACCGGTATATCCATGCGGGCGGGTATCCCTACCGGAAGAGATATTGTGATAAGCGTCGTACTGGTGATTCTTGTCCTCGAAGCGTCGCGACGCGTGATCGGACCGGCCCTCGGAGCGATTGCGGTGATATTCACAGTCTATGCGTTCCTGGGTCCTTACATGCCCCAGATTCTCGCCTTCCGGGGAGTCTCGTTGGAGAAGTACATAAGCCAGGTCGCGCTTTCCACAGAGGGTATCTACGGCATTCCTCTCGACGTATCAGCCAATACGGTGTTCCTCTTTGTTCTTCTCGGGTCGATGCTTGCTAAGGCCGGGGCGGGTCATTTCTACAATGATCTTGCGATCTCCCTGCTGGGCAGGTACAAGGGTGGACCCGCCAAAGCTGCTGTTGTATCGAGCGGCCTCACGGGGCTGGTCTCGGGATCGAGTATTGCCAACGTCGTGACCACGGGTACCTTCACGATTCCCCTGATGAAGAAGGTCGGCTATCCCGGAAAGATCGCGGCGGCGACGGAGGTGGCGGCCAGCACAAACGGGCAGTTGATGCCACCTATAATGGGTGCCGCAGCATTCATTATCGCGGAGTACCTGAGTATACCGTATCTCGATGTTGTGAAGGCGGCAGCCATCCCGGCACGCACCTTGAGGCCTCGAAGCTTGGGATGAAGGGGTTACCAAAGGCGGATATCCCGGCCTTTCTGACCGTGATGAAGCAGGGGTTTTATTATCTCGTGCCACTCATTGCGCTGATATACGAATTGATGGTGATGCGGCACACTCCCAAACTTGCGGCATTCAATGCCATAATGGTCCTGGTCGTGATCATCCTGGGTAAGGAACTGGTTCGTGTCCTGCGCGGGGAGACCAGCATCGGGAAGGCCATGACACGGGGTCTCGGGACAATCGGCTCGGGTCTTGTGGCGGGATCGAGAAACATGCTCCCCGTGGCGATTGCGACGGCCACTGCGGGAATCGTTGTAGGCATAGTCAACCTCGGTATAGGCAGTCTCATCGTTCAAGTGGTGGAGGTGATTTCGGGCGGTAACATCTTCGTTCTGCTTTCTATCACGGCTGTTGCGAGCCTCGTTATAGGAATGGGGCTACC
>JALGZP010000166.1 GCA_025774845.1 bacterium
TCGGCATCATGTTGATGACCACGAACACCCCATTGCTCGGACTTGCTTTCTTTCTTGTGGGCCTGGGGGAGTCGCTCGTATCGGGTGCAGATTCGGCCCTGCTGTACGATTCGCTGAGGGCCGTTGGCCGTGAGGATGATTTCCAGGAAGCCTTCGGCACGGGGCTTTCGATCATGCTCGTCTCGATGGTCCTGGGCACGATCGCGTGCGGCTACCTGGTTGACCTGGCCGGACTGGCCACCCCGATGTGGACGGCGCTGCTTCTGGGTCTAGCGGGAATGGTGCCGCCCCTGCTGTTCGTGGAGCCCCCCTTCAAGGATGAAAAGACAAGCGAGGTGGCCGCAGCCCGCTCACTCCTGGGTGAGCTTCAGGGTTACCTACGGCACACGCGGGACAGTCTCCGCCAGATCATGTCTGACCGCACATTCCTCATCTTGGCCTTCGTGAACATCGTGATTGTCCGGATGTGCCTGTTTGCAGACCGACCCTTCGCCCAACCATATCTGATGACCTTCGGGTACGACGCAGCAGCCATCGGGTATCTCTACGCCATATTCCTGGGTGTATCCGCGTTCTTCTCGAAGTACTCCGGGAAGATCGTGTCCCGAATCGGCGGCGGCGAGCGGAACGGCCTTATCACCGTGTGTGTGCTGGGTGCTGTTTCGCTTGTCGCGATGGTACAGGCGCCAACCGGCGTGGTTCTTGCCGTAGCCCTGGTGGGACTCTATCTGGTCAGGGGACTCACGGTCCCGTTCGTCCAGGCCGCGCTGAACCGTCGGCTGACCTCAGAGAAGCGTGCGTCTTGCCTGTCCATGGCAAAGATGGGGATGAACTTCATGGGTATTTTCGGCGGGCCGGTGTTCGGCTGGCTTGCAGACGAGCACTCCCTCCGAACCGGAACCTGAGACCATGGCAGGTACCTGAGGCGGACGGTTTGCGTCCTGAAGAGACGGCGCTGCTCATAGCTACAGGGATCAACGTGTTGTCGGAAACGATGGTTCGGAAGGCGTGACGAGCATAGGGGTGCAAGAGCACTCCGACACATCCCCACCAGATGAGGAGGCAACAATGGGATACTACCTGGATCTATACGGCCCCGCCATATATGACGTCTTCTTCGACCATGGAAAGGAAGGAGCTCGGGTGCTTGTTGAGACGATCCGAGAGCATCTCAGACCCGACATGCAGGTCCTCGATGTGGCCACCGGTACTGGATTTGCGGCCTTCGAGATTGCGCCGTTGGTTCCTGAGGGTTACGTCCTGGGAATCGACATAGAGGAAGACGCCATCTTACTGGCCGGATACAAGGCCGGCAAGAGTGGGTTGCGCAACATTGGGTTCAGGACAGGCGATGCACTGAGCCTTGACTTCGATGACTGCTCGTTTGATGTCGCGCTTGGCAGCCAGACGTTCGGAGACATCGATTTTCAGAAGAGATCACTTGCGGAGATGGTGAGGGTACTGCGACCGGGGGGGCTTGTAGGCCTTGTTAGACCCCATCCGCCGGGGTGCAAGGTCTACCAAGCGTTGCACGCAACGATGCTCGAGTTGGCTGCTAGGCATGGGAAGGGCGCCCCCGACCCGTTGCGCGGAAATCCCGCCGCAGATCCATCCGTCATCGCCGACCTTTTCGCTCAATCAGATGTGATCACCCTATTCTGCGAGCAGTTCGCCGTCGCCGGTGCTCGTGACTTCGCAAGGTCAACGCTGAATCTGGTATCTCAGACGGGTTCGATGGACAAGTTGGTCACGAACATACTTGGGTTGGCTGAAGGTGACAGGGAATCCATCATTACAGGTACTCTTGATTGGCTGGAGATTGGCCAGAAAATCCGCGAGGAGCGGTACGGCGGGCAAATTGACCTGGAATTCCTGATCGCTGTTGGCAGAAAACCAGAACAAGGAGCATAGTCATGGAGAAGACATTGCTTTCATCACGGCAAGAGTTGACTGAACTTATTCTTGAACTCACAAAGATCGCCAAAGGAAAAGGTGTCTTATCTTTACCAGAGAAGTACCACGAAATCGACGATGATTTTATGAAGTATGCGCTGCAATCAGTTGTTGATGGCGTCGATCCTGATTCACTCAAGGCTATACTTAGCGAAAAGAAAACGGAGATGATAGCGAATCTCTCAAGCAATCTCGATCTATTCATAGGCTCTGTTCTTGCGATCCAACTTGGCAAAGAACAGGAGGTAAAGAGACTATGCGATGAATGACTCAAAACGGAATGCACTCCATCATGGGCTAGCTTTGAGGCGGATGATGGAGACGGGAGCACCTGTGCGCGACGTACTCGAAGCGGCAAGGAAGAGCGGTCGTCAGCTGGTGAGGGATGGTAGGATGTCCCTTGAAACCCTCAAAACAGTCAGCCGCGAGTTTCTGCCTCTGGATAGGTATGTGGGAGGCCTTGACTGGAGATTCCAGCAGGCATTGGACGCGCTAGAGATGTAGCGAAGCATGATGCAGATTCGTGCGGCATGAAACACCGGAGAGCACATGGGGCAGTGGATTACCCACATCGATCAGGCGACGCCCGCGTGGCTTACCGATGTTCTCAGGGAGACAGGATATCTTGACCTCGGGAAGGTGACCGGTGTGCAGAATGTGTGGTCGAGCTCCACGATCAGTTCTTTCGTGGCTCGACTGGAACTGTGTTATTCGGCAGACTCCCGGGCCTCTGCGCCGGACAGGGTATTCTTGAAGGTTTCCAATCCAGCGAAGGATTCCGAAGTGGTACGGCGGGTTCACAAGAACGAGATTGAGTTCTACAGGGCAATTGCAGAGATTGCGCACGATCTGCCGGTGGTGCGCTGCTATGATGCGGCCTACGATGTGGACACGGGCAGGTCCTACGTGTTACTGGAAGACCTGTCGCAGACGCACGCCCAGACGGAGTGGCCTCTGCCACCATCAAGGATTCAGTGTGAGCAGGTCGTGGATTGTCTGGCGGAGTTCCACGCGTTCTGGTGGGAAGACGCCCGGGTGGAGGAGATCCCGAACGAGAATATCCAAACCGATCTGATCTCTCAGACCAGAACGATTGCGTCCGGTTTTCTCGACTTTCTGGGAGACCGACTTTCCGAAGAGCGAAGAAGACTCTACGAGGACGTCTCAGCCGCGTTAGGCCGCCTCTGGGTGCACCACCGGAAGGAGCGGCTTGTTGGGCGCCGCGGGGTCACGCTGGCCCACGGGGACACTCACGTCTGGCAGTTTCTGTACCCTCACGATCCGGCCAGGGATCGGGTCTACATGATCGACTGGCAGCTCTGGCACATCGGCGTGGGAGCCGATGACCTGGCCTACCTGATGGCGCTGCACTGG
>JALGZP010000167.1 GCA_025774845.1 bacterium
AGAAGCTGTTCGTGGAGCGCACCAAGAAGATGAAGGTCGGCCCGCAGCTCGACGAGGACACTGATATGGGTCCGATGATCACCGAGGGCGAGGCGAAGCGGATCGAGAAGTGGGTTAATGAAGCCGTCAAGAAGGGTGCCCGGGTGCTCACCGGCGGCACGCGCAACGGCTCGGTCTACGATCCGACCGTTTTGGCCGGCGTGCCGCTCGGCTGCACGCTGGATGTGGAAGAGGTCTTCGCTCCGACGGTGAACCTCTATCCCTTCGAGACGCTCGACGAGGCGATCGAGAAGGCCAATGCCGTGAACTTCGGTCTCCATGCCGGCATCTTCACGCAGGATATCAACAAGGCGTTCCGGATGATCAAGGAGCTCGACGTCGGCGGCGTGATCGTGAACGATTCGTCCGACTACCGGATCGACATGATGCCGTTCGGCGGCGTGAAGCAGAGCGGTCTCGGGCGCGAGGGGATCAAATTCGCCCTCCAGGAGATGACCGAGCCACGGGTGGTGTGCTTCAACCTGTAGAAAAAACAGGAATGCTCTGATGGCAGTTCGATAGTTTTTTCTCTGTCCTTTGTACAAATAGTGCAGTCGCTGGGACGCACTGACTTACAAACAGGGCGTCCCAAGCTCGATAAATGCCTCAGGGACTGGGTTCTATCGTATAATTCAACTCTTAGAAGCGACCAGGCAATGTTGGTCCGAAGGGAAAGGAGGAGGCGATACCTTCAGAAATTCGGAGTGCCGTCCAGTGGGTGCGAACCCCACCCGACCAAAGCTGAGCCCGGCAGGTCGGAAGTAAGACCTTGCGCCATGGCGGGTAACTGTCACGGTGATGCGTAGGCCTATAGGCATGTGAGCCGCAGGGATACGGCCACGAAACTGATTTTATTTCCAGGTGCCCAGGGTGTTAAGAGCCCTGAAGGCAGAAGTGCTTTCCCCGGATATGGGCGAGGTGAGGGCGCACCTGGCGTGGTGGATGACTTCGGCGCGCATGGAAGGGACGGACCGATAACCTGGGAGATCCTGCACACTCCTCGGGCAAAGACCGGTTTATGGAGAGCCGGTAATCCATCTCCAACGGGAACGCGGTAGCGGGTGCTCGCGTTACCCGGCGAAGAAGAAGTATCCGCCGAAGAGGTAGGCCAACGGCGAGGGGAACCGGAGCCGAGGCCGAAGGTGGCAGGAAGTCGGAGGGCTGCATACGAGCGATGAAGTCGGGTAACGGGTGGTTCCCGGAGCCGACGGAGCAAAGGCGGCCCGTGTTGGCACGAACCTTTGGAGGGAAACATGCGAGAGGCGAAGACTTCGGAAAGCATGTCCCCGGGACTTCAGAGGGTAATGGAGAGAGCGCGAAGGAATCCGCAAGAGCGGCAGTTCGCCCTTGCCTACCTCATTGATGTGGACGCACTCCGACGCAGCTACCACCGGCTGCGCAACAAGGCGGCGGTGGGAGTGGATGGAGTGACGAAGGCGGAATACGGACGGGACCTGGAGGCGAATCTCCAGGGCCTGCACTCGCGGCTGAAGGCGATGAAGTATCGTCATCAGCCGATACGCCGGGTCCACATTTTCAAGGACAAGAACCGGACGCGCCCGATTGGGATACCGGCCACAGAGGACAAGATCGTGCAGGATGCCCTTCGGGATATCCTGGAGGCCATCTACGAGCAGGACTTCTTGGACTGCTCACACGGTTTTCGCCCAGGCCGTAAACCTCATGACGCGCTGAAAGCCTTGAACCAAGCGGTGAGGAACGGTGAAGCGAATGTGATCCTGGAGGCCGACATTGTGTCCTATTTCGACAGCATCGATCGTCAGATGCTTAAGGGAATGCTCCAGGAGCGGATTGCCGACAAGTCGTTCATGAGACTCGTCGGAAAATGTCTGCGTGTGGGCGTGCTGGATGGGGAAGAGTTTTCCAGGCCGGACGAGGGTACAGTACAGGGATCGGTCCTCTCGCCTATTCTGGGCAACATCTACCTGCATAACGCGTTGGATAAGTGGTTCGAAGAAAAGGTCAAGCCGCGGTTGAAAGGCAAAGCAACACTGATCCGCTATGCCGACGACCTGTTGGTGGCCTTCGAACTTCGAGAAGATGCGGAGCGGGTGATGGCTGTGCTCGGGAAGCGGTTGGGCAGATTCAAACTGAGCCTTCATCCGGACAAGACCCGCCTGATAGACTTCCGGCGACCGCCGTGGAGTCAGACCGGCGGGAAGGGTCCGGGTACCTTTGACTTCCTGGGATTTACGGTGTACTGGCGCCGGAATCGACAAGGACGAGGATGGCACCTGTCGTGGAAAACCCGGAAAGCACGCCTGAGACGGGCGATCAACACCGCCCATGAGCTATGCCGCCGCCAACGGCATCTGCCAGTGCCGATGCAGCATCAAGCGCTCAGAAGACGCATCCAGGGTCACTTCAATTACTTCGGAGTGAATGACAACCAGCGCAGTCTGGCCACTCTGAGTTATCATGTACGACGATCCTGGCATAAGTGGCTCAACGGAGCCAACGATCGCGTCTCAATTGGAAACGGTTCGAGGACCTCATGAGAGACTTCCCGTTTCCCAGTCCCAAGGTGTATGTCAACCTGTGGTGAGCTCCATGAGCCGTGCCAGCGGAGGAGCCGAATGGTGGAAATCTCCATGTTCGGATCTGGCGAGGGCCTCGTCTGGGCAACCGGGCGGGGCTACTCTACCGGGATAATTGAACTGGGGATTATACAGCAGGAGATGGTGAGGGTAGCTGATGGGCACCGGTTTCGAGGCCTGATTTCTATCGTTATTGGGGAAGTGTAAGTATTGTAAGGTGGGCGGGATAAACAGAAAGGGCAGAAAACATCGTAAGTACAAAGATATTAATGCAGACGACATTTTCAGAAGCAATAGGAGATTCTGACAGTCCACACCTCAATATGTTTAAAATAATTGTCAAACGAAGTATTGTCTTTTAAGATCAAAGTGCATATATCAATGTTCAATTTACAATAATTGAAGGCGGCAGTTTGAGTAACGATCAAGTCTTCGAGGATATTTATAATGAACTCCGTTCAGTGGCGGGTGCGTATATGTCACGCGAGCAAAACAGCCCCACACTTCAACCTACAGCATTGGTCAATGAAGCTTACATCAAGTTGCAGCGAGAGAGAAATCTCGCCTGGAGCAGCCGAACGCATTTCCTCGCTATAGCAGCACGAGCCATGAGACAAGTTTTAATAGATTTAGCCAGGAAACGCAAAGCCAAGAAGCGTGCCGGTGTTAAAGTTGATATAACGTTGTCTTCCCTGGCTAGAACGGATCAATTTCATCTCGATGAATTCGACGAGGTTCACGAAGCCCTGAATAAGCTAGGATCGATTCAACCAAACGGGGAGCGTCAAGCAATGCTCATTGAGTATGTGTGGTTTGGAGGCATGAGTTTTACTGAAGCTGCTGATCACCTAAACATAAGTAGAAGGCAGGCTCATAGAGACTGGGCTTTTGCCAGGACCTGGCTCGAACGGGTACTATCCGCATGAAAAACAATCCACCTCCCCCGCAATATCCTGCTAACTTTGATGACATATTCAATGATGCCCTCAAATTGAGATTGCCCGAACGTACAGCGTTCCTCGACAAGGTATGCGAGGGCCGGACCGAACTGAGAAAGCACCTTGATGAGATGCTCCTAATAGCGGATAAATCGCCCTTTCTCCTGCAGCCTCCCGAGGAATTTAGTATTCCCGAAACACTTGGTAAGTACCAAATAATAGAACAGATCGGCCGGGGAGGAATGGGATTCGTATACAAAGCACTAGACACCCAGCTCAACCGTATTGTGGCATTGAAAGTTTTACCGCAGGAATTGGCTAGAGATAAAGCTGGCCGCGAACGGTTTGAACGGGAAGCACGCACCCTGGCCTCTCTCAATAATGAACGAATCGCAACCATTCATTCCCTAGAGGAAGAAAAAGGCATTTTTTTCTTGACCATGGAGTATGTTGAAGGCCGGACAATGTCCGACATCTTGTCCTGTGGACAGGTCGATTTACAATCAGCGATTGAATTTTGCAGTCAGATCG
>JALGZP010000168.1 GCA_025774845.1 bacterium
ACGATGCCGTTGTTGACCACGATGCCTACAAGGATCACAAGTCCTATCATGGTCATAATATTGAGCGGCGTGTCGGTGATCACCAGTGTCCAGACAACTCCCAGGAATGCGAAAGGCATCGCTGACATTATTACAAGGGGATGTGTCAGCGACTCGAAAAGAGCCGCCATAACGAGGTAGACGCAGGCAAGCGCGAGCAGGACGTTGATAAGCATCTGCTGTCGTTGCTCCTGAGCCCTTTGCATACTCCGTCCGAAAGTCCACGTATAGCCCGCGGGCATTGGGATCGAGCTCATCACCTCCGCGACCTTTTTGTTGATTTCTCCGGTTTCCTCGCCTTCGTAAGCCGCGTAGATGCTGACGGCTGCCTTCTGGTTCTGTCTCCGGATATTCCGTGGGCCTCTTGCCCTTGTCAGGTCGGCCACCGACCCCAGTTCAACGTCGATCCCCCCGCTCATGCTCACCGTCATTGACTCAAGATCGTCCGGCGACTTTCTGTCTTCCGGCTGCAGGATTACACCGAGCTCCACTTCGCCATCGGGGGTGCGGAGCTCGGGAAGCGGGGCGCCCCTGAAAGTCAGTCCCAGGATCTGGGAGATATTAAGCGGGGAAAGCCCAAGCTGGGGGGCCTTGTCGTTGTCCATTTGAACCAGGATCTCGTGGCTTCCGCCCTCGTCGTATGACGTCACATCGTGTATGTCGGGGATTCTCGAGATGAGTCTACTGGCCTGGTTGGCCAGCTCCTCCAGGTAGCGGCTGTTCTCACCCCAGATCGTGACCTCTACAGACTTTGCTCCCGCGCCTGCGCCTTCCTGCTCCTCGTCACCAAGTCTGATCTTGACTCCGGGCATCTCGGGGAGCTGACCTCTCAACTTCTCCCTTACTTCCTGAAGGTCGTCGTCGCTCATGGATTTATTTTCAAAGAATAGCGTCGTGCCTGCGGCGTTGTCGGCGTAGAAGCTGTATATCGACTCCACTCCCAGCTCGTCGCGGCGGGGCATGAGATATTCCTCGATAACCGTGACATATTCTTCCGTCCGCCTGAAGTTGAGGTTGTCCGTGAAGTCGTAGGCGAGATAGAGACGGTCGATTTTAAGGCCGGCATCGTCCTCGAAGTGGACATTGGCCACCTTCGCGGCGCCGATCGAGATGATGGTAATGACCGGCACGAGCACCAATGCCGTGAGGTAACGGTGCCTGATGCAGGTCCAGCGAAGGGTCCGCATGTAGCCCGCCAGGCACCCATCTATCAAGCGCGAGCGTTTCTCCTTCCCCGGCTTTGCCACCTTTGATGTCATAAGAGGAATGAGTGTGAGAGATATCAGTAGCGACAACGCGAGCGTTACGGAGATTGTGGCCCCTGTTTCGGAAAGAAAAGTAAGCAGCCCGTCCTTTTCGATGTAAAGACGACCGGCGCGAACACAATAATCGAGGTCGAGGTTGCGGCAAACACGGCCAGCGCGACCTCCTTGGCCCCCCGAATGGATGTGGTCGTCGGGTCACCACCGTTAACCTGGTGGCGGTGGATCGATTCAAGGACAACGACCGCATTGTCTACAAGCATACCCACCGCAAGCATCAAACCCATCATTGTGAGTATGTTCAACGACCTTCCCGTCAGAAATAGGAAGCAGCAGGCCGCTATAATGGAAAACGGGATTGCAAGGGCGATAATAAGTGTTGAGCGTATGCTCCGGAGGAAGAAGAAAAGGACCAAGACCGCAAGCACGGCGCCTATCATGCCGGAGCTTCTTAAGGCGCGCAGCGATCCCAGAATCTGCTCGGATTGATCCCAGAAGAGGACGACATCAACCCCTTTCAGTGCGGGATCGTCCTGCATCTTGTCGAGCTCCGCCCTCAGCCGCTCGGCGACATCGACCACGTTCGCCCCGGATTCCTTTAACATCCAGAACGCGATCGCCTGCTCCTGATTTAGGTGCCTGCCGTATGTTAGGGCGGGCTCCTGGTAGACGACCGATGCGATGTCTTCGAGCCTGAGCGAGCCCTGGCCGATCGGTAGGTCCTCTAGGTCCTCGTACGAGTCCATCTCAGACCAGGTTCTGACAGGCACACGCAAGCCTCTTTCGGTCACCTTGCCGACGGTGATGCTCAAGCCCGCGGCCTGAAGGTCCCCGAACACGCGACGGACGTCGACGTTGTGCTCTTTGATCTTATCCATGTGCAGGTATACGGAAACTTCCTTTGGCGCGACGCCGTCGATGTTTACCTGCCCGACCCCCTGCACTCTCTTGAGAGGGTTAATTATCTTCTTTTCGATGAGATCATAGGAGCCGGAAAGGTCCCTGCCCTTGGCGGAGATCCTACCCACCATCACCGGGCTGTCGGCTGAGTTGAAGGTGAAGATACTTATGTCCCGGATGTCAGAGGGCAGATCAGGTCTTATCTGGTCGACTTTCTCCTTCACCTCAAGGCGCAGGGCGTCCACTTCCCGGCCCCAGTAAAACTCAACGCCGACAAAACAATCGTCGGAAGACGAG
>JALGZP010000033.1 GCA_025774845.1 bacterium
CGACACGGGTCAGATCGTGTTCCTCGATTTCGGCCTTTATCTTTTCCAGAGAATCCTGGGAGCAGGTGTAGAGGTTGTCATCGGCAAACACTACATGCGGCAGGCAACGCGTGTGTTCGACCACCGTGGGTACGTCAACATAGCCACCGATATTGCGGCCACACCGGCAGATGAAGACACCGATCCTCGGAGGTTCCTCTACGAAGGTGCTCTCTTCGGGATATGTCTTGACCATGGTCAATGTCCCTCGCGCCTCAGCCAGCAGACCGGCGGCCTCGGCGGCGGCACTGCTTGCCTCAATGACCGTTTCGGGAATATCCTTGGGTCCACCAAAAGCGCCGCTTACGAATATGCCCGGTCTGGTCGTTTCGGTAGGCGAGAAGCCGTCTTTAAGGCAGAAGCCATACGCATCGAGATCGAGTCCGATGCGCCCTGCCAGCTCCTTGACTTCCTCGGACGGTGTGATTCCGGTGGCTAATACAACGAGGTCGAAGACGTCCTCTGCAAGCGTACCGTCATCCTTCGCATACTTTATCCGCAGGTCCTTTGACTGCTGTAACTCGACCACCTTGGAGACGAGGCACCGGACATAACGGACACCGTGATTGTCCCTTGCACCATTGAAGTAACGTTCAAAACCCTTTCCGAACGCCCGGATATCCATGTAGAAAATGGTCGGTTCGATTTCGGGGTCATGTTCTCTGGCGATGATGGCCTCTTTGGTTGAGTACATACAACACACAGAGGAACAGTACTCGTTGCCACAGGCGACATCTCTTGATCCCACGCACGAGATGAAGGCGATCCGCTTGGGATGCCTGCCGTCGGACGGCCGGACAACCTCCCCACCGGTGGGGCCCGACGCACTCAGGATGCGTTCAAACTGCCTGCTTGTGATCACATTCCGATAAACACCGTACCCGTATTCACCCTTGAGCCTGGCATCGAAGAGATCAAAGCCGGGGCTCACGATAACGGCACCCACGTCGATCTCGCTCCTTCGCTCCTCCATCGTGTAGTCTATTGCATCGGCTTCGCAGACTTTCTCGCAAATTCCGCATTTCTCTTTGTTAAAGTAAACACAGTGTTCCTTATCAATGACCGGTGCGTTCGGAACTGCCTGCGGATACATGATATTGACCACAGGCCTGGTCCCGATTCCCGAATCGAATTCGCTGGCCAGTGGTAAGATATCCTCCTGGCACAGATCTTCGGCCTTCACGGCGCCCGTGGGACAGATGAAGGCGCACGCCCCACAGCCTATACATACGGGAGATGTCCTGTCGAAAGCAGGGCCTATTCTCCTCTCGTTCCCGCGATCAATGAACCCGAGCACGGCCTGTCCCATCCGCTCCCTGCACATTCGTACGCAGAGCCCGCAGAGAATGCAGTCATCCGTTTCCTTCCTCGCAATTCTGCTCTCGCCAGCTCCATACTCCTGCGCCAGCTCTTTCACTTTCTCAGATTCCGGTGACCGCGCAAGGATGAGTTCCAGCACTATCTTTCTGGTCGAGTGCACGAGCTCTGAATCTGTCTCAACGGCCAGGCCTTCACGCACGCCGTACTGGCACGACGCCACCAGTCCCGGCCTCCCCCCTCCGACAATCTCCACCTGGCAAACCCGGCACGCACCATACGGGCTCAGTGCCGCGTGGTAACACAGTGTTGGGATCTTTATCCCGGCTTGCTCAGCCGCTTCCAGAACGGTCGCGCCGTCGTCCACCTCGAGCTGCCGGCCGTTGATTGTTATATTGACCATTTGTCTACTTTCCGTTTACTCCACTATTACCGCATCGAACTTACAGACCTCGGAGCATGCTCCGCACTTCATACATACCTCCGGGTCTATTCGCTGGGGCTGCTTGGCCTCGCCGCGTATCGCGCTGACAGAACAGGTCGTGACGCACAGCATACACGCCTTGCACTTCTCCTCGTCGATCCTGTAATTGATAAGACTCTTGCATACACCAGCCGGGCACCTCCCAGCCGAAATGTGGGCCTCGTACTCGTCCCTGAAATAGCGAATGGTGCTGAGAACGGGGTTCGGTGCCGTTCCACCGAGCCCGCAGAGCGAGGCGGCCTTGACGGCTCCCGCAATCTCGATCAACAGGTCGATGTCCTCAGGCTTTCCGCGTCCCTCACAGATGGCGGTCAGGATCTCATACATCACCTCGGTACCTTCGCGGCAGGAACTGCACTTGCCGCAAGATTCACCTCGCAGGAAATCGAGGAAGTACCTGGCTACGTCGACCATACAGGTATTCTCGTCCATGACAATCATGCCACCCGATCCCATGATCGAGCCCACCTCACTTAACTTCTCGTAGTCGATCGGCAGGTCGAGCAGGCTCTCGGGGATACACCCACCGGAAGGCCCCCCGGTCTGAACCGCTTTGAAGGCCTTGTCGTTCTGGATTCCGCCACCGATGTCGAACACAATCTCCCTCAAGGTGATGCCCATCGGGACCTCAACAAGCCCGGTATTCTTTACATTGCCGACAACCGAAAAAACCTTTGTCCCCTTACTCGTCTCCGTCCCGATATCGGAGTACCACGCCGCTCCATTCAGGATGATCTGCGGCACGCTGGCCCACGTCTCCACATTATTGATGGCGGTCGGTTTGCCCCAGACACCGCTTTCCACCGGGAAAGGAGGTCGTATCTTCGGCTCCGGCGGTCTCCCCTCAAGCGATGCGATCAACGAGGTCTCCTCACCACAGACAAAAGCGCCCGCACCCCTGTGAATCGAGATATCAAAGTTGAATCCGGTGCCCAGGATGTCATCTCCAAGAAGACCGTACTCTCTTGCATCCTCCGTCGCCTGTTCAAGCTGCCTCAGAGCAAGAGGATACTCACTCCTCAAGTAGACGTACCCGTGCGATGCCCCGATCGCCTTCGCCCCGATCACCATCCCTTCCACGACTGCATGGGGGTCGGATTCGATTATGGACCGGTCCATATAGGCACCCGGGTCGCCCTCGTCACCGTTGCAGATTATGTATCTGATATCGCTGTGTGTTTTCCTGCAAAGCTCCCATTTCTTGCCGGTGGGGAAACCCGCACCTCCCCTTCCACGCAAGCCGGAATCTTTGATCTCGCCTATTATGTCCTCCGGCTTCATTGTCGTCAGCGCCTTGGCCATGCCTCTGTATCCATTTCTGGCAATGTATTCGTCTATATTGCCGGGATCGATCAGGCCCCGGTTCTTCAGGACAATCGGCTGCTGCTTGCCGAAGAATCCAATCTCCGCCACTTCCGGCAGGACACACTCCTCAACGACGTTTCCACCCAGAACGTGTGTATCGAAGATCTTTCGGATTTTGTCTCCAGTCAGATCCACATACCGGACCGGTGCTTCCCCGCGTCGCTCCACTGTCATCATCGGTTCACGGCTGCAGAGCCCGGCGCACCCTGAGGTGGACAAAACGACGTCTGCTGGTTCCTTCTCACTGATGTGGGCCAGCAGGAGGTCCTTTATCTTCTCGGCACCGGCCGCTATCCCGCAGGTTCCCATATGAACGGTGATCTTGGTTATCCCGCCGGCACTGGGCCCGGCTATCCTCTCAAGATCTTCAGGCTTTAATTTCGACATTCTCGACTTCCACCGCTTTTCTGTATTCCGCCAGTATTGCCGGTATTCCGGCCTGTGTCACTTCGCCAAAGACATCACCGCCGACCGTCACCACCGGTGCCAGCCCGCAGCAGCCAAGACACCGGACGGCCTCGAGACTGAAGAGCCTGTCCCCGGTGGTCTGCCCCGCCCTGATACCCAGTTCGCGCTCAAGGGCATCCAGGATTCTGGGAGCTCCTTTGACATGGCACGCGGTCCCAAGACAGACCTGGATGGTATACTTTCCTCTCGGGGTGAGACTGAAGGCATTGTAGAATGTCGCAAGGCTGAAGACTTCACTCAGAGGAATCTCCAGGTGATGCGCGACATGCCTCAGCAGGTCCTCCGGGAGATAATGATATTCGTCGTTGATATCCTGAAGGACTGAAACCAGAGGGCCTCTCTGTCCTTTGCGGCGGCCGAGGATTCCGGTGATCCTCTTCGAGTCCTCTTCCTTGAGCTCCGGCAGACCGGCATCCCGGTCGAAGTGCGGAATGTTCCTGACAGGGCAATTGGCGACGCACAATCCGCAACCGGTACATTTCGCTACATCTATATACCGAGGATGATGCACCAGCTTGACCGAGAAGTGCCCGGGCTCACCCCTGACCGACTCAACATCAGCCCACGTGATGATTTCAATGTTGAGATGGCGGCCGCACTCGACGAGTTTCGGTGACATGACACACATCGCACAGTCATTTGTGGGAAACGTCTTATCCAGAGAAGCCATGGTTCCGCCGATGGCCGGAGCCGAATCAAGCAGGTAGACTTTGAATCCCGAATCTGCCAGATCGAGGGCAGACTGCATGCCACCGATGCCACCACCTATGACAAGCACCGATCCCACAGTCTTCGTATCATTCACGGCAATAACCCCAGGGATCCAAGAAGAGGAGTCGGATCGATCACGTGTTTCTTCAGCCAGTCGCGGCTTTCATTCATACCCAGCGCCACACCGAGGAGCTCGGTGAAATACATGACGGGAAACCCGCCATCGCTCTGGCGCATCTCGAGGTTTCCCAGACACAGAGGGCACGCGGTCACGATGGCCTGTGCCCCGGCCTCCTTGGCCATATCCACGATCCCGTCGACAAGCACCCTGACGATGTCCGTCCTCGTAAGCGAATGACTCCCGCCGCAACACTCCGTCTTATAAGACCAGCCGAGCGCCTCTGCCCCGATCGCGCTCATAATCTCGTCCAGGCTGCGCGGATGTTCGGGATGGTCAAAGCCGGTCACCTCTACCGGTCTCACGAGCAGACACCCGTAATAACATACCACTCTGAGACCGGTTAGAGGTTTGACCAGCTTTGACCGAAGGGTGTCCAGACTGATCTGATCTTGGATGAGCTCGATCATGTTGAGGATCTGGACCCTCCCTTTATGATCGTAATCGATAAGATCCCTCATCTGATTCCTTACGCTTTCCTTCTCCCGCATCGCGTGCTCTGCCGTCTTGAGCCTGTTGTAGCATGCGGCGCATGGTACGACCACATCAAGACCCGCTTGTTCTGCAATCTTGAGATTCCTGGCGGGTAACCCGATATTGAGTACCTCGTCCAGACTGTGACCGGAGGAAGCCCCGCAACAGATCCAGTCGGGAAGCTCCTTCAGCTCGATACCCAGTTCGGCGCACACACCCCGACTGGAGTCGTCGTATTCCCTGGAGCTCCCGTGGAGAGAGCATCCGGGATAGTAGGAATATGTCACTCGATTGCCTTTGCTCTATCAAACATCTGTTTGATGTCCTTTACGTTCTTCACACATTCAGCAGAGAGGGAAAGTTTGCCCAGGCGAAACATCTTGATTCCTAATCTTATGTCTTTGAAGAATCCGCCGGTTCGCAGTTTCAAATCACGTATGAGACTGACTTCATGCATACGGCCCCGTTTGCGTATGCCGGACATGAACAGACCGTGCATCACAGCCACGTCTCTTTCCTTGCCTTTGACCCCTTCCTTTACGGCTATCTGCTTCAAGGCATCCATGACCCTGGCTATATCGATATCGTTCGGACACCGTGTTCCGCAGGTCTCACAGGCGGCACACAACCAGATCGTAGCGCTCTTGAGAATCTCATCCTTCCGGCCGTACTGTATCAGGCGGTGAATAGCATTCGGGGGAACATCCATGAATTCCGCTACCGGGCAGCCGACCACACATTTCTGGCAGTGGTAGCAGGCCAGAATGTCCTGCCCGCTCTTCTCCCGGATGGTGGCAAGCAGGCTCTTAGCGCTTTCATCGATCATATGCCGTCACCTCAGATAGCCACGTCGATCATGCTCAAGACCTGGGAGGCGGTGAAGTTCTTCTGGCCGGTGGCACCGTTGGGACAGGCAGCCGCACAGGCCCCGCATCCCTGGCATAGCACCTCCCGGACACTTGCTATCCGCTTCCACTCATCGATCTCTCTGGCACCATATGGACACGCTTCGACACAGATTGCACACCCTGTGCAGATGTCTTCGTCCACATTGACAACTATGGGCTCGTGTGAGAGTTTATCTCTCGAGAACAGAGCCGCAACCTTGCTCGCTGCTGCCGATGCATGGGCTACCGTTTCAGGTATGTCCCTGGGAGCCTGTGCACAGCCGGCCAGGTAAACGCCGGAGGTCGGACTCTCCACAGGCCTCATCTTTGGATGGATCTCCGAGAAGAAGCCGTATTGATCCGAGGAGATCTTAAGCCTCATGGCCAGGTCTTTTGCACCCTCACTTGGAACCATGGCCGTAGCCAGAACCACGAGATCTGCAGCAATCTCGATCTTTTTGCCGAGAAGCGTGTCCACACCCCAGACCATGATCTTTCCATTGTCTTCAAAGACCCTTGCGACCTTGCCCCTGAGATACAGTGTACCCTCGTCCTTGGTGCTTTCGTTGACATACTCCTCATAGCCCTTTCCCCCGGCCCTTACATCTATATAGAAGACGTAGGCCTGGCCGTCGGGTACCGCCTGCTTATACATCCTGGCGTGCTTCGCCGTATACATACAGCATACCTTTGAGCAGTAGGGCATGCCGTGCTCGGGGTCGCGAGAACCCGCGCACTGGATGAATACGACCTCCCGAGGGACCTTGCCATCCGAAGGCCTTCTGATCTCCCGTCCCTGTCGCTCCCAGACAGAAAGCAATCGCTCAAACTCCAGTCCGTCGATCACATCCCGGTACTTGCCGTGCCCGTATTCACCGATCTTCTCCTTCGGATAGAGCCCGAAGCCGGTAGCGACCACCACGGCCCCTACCTCCTTTTCCATAGACCGGTCGCCCTGGTCAAAATCGATAGCGTCTCTGGGGCAGACCTTCTTACACAGGTCACACCCATCCTGAAAATGTGTGCATATGTCCCTGTCTATCACTGCCTCCGCGGGAACGACCTGGGGAGAGGGAATCCATATCGCTTTAGTCTTCCCGGGCGTCCTCTCAGTTTGAGGCGCGACTGCGACCGGGCATTTCTCAACGCACAACCCGCATCCATCACATCTGACCGGATCCACAAGAGAGGCCTTCGTTTTGATCTTAGCCGTGAAGTTCCCGACGTAACCCTTGAGGTCCTCGATCTCCGAGCAAGTCAGAGTTTCTATTCGGGGATGCCGTTTGACCTCTACGATCCGGGAGGATAACAGGCAGGGCGAACAGTCATGTGTGACGTAGGTCTCCGCAAGTCCCGCAAGATGCCCGCCAATCGAAGGTTCCCGTTCCAGCAATGTGACCTCATGCCCGCTGTTGGCAATACTCAGCGCGGCCTGAATCCCGCTTATTCCTGCGCCAATGACCAGTGCCCTCCTCGTCACGGGAACTGATATGGGCACAAGAGCCTCGTTGAACCGGACTTTCTCGACCACCGTTGCGATGGTCTCTCCCGCCTTCTGGGTTGCCTTCTCACGGTCGTTGTGGACCCAGCTGCACTGCTCCCTTATGTTGGCTATTTCACACATATAGGGATTGAGGCCGGCCGACTCACAGGTTCTGCGAAAAGTGACCTCGTGCAGCGCAGGTGAACACGAGGCAACCACCACCCCATCCAGATTCTCGTCCCTGATCGCATCCTTGATAGTACTTTGACCAGGGTCCGAGCACATATACTTATAGTTTATGGCATGGACAACACCCGGGTAATCACCCATGGCTCTGACAACTTCTTCGATGTCAACTGTCCTTGCGATGTTCAGCCCGCACGAACAGACAAATACCCCGATTCGGGTCATCTCAATCCAGTCCTCTTATCAAGCATCCTCGTCTCCTGTCCTTTTGATGCAGGAAATGCAGGCAGGTGCTGCCTCGGAAGTCACGAAGTGTCGCTGCGTTCCTTGGGAAGCTCAAACGTGAATATGCTGCCTTTGCCCTCACCGTCGGACTCCGCCCAGATCCTTCCCCCGTGCCGTTCGACGATATACTTGGCAATCGCCAGTCCGAGCCCCGTTCCGTCCCGTTCGACTTGCTTGGCATTCTTTGACCTGTAGAACTCGTCAAATACTCTGCCCAGATCCTCTCTGCCGAGCCCTATCCCGTCGTCACTGCAAATAACTCTCACAAAGCGGCCCGAGTTCTGCATTTCCATCCGGACCCTCCCGCCCTGGCGTGAGTACTTGATCGCATTGCTCAAGAGGGAGATCACAACCTCTTCACAGGCGGACTCATCCCCCGGGACTACGCATCCCTGTGCCAGAGAGCAATCTATCTCTATGGATTTCTTGCCAGCTTCGTCCTTTAGCAGATCCACCGATCTACTCACCACACTATCGAGCCCCACCTGTTCTACCTCGAATTCCTCCCTCAGCCGAGCACTTGTCAGCTTGAGAAGTGACTTGACAAACCGCAGGAGCTTACCCGTCCTGGATTCGGCTCTCTCGAGCAGTTCACGTTGAGTGTTGTCAACCTTACCGGTCATCCCGGCAAGAACCGGGGCTACACAGCTTTGAATTGCAGCCAGGTGAGCCTGGATATCATGAGATACCCTGAACACATACTGGGATTTCAGTCTGTCCTGCTCGGCCAGCTTCTCATGCGCCTCCTGGAGCTCGAACCGCCGTCTGCGCAGTTCACTGGATATTGATGTTGTCATGTAGACAACCAGATAGAGCGTCGTTGTCAGTGCAAAGACCCGTCCAAACACGGAGACCGGCGATCCGTGGTGCTCTAACACACCAAACCCGGCAACATGGTGATGTGGAATGGCGCCCAGGTATTCGAGGAGACCGATACTGACAACGATTGCAGCCGCAAACGTTGCCTGAAGGTAGCTCGCCCGTCTCGACAAGAGGACGCTGCTTATCCCCATATGAAACACGAAGTAGATTATGAATGGGTTCTCGATGCCGCCGGAGAAATGCATGAGCAGACCCAGACTCAGGAGGTCAACGGCAATCTGAACATTCGCGAATGCCCGCGCGTCCCTGGCGAGCAACAAGCCGTTTTTGCGGGCCTCTACCAGTCTGTGATAGAAGAGGAAGGCCGTGTTGTAGAGAAAGATGAACACGATCACGGCGGCCAGCGCGGTCACCTCGATCTCCATGCGTAATACGCGGGCTGCGACGTAAAGCGCAGCACCGGCACCACCTGCTGCAATCCAGCGCAAACGTATGAACCAGTGGATGCGCCGGATCAGCTCTTGCACCTGGATCCGGATGATCGGGGCTCACCTCCCCGGCGAACCTATTCCTTGCTTTCTCCGATCAGCTTATCAACCATCGCGATCAGTCTGTCTGGATCTATGGGCTTCTCCAGGTATGCATCCGAGGGGCACCAGACTTCGTCGCCGGACTGCTTGCTGAAGTCGAAGCCGGTTCTGTCCTTCAGGGCAGTGAGAAGCATTATGGGTATATGCTTCCACTCCGGCTGTTTCTTCACGCGGCGGCAGATGTCAAACCCCTCGTCAGCCTCATCCATCATCACATCGAGGATCAGGAGATCGGGAGGATCCTTCTTCAGCTTCTCCAGACCTTCCTCACCGCTCTGTGCTGAGGAGACCTCATGCGAGTGTGATTCCAGGACCACGGTGATCGCCTTTATGACATCAGGATCGTCATCAACTACAAGGACCTTGCTCATCGTCCACCTCCTTGGTGTTGCAGTGAGTCTCGTTGACGGTAGCAGATGATAAAGCATGGTTCAACCTGTTTTGCGACGACCCAACTAAAAGCGTCTGCCATGATCCAACCAGCCTTTCGGAGCCATGACCAGCCTGCACCGCTGGCACCTCGGCCAGCAGCCCAACAGGCTCAGCTCTGTCTCAGAATAACCTCCTGTAAATACAGAGTCAAGTCTAAAGTGAACGCTATAGAATAGGCGGCGTAATAGTCGTCCAATATACCGCCATACGATACGCTATTAGCTTTGCGTAAATTGGAGCAAATTAAGCTTGACGACTCATCTTAGAATTGTGTAAACTCTATGGCGTAGTTGTCGTAACAGAGACAGTATTTAAGTGTCAGAGGCTTCGGCAGCAAAAGAAAGGGGTAGGGGTTATGAGAGTGTTTAGCAATTCCGTGTATATGGCACTGGTGGTTGCCATGTGCATCCTGGTCCTTCTGTTCGTCGGATGCGAGGGCGAGAAGGGAGCACAGGGACCCGCGGGCCTGGACGGAGACCCCGGAACCGCTAACTGTATTACATGCCACAACGATGATACGGACATTGTGGCCAGAGTGGGACAATGGGAGAATTCGGTACACGCGACAGGCGGGAATTTCGAGAGGAATTCCGGGAGCTGTGCAGGCTGCCATACAAGCGAGGGTTTCGTCGGCGCAAACGCTGATCATCCGAGTCCGATCGGTTGCTTCACATGCCACACGCCGCACACTTCATATGATTTCACGCTGCGCACTACTGCTGCGGTGGATCTCAACATGGGCGGGACCTATGACAAGGGAGAATCAAACCTGTGTGCCAATTGTCACCAGGCCAGGACGCTCAGTCCGGCGGTGACCGATACGACACGGATTCTGTCGAAGCGCTATGGACCACACCACGGCCCCCAGGCAAACATGCTGGCGGGAGATGGCGGCTACGAGTTTGCAGGCTATAGCTACCCTAACTCGGCCCATACTAACGCTGTGGACGATGGATGTATCGAGTGTCATATGGCTGAGCCTTACGGTGCTCAGGCAGGCGGTCACACGATGAACCTCACGTATCTGTATCATGGTCACGACGAGGATCTCGTCGACGGATGCAATGTCGAAGACTGCCACGACAGCCCTGAGTTGGAGGAATTCAACCGGGACGGCACGATGGATGACATCGACGCCTTGCTCGATGAACTGAGAACCGCGCTTATGGCTAACGGACTCCTCGACGACGAGGACTATGCGATCCCTGATACGCTGAATACTCGTACGAAGGCGGAAGCCGGTTCAATCTACAACTTCAAGTTTGTCTTGGAAGACAGAAGCCATGGCATCCATAACACCAACTACGCGGAGGCCTTGCTCCAGAGCTCGATAGACGAGCTTGCCAAATAGTGTGGCGGGCGGCTGAGCCTGAAAGGCTTAACGAAAGCCCGTAGCGACATCGCAAGATGCGAAACCAGCCCCCGGCTTTGGCCGGGGGCTTTCTTTAGCGTGAATCAAAGTGTGGGAGCGGTGATGGAGGTCTGTTCTTAAGGGGATTACCCGTTGGGGGCCGGTTCAGAACTCCTGTGGGAGCAACAGCAGGTCGCTATAGCGAAACACAGGGCCGTCCTTGCACACATACCTGTTGCCGACATTGCAGCGGCCGCACTTACCTACACCGCACTTCATCCTGTTCTCAAGCGTAGTATAAACGGACTCAAATGGGAAGCCGAGCTTACGCATGGAGAACAGTGCAAACTTGATCATAATGGGTGGTCCGCAGGCGATCACAATGGTATTTTCAGGAGACGGATTCTCCTTTTCGAGAACCACGGGAACCAGTCCGACCTCACCATCCCAATCGGGCGTCTCACCACCCGGATCCACCGTGTAGATCGTCTTGACGTCGTCCCGCTCCCTCCAAGTCTTGAGCTCCTCCTTGTACACGAGGTCGGCCACCGTGCGGGCTCCATAGAGAATGAGTATGTCTGCGAACTTATCACGCAGGTCCAGACAGTTCCAGATCAGTGAGCGAAGCGGGGCGAGTCCGATTCCACCACCGACGAAGAGCAGGTTCTTGCCCTCCATCTCATCAAGTGGAAACCAGTTACCGTACGGGCCCCGGAAGCCGATTATGTCGCCTTCGTTGCACTCATGGAGGTCGTTCGTCACCCTGCCCACCCGCTTGACACTGCACTCAATGTAGTCTCTCCGTGTAGGTGAGGACGCGATGCAGAAGGTCGCCTCACCGGAACCGAATACCGAGTAAAGACCGAACTGGCCAGCACGGAACTCGAACTGCTCGTTCTGATCTTGATCACAGAAAGTCAGCCGGAAGGTCTTGATATCAGACGTTTCGTCGGTTATCGACTCTATGCGCATCTTCGCCGGACGATAGTCCAGCGGCGTGAGTGCTGTGTTGCCTCGGACACTATCCCCGTTCGTCAATTGCTCGTCCGCTCCTTCCTAAGTCTTCTCGATATCATGCAGTACGCTCACCAGGTTCTGGCCCACGCCACAGGCGCGAAGACACCTTCCACAGCCCACACAGGCGACCAGACCGAAGCGCTCGGGAAAATACTTGAACTTGTGCATCACCCTCTGGCGATACCTTGCGGCCTGGTCGGGCCGCGGGTTATGACCCGATGCATGAGCGGTGAACTGGCCGAAAGAGCAACTGTCCCAGTTGCGTCGCCGCTCACCACGGTTCCAGATCCCCTCATCAACGATGTCAAAACAGTGGCATGTGGGACAGAGGTAGGTGCAGGATCCACAACCCACACACATCAGCGAAGCCCCGGCCCAGAATTCATTCTCAAAGTTATCATCGAGCCACAGCTTGATCTTCTCAGGATCGAAGCCGGTGTGGATATCAGGTACGTCAGGCAGCCCGGAATCGGGTTGCGCGGGTCGGGCGACAGCACCGAGCCTTTCCATCAGCTTCTCCCCTTTCGGGGTATTGACCTCGAGGAGAGCCGAACCATCGTCGCGAGTGAAAACCAGGACGTCGCTACCCTGGCTCCCGTGGGGTGAACCGCCTACGGGTACGCAGAAACACTGCGGGTCGGGCCCCGTGCAGGCAAACGCCACTATCGTCGCCCGCTCGCGTCTCTCTCGGTACCTCAAGTCGTCATAGTCCCACGCAAAGACCTTATCCAGTACATCGAGCGCGGCCGTGTCACAAGGCCGGCAGCCGAAGACCACCATCTCCTCTTCAGGCGGGGCCGACTGTGACTTCACGTCTATGTCGCCGTCATCCTGTCTCTCAAACTCGATAAGCACCTCGGTCTGAGGGAAGAACAGACGCTTGAGAGGCTGGTTGACATTCAGGTACTCAAGTGTGATGGCCCCCGATGAGCTGACCGGGGCCAGATCAACAGTCCCGTCTTCCGCCCCCACGGGCGCGACCACCTCTACCCCATCTGAAAGCAGAGCATCCACGGCTGACTTGAGCCAACCTGCCGGCGCCTCAAATAGGTTTTGTTCACTCATCTTATATGCCTCTCACAGAATCCCTTCGTCCGAATCATCAGGTGACCAGACGGTAAAAGGGGCTTCCTGGTCGGCCGACAGCCCCGAGTGAAACCCATATGAGTCTCCCACGTGCCTGGACATCTTTTGATTTATGGCACCGAGCGGTATCCCGACCGGACACACACGTTCACACTCGCCGCACCCCACACATCTTCCTGTAAGGTGGAACGCCCGTACCACATTCCAGGCGATGCTGCCACGCAGATGCGCACTTGTCGCGACCCACTGCGGGATGTTCTTCTCCACAATACAGCGCTTGCAGTAGCATAGCGGGCACACCTGCCTGCACGCGTAGCATCTGATGCACTTGTCGAACTGGCTCCGCCAGAAGTCCCACCGCTCCTCCACAGACATGGCATCTATCTCGGCTGCGGCTTTGTATCGCTGCTCCTCATCCACCTTCGGCTGGTCTACCGGCTCGCCGACCACAACGTCACATCCCTCGGGACTATGCACATCGCAGGTCGAACACTTCTCCAGCTGAGGCTCGCCCACACCCGCGCAGTGCGTGCCTATGAGCACCACGTCCTCCCGCTTGATGACATTCTCCCTGAGCAACACGTTGACGGCCATGAGGTCGCAGCCTTTGACAACGACTCCTGCTCTGCCCATGGCGCGTATCTCGCTCCTCGGCAGATAGACGGCGAGATTGCCCAGACAGTGGTCGTCGAAAACCAACCTGTCCGCATCCTCAGCGTTCCGCGCGAACACGGGTGCGGCAAGATCCGCATCGTCCTGTCTGCCATAGCCTATAACCACCCCGACGTCCCCTCGTGACAGGAGATCGGCCGCTTCCTTGCGGAGCGCGTCAGTCGCCGGGCCATCAGCCTTCATCGCTCACCCCTTCACTCACACTCCGTGGAAACTCCTTGTAGGGTCCCAGCGCACGCGCCTCCTCGGTAACCTCCGCAACAAGCGAAGACCACTTGCCCCCCTCCGCCGCAGAGACCCAGGATATCTTGAAACGCCTGGGATCGATCCCCAGAAACGTCAGTAACTCACGAAAAGCAAGGAGCTTTCTCCGCGCATGATAGTTGCCGCTTGTGTAGTGGCAATCTCCCGGATGGCAGCCGGACACCAGCACCATGTCCGCGCCCTGCTCGAAGCTGCGCAGCACAAAGAGCGGGTCGACTCTGCCGGAACACGGAACCTTGATCACCCTGATCGGGGCAGGGTACCCGAACCGGCTCATACCCGCCAGGTCAGCCCCGGCGTATGAGCACCAGTTGCAGAGAAATGCTATGATACGCGGTTCCCACTTGTCCTGGCCATCCTTTTTCGGTTTCTCTTCACTCATTTCACATCACCTGCTGATTGCACTGATCGCGGAAAACAGCTGGAGGTCTCTGAAACCCTCCACTTCCAGACTCTTCGAGCGGCACGTAACTCCACATGCACCACAACCCTGGCACAGACCCTCATTGACGTGCGCAAGGACGGCCGTGACCACACCGTCCTTGTCAAGGATCTCCTTCCTTTCGATCGCCTTATAGGCACAGACGTTTTCGCACTCGAAACAACCGTTACATGTAAGTTCATCGACCACTGCTATGGTGGGTTCCCGGGTCAGACGCTCATGCGTCACAAGCCCGAGTGCCTTGCTGGCTGCGGCGCTTGCCTGCGCCACGCTCTCAGGGATATCCATCGGACTGTGGCACGCTCCGGCCAGGAATACACCAGCCGTATTTGTCTCTACAGGACGAAGTTTGGGATGCGCTTCCAGAAGGAAGTCATGCTGGTCATATCCTATACGCAGCTTCTGGGCCAGTTCCTGCACACCGGAAGATGGGACCACTGCAGGTGCCAGCACGACCATATCGGCAGCGATCTCAACCTGGCCGCCGCCCAGCGTATCGGCCCCGCGAACCATCAGCTTCCCACCACGCGGAAACACCTTGGAGACCCGGCCTCTGAGGTAGGTCGCAACCTTCTCCTTGACCACACGCCGTACAAAGTCCTCGTAGTTCTTCCCGCCGGACCGGACATCCATATAGAAGACAAATGCCTGGCCATCGTGCACCTTGTGTTTGTAAAGGATAGTGTGCTTGGCGGTATACATGCAGCAGATCTTGGAACAGTAGGGTTTGCCATCGGTCTCCTGGCGCGAACCGATGCACTGGAGGAATACGATGGTCTTAGGAAGCTCACCGTTGCTGGGCCGGTGGAGACCGCCACCGGTCGGCCCGCTTGCCGAAACCATACGCTCGAACTCCATGCTGGTTACAACGTCAGGATACTTGCCGTAACCGTACTCCTCGTAGACAGCCGGGTCCATCAGCTGGTATCCCGTAGCCACGACTATGGCTCCAACTTCCTCTTCCACGACTTTGTCTTCCATGTCGTAGTCGATCGCGTCCGCAGGGCACACGGTCTTGCAGGCCCCACATCCCCCCGTGCGGAAATGGATGCAGTTCTCCCTGTCGATCACGGGTTTGTTTGGCACCGCCTGCGGAAAAGGAATGTAGACCGGCGTCCGTGAGTCCAGACCGCAGTTGAACTCGTTTGGAATCTTCTCCAGGGCAATAGAGCAGAACTCGGCCGGATCTATCGCCTCAGTGGGACACACGAATGCACATGCGCCACAACCGATACACACTTCGGACAGGAGTTTGTAGGGGGTCGATATCTCGCGTTCCGGTCCGCGCCCTGCAAAACAGGTGGCGGCCGGCCCGATGATCTCCTTGCAGACACGTACGCACAGCCCGCACATGATGCACTTCTCGTCTTTGCGCTCCAGAGGAAGGTCCAGCGCACCGTACTCGGCCGCCATCTCCTGAATCACCTTCGCCTCAGGGCAGCGGGCCTCTAGCAACTGCAGTGTCATGCGTCGCGACTCGCGGACCCGCTCGGAGTCCGTTTGTATCTCCAGGCCGTCCTGAGCAGGATACGCGCAGGCGGGAACCAGGCCCGGCCGTGCTCCCGCGGTGATTTCCACGACGCAAATGCGGCAGGCTCCGGTCGGGGGAATAGCCTTGTGGTGACAGAGCGTCGGAATCTCGATGCTGAGCTCCCTGGCAACATCCAGAATAGTCTGGCCTTCGGCTGCCTCCGCTTCGTTACCATTGATAGTAAGTTTGATCATCGTCATTTCACTCCGCAATCACGGCATTGAACCTGCACTCCTCATAGCACACACCGCATTTGACACACGTGGCCATATCTATGGTGTGCGGCTCCTTCTTCTCCCCCGCGATGGATTCGCTGGGACAGACCCGCTTGCACAGACCGCAACCCGTACATGCGTCAGCCTCAACCCGGAAAGTGACGAGCTCTTTACAGACCCCGGCCGGGCATTCCTTCTTTTCAATATGAGCAAGGTACTCATCCCTGAAATAGCGCAATGTGGAAAGCACCGGGTTCGCGGCAGTACCGCCCAGCTGGCAGAGCGAGGTGTCCCTCACATAGGTCCCCAGCTGCTCCAGCAGTTCGATATCGCCTGCCTGCCCCCGGCCCTGCGATATACGTGACAGAATCGAATACATCTGAAAGAGACCCTCTCTGCAGGGCGTACACTTCCCGCAGGATTCGTCGACGAGAAAGTTGAGGAAGTACTTGGCCACGTCCACCATGCATGTGCGTTCATCCATGACGATCAGGCCCCCCGAGCCCATCATGCCACCCGCCTCCGTCAGTTTCTCAAAATCAACCGGCAGGTCCACGAGAGATTCGGGGATGCATCCTCCGGAAGGTCCACCCGTCTGAACCGCCTTGAACTCCCGCTCCTTCGGGATACCGCCTCCTATATCGTAGACTATCTCGCGCAGCGTGGTGCCCATCGGTACCTCGACCAGACCCGTGTTCTTGACCTTCCCCACCAGCGAGAACACCTTGGTTCCCTTCGACTTCTCAGTACCGATCCCGGCAAACCAGTCAGGACCACGCTCTATAATTACGGGCACATTAGCCCATGTTTCCACGTTGTTGATATTGGTGGGTTTGCCCCGCAGGCCCGACTCGGCAGGGTACGGCGGGCGCTGGCGAGGACTGCCAATGTCTCCCAGGATCGAGGCGATCATGCCCGTCTCCTCCCCACAGACGAAAGCACCCGCGCCGCGTATGAGCTCCACATCGAAGGCGAAACCCGAACCGAAAATGTCTCTTCCGAGCAGTCCGTATGATCTGGACTGCTCAAGGGCCTCTGTCAGATTCGCAAGCGCCAGCGGATACTCGCTGCGCACGTAGACATAGCCCTTATGCGCACCGATGGCAAACGCACCGATGGTCATTCCCTCCAGCACACTGTGAGGGTCTCCCTCCATTATGCTTCTGTCCATGAACGCACCGGGATCACCTTCATCACCGTTGCAGATTATGTACTTCTCGTCGCCCGGCTGTGCCCGGCAGATTTCCCACTTTCGGCCCGTGGGAAAACCGCCACCACCCCGGCCGCGCAGACCCGCCTGCTTCACCGCATCGATCACCTCTTCGGGATTCATCCCGGTCAGAGCCCTGGCCAGAGCCACATAGCCATCGGCCACGATGTAATCTTCGATGCATGTCGGGTCTATCTTGCCGTTGTTGCGGAAGACGATCCGCTGCTGCTTGGCGTAGAAAGGAACCTCATGCTCGAGAAGCGACTTCTCCTTGGTCACAGGGTCCTTGTAGAGCAGGGATTCTACGATCTCCCCGTTACGTATCGTCTTTTCAATGACGGACTCCACATCCTTGGGTTTGACACCGTGGTAAAAGATCTTCTTTGGAAATATCACGACCAGCGGGCCTCGCTCGCAGAAGCCGTGGCAACCCGTGGCGCGGACTTCCACATCATCAAGCCCCCCTGCATCGAGCTGCCTCCGGAACTCATCGAAGAGGTCCATAGCACCGTGAGCCCGGCAACCCGTCCCCGCACATATCGAGATACTGGGCCTCGTAGGCTCCCGGCCTGCCACCAGCGTGCTCCGTAACAACTCTAAGTCGCGCGTCGCCGCAAGTCGCATCCTCTCACGCATTCAGTTCGCTCTCCTTCAGACAGCCGCCGGCTCCCCGGCGCATTCCTCGATCACTTTGAGCATCTTGTCTATGGACATCTTACCGTAGTACTTGTTATTAACCGTGACCACCGGAGCCAGGGCACACGCACCGAGGCAGTTGACCCGCTCGAGCGTGAACATCATGTCCTTTGTGGTCTCGCCATGCCCGATGCCGAGTTCACGCGTGATCGCATCGGCGATATTGCCGCCACCTCTCAGGTGACAGGCGGTCCCCAGGCAAACACGTATGATGTGCTTTCCGCGCGGTTTCAGGCTGAAGGCATTATAGAAACGCGCGACAGCGTACAACCGGCTGAGAGGAATAGCCGCCTTCTCACTCAGGTACATGAGGGCATCCTGGCGCAGATAATTGAACTCATTCTGCACATCCTGAAGAGCACCCACAACCATCCCCGCATCATCCGTGAACTTCTCCACGATCGCGTCCACCTTGGCAACCACATCGGGTGGTGTTTTCTCGCGCACGCTGACCGGCACCGGTTCGGTTATCCTGTTCCGCGACATGCAGTTGTTCCAGCAGTCACCGCACCCCGTGCACTTGTCGAGATCGATACTGCGCGCCTTCTTCACGACCTTCACGTTGAAGTTGCCTATATATCCGTCAACCTGCTCGATCTCAGAAAAACTGTGTAGTGTTATATTCTCACTCTGCATCACCTCTACCATACGCGGAGTAAGGATACACTGGGAACAGTCCAGCGTCGGGAAGGTCTCATCCAGCATGGACATGTGACCGCCGATGCTTGGCTTGCGCTCAACAAGCACGACCTCGTAACCGGCAGTGGCCACGTCCAGCGCCGCCTGGATACCGGCGATCCCCGCCCCGATCACCATCACTCGCTGGGTAACCGGTACCTCGATCTCCTTCAGAGGCACGTTCCGCTTGACCTTCTCCACCAGCAGACGCACCAGATCCTTTGCCTTTTCGGTGGCCTCCCTGCGGTCGGTATGGACCCATGAGCAGTGCTCGCGAATGTTGGCCATTTCCAGCATGTACGGGTTAAGACCGACGGTGGCGGCTGTCTTGCGGAAGGTGGGCTCGTGCATCCTTGGTGAACAGGAAGCGACGACGACCCCGGACAGATTGTGTTCCTGGATGGCATCGGTGACAATACGCTGTCCCGGATCGGAACACATATACTTGTAGCTACGGGCGACCGTTACCCCGGGCAGCGTACCGGCGTAGCGCGAAACCTCTTCGCAGTCTACTGTCTCAGCGATATTCGCACCGCACCAGCAGACAAAAACCCCGAGTCGCGCCATTACCTCAAACTCCCGCCAGGATCACACCAACTCATAGGTAAACACCCCTGTCAATCAGTCCCTTTTCCACAAGCACAGGCATCGGATCCACAATTACCTTCTCCAATTTGAGCATCTCCGGTCCGAGCCCCATCGCAAGCGCCATCAGCTGAGTGAAGTAAAGCACAGGAAGCCCCAACTGCTTGCCCGTCTTCCCCTCGGCGTTAGCCTGATACATGTCGAGGTTGGCCTGGCACAGCGGACATGCAACCGCCAGGACGTCTGCACCGTTCTCCTTCGCGATCTCTATGATCTCGCCGCTCAAGCGCACGACCACATCCTGTCGGGCCAGTGTCAACCCGGCCCCGCAGCATTCCGTCTTGAACGGCCAGTCGAGCGGCTCGGCCCCCACCGCCCTCATCAGGTCGTCGATCATGGTGGGGCATTCTCCCGAGTCAATGCGGAGTTTCTCGGGCAGCCGGGCAATCAGGCAGCCATAGTAGCAAGCGACCTTCAGACCCTTGAGCGGTTTCTTCACCTTTGCCTTTATGGCCTCGAGACCGATGTCACGTGCAAGAACCTCTGCTATATGTAGCACGCGTTCGCTCGCGCGATATTCCTCTTCGATGATCTCGTTGATCTGCTGGAGGAGCTCAGGGCTGTCCTTGAGTACCTGGTTTGACTGCTTGAGCCGGCTGTAGCAAGCCGTACAGTAAGTCAGGACATCGAGTCCCTGCTTTTCCGAGGCGGAGCAGGAGATCGCCGGTAGCGCAACTGCAAGCAGATGGTTCGTCGCATGGGCGGCAGTGGCCCCGCAGCAGACCCAATCGTCTATCTCCTCGACCTCGATCCCGAGCAGATTCAACACACCCTCCCCGGACCGCGCGTATTCCGTGGCAGTGGAAAGCAGCGAACACCCGGGAAAATAGCCGTATTTCATTTCTTCCTCTCCAACTCCTCGATGCGCTCGAACGCGCGTTTCAACCTGTCTATTTGCTTTATCTTGTGAGGCGCTATAGTGATCTTGCTCTTGAAGATGAACCACGGCGCTTTCATCACATTACAGAACAGGTGCCATGAATTGATGTTGTAGCTGCCCATAAGGGCTATCTCGTTGAGACGGCCGAATTCTTTGACACAGTCAAGAAATGAACGGTAAAACATCAGTACCTCCGCCGCACCCGGCGGTGGTACAACACGTCTCTCCAGGGCCATCTCTCTCAAGACATCCATAATGTGTACGATATCTATACCGATCGGGCAACGGCCGTTACAGGTGCCGCATGCTGCACAGCACCAGACGGTCTCACTGCGGAGGACATTCCCTTCAAGACCCAGCTGCACCATGCGGATGATACGGTTGGGCGTAAGTTCGATATCCGCAACCACAGGGCACCCTCCCGAACACTTGCCGCACTGGTAGCAGGAACTGACATTCTCCCCGCTCCTCTGCTCCACCGTTCGCAGAAACTCAGAGTGCAGTGCCTTCTCGGTAATATCCCATCTCATGCTACGGACTCCCCTCACCCGAGGTTCTATATGCCGTGAGTACTTCTCGACACTCTTCCATCTCCGTCTCCACCTCATCCAGAATGGATGAAACATATTCGTAATTGTGTGCTCCGTAACTACCATCAACAATAACATGCGACATCTTGGCCTGCGCTGATTTTAACAGGCCGCGGGCTTTCGCAATTTGTTCCTCTGATCCCCTTGCGGAGCGGCACCGGCTCTCGAGGCGGTCCAGATCCGGGCTGATCTCTTTGATCCTCTCCCTGATCTCATCCTGCCACTCGGTCAACATCTCGCCATAGAACTCATCCCCATGGCAGTCAACACACTCCGCGGGACCTGACTCGGTACTGCCGATGGTCAGGTCGCCAACCTGCGTGAACTGCATATCGGTGTGACAGCCATCACACGCGACGCCGGCCCCGTACATGACGTCAGGCATTGGTTCCAGGTCCGCTATGGCCGTACCTGCATACAGCCCTTCCTGTATGGAGTGCCCTCCTCCCGCATGGCAAGCCTGGCAATTGCCCGAGATCAGCGCCTGCTCACCCATGGAGCTGGTACCGTGCTTGATCTCTTCATGACACTGTATACAATCGAAGTGCCCCTCGGATACATGAACGAGATGGAAGTCCGCCTGATCACCGATATCCTCAGGTCGCTCACGGTGGCATGTCTCGCAGTGCACATCGGATATCTCTCCATCCCCCTCTGTGACCTGGCTGTGACAATGGGTGCACAGCACCCCTTCCTTGTCTTCAAGAAACTCTTCGTGGTTGAACGGCTGATCCATGAACTCGACGGTTTCAGTCGGTATGAGGTGACAGGTCTGACAATCCCCCACAGCCACATCTTCCTCACCCCTGCCATAGAAATGACATGTCACACACGTTCTTCTGGTGACACTGATGTGCTGCCCCCCGACAACCTGCCCGTGACAGGTGACGCAGTTCAGGACTTTGCCGCGCGGATGCTCGTCCAGATGTTTGTCGTGGCGGAACCTGACCTTTTCATGAAAGACCAGGGTCTCCTTGCTATGGTCCATCCCGTCGTGACAACCCTGACGCAGGCATGCATCGTTACTGATCAGGGCATGTGGCTTTTCCCCGTATGTATGCGAGACATATTTAAATAGCTGGACCATGCCGGCCAACTTACCTTTGAGCTCGGAGGCGATGCCGGGATCATAGTGGCACTCTATGCACTTTACCTCCAGGTGAGATGAATGCTGCCATGTCTCGTAATACTCGCCCATGTTATGGCATACGACACAGAACTTGGGATGTGCCGTGATCTTTAGCGAGTAAGCGCTGAAGACCAGCATGGCGATGGCCGCTACCGGCACCGCTATGATCAAGGCACCGCGCCAGGTGAAGATCGAGATCATCGGCAGCGATCCCGTCCGCACCACCAGCTTCTTCAGATACGGCAGCACGAAGAATGCCCCGAGGACCGCCGTGCCGAACACAAGGTAGAACAGCACATCCTTGGTAAAGTGGCTGGTACTTGCCTTTACCCAGTCATAGGCCATAAGTGATAAAGATAATGTTACAAGATACGCGAAGACGTCCTGCTTCAGAAGCACGAACAGCACCGCAAAGACTATGCCGTTCGCCAGGAACACCAGCCAGGAGCCCTCCGCTGCCGGCGCAAACAGGCTGACGGCACCACAGAAGGCCGCCAACACCGTAGCGGTCGCGTAGAGAGGTATGCCCCATGCGTGGGGTCCGCGGCGCTCAAGACCGTAGCCCAGCAGGAGCCAGACCAGAGATATGAAAGCAACAAGCGGCACATGCTCCCGGTATGGAGTGTCGGTGTAGGCCGCAAGAGCCAGCAGCACCAGCAGGCTGGCCCAGCAGGCGGTGCCGACCCGGAAACCGATTCTTCTACGGAGCTGTGGTATCACCCCGAATATCACAACGTGTGGCGCTACAGCCAGCGGTAGCAACGACTTTCCCAGAGGCCAGGCCTGAATCAACGCGGCAACCGCGAGTGTGATGCTCGTAAGATAGCCCACTACCAGTGCGCTCGAAGCCACATCAGGGAAACGTTGTCGTCCTGCTGCGGTCAGTACAAACAGCACAGCCACTACCAGAGCGCCGGCCCCAAGTCGCGCTTCGACAGCCGGAAACCAACCAAAGATTATGAGGAGCAGCCCAAGGGAAAACAACACGTGCCCAATCCGTATGAACGGGGCTCCGCGGCTCAGGCCCCAGGCCAGCATATAGGCCGCTGAGAGGGCGAGTACACAGACACCGCTTCCAAGCAGACCCATGCCGCTAAAGGGCGCCAGCAATAGCGCCGTCAGTGTGGCCAGCGAAGCCAGGCTCGTAATGAAGAGATCGAATATGTCGCTGCCACCCTTCCGCTTCCGCCACCCTGCCATAGTTACAGCGACGATACCGACTGCGGTGGCACAAAGTACAACCTGGAGTATACCTGCAATCGCGGCAAAAACCACCGCCGCGATCGAGAGAATCAGCCATATCGTGTTGACCACACCTCTGGCCACCCGCAGGTTCTGTGAGTCAGCCCATATGAAACCCACACCCGCCACTGCGGCTGCAGCGGCGAACACCATCCACTCCGCAGTACCCGATCCGCCTGAAAGCGACACGCCGGATATCACCAGACCGGCACCTGCGGGTCCGAGACCATAGAGGACAGATCTGTTTCTCAAGCGTCCGGCCAGTACCAGCGAGATCACGATCACCGCCGCGGCCCCGGCCAGACCGGTCACAGGGTGCTGTTCCCACAGTGCCACGTACCAGCCAAAGAACGCGGGGAAGACTGCCGCCTCCAGCAGGCCCTTGCGTGTAGGCTCACCTTTAGCATCACGTATCCGGTGATACAAGATGCCGATCAAGACAACCAGTATTGAAGAGGTGACCAGGGGCCACAAGGACCCGTATGGGCCACCCAGCCGGCTTCCAAGTCCGGTGATCCCGGCCGACACAAACAGGCTGGCCGGGAAGACATAGATGTTGCGCCCGCCCATTACTTCCAGTCTCCGGCGCCAGACGATCCAGCCAAGTATCAGGCCAAAACCAAGGGAAGCCAGAGCGACATTAGGATTCGCCGGACGCACAAACGCAGCAGCCAGGAGAGGTATACCCACGATCAATGAACCCAGGAAGAAATACTTGCCCACCAACCGCTCATTCGTGATTGCACGCCTCACGTCACCGACTGCCCGGGCCAGCCGCCCATAGGTAACCCACAGGATCAGCGAGGTCAGCACAAGGGCAAACAGGAAGAAGTACCACCTGAGGACCGAGAACCCCAGCGATAGAACAAGCACACCCGCTCCGCACAGATACAGGTGCCGTGCCCAGCCATAGGCCCTCTCACGATGGGATCCTGTTCCTACTTGTAGAATCGCCACGGCAGCGACCAGGCCGGTAAGCCAGCAGTATTCGACCGACCATGCTGCTCCGCCGAATAGGAATGCGCCTGCAGCCAGGTAGCCGGAAAAGATGTAAGTATAAAAGGCCGGTGCCCCGGACAACCGGTGCGCAAGATAGAGCCCGGCGTAGCCGAGATAGGCCAGCGCCGCGACATATCCTAAGAAACCCGGCTCTCGTATCAGGGCCGGTGCCTGCCTGAGTGCCCAAACCGAAAACACCGCGATGGTGATGTTCATGGCCCTGACCACCGTCGTACAGTATGACTCCACCAGGTCGGCAGGCAGCTTGCGCCTGAGATACCGTCCCATCATCCAGAGCCAGACTACGATCGGCACGGACAGGAGCGGAAAGCTGGCCAGCGGAGCTCCGAAAGCATAGCATGCTAGGAAGTAAGCCGTGGCACCCAGCAGCATCGTCCCGTAAAGGAAATGCGCTCGCCTGGATGCAATAGAGGCAAAGAGGTAGGGCAGACTGAATACAAACACAAGCACGCTTGCCAGCGCAGGATGCTCGGCGATGAACCCTCTGGCCGCTATGAGAAGCCCAAATGCTATCAGGAGTCCAAGCTTCTGAAGACTCTCAGCTGGGAAGGCGGCCAGTCTCCTCATCATGCGGGTTCAGACCCCTCCCCTGAGCGTCTAATCTGATAAATATGATCCATTTGCTCCAAATAGCCTGTATCGACAATTGGCCAAATGCTCAAGTCTATTCATCCCAAGACTAGTAGCGTACGCGACACCTGCATGTTTGTCAAGGTCTATTTATATGTGTAGTTACAACTTAAGATTGTCGGGTTCTTCGCACGATGGAAATGTCACTTTCTACTATGGATTGCTCTGTGAGTTTATCATCCTGGTGCTTCAGGGTCGGTCCGGGCAACGAGGTTCCATCATCACAGGCACCGGCACCTGAGGCGCCCTGATTTTTCGCTTGACAGGCAGCCGGAACGTGTCCTACCCTCCCTTTTGCTTGGGTTCATCTCACGGTTGGATGAATTATCGGTTGATACTGGCTCAATATGGAGATACCACGCTTGCAGATCGCATCAGTCAAACCGCGAAGGAGGTCTCCCATGTTTCAAAGGATATTGGCAGGTTTGCTGTGCGTGATGCTTGGCCTTCTCCTGGTGGGCTGTGCCGAAAAAGAGGATTGTGAGATTACCGGACCGGGGCTGCCCGACCTCGAATACGTTGGCACCGATCAGTGTGCGACATGCCATCCGAGCATATATGATGACTTCATAGACTCCGGTCACAACTATAAACTGAATAAGGTAGTGGGAGCCCAGGCCCCCACCTACCCTCACTCTTCCGTCCCGAACCCACCCGGCGCTCTCACCTGGTCGGATATCACATACGTCATCGGTGGCTATGGCTGGAAAGCCCGTTTCCTCGATTCTGACGGCTTCATAATCCTGGGTGATGGAGTCCAGTATAACCTGCCGCGCTCGTCGATCGGTATCGACGGCGGCTGGGTCCGGTACACTCGCGATGATGCCCATTATACGTGCGGTTCCTGTCACACGACAGGATGGCAGGCAGGCGTGGGGCACCAGGACGGCCTCGAGGGTATCTCGGGTACCTGGTTTGCTACCGGAATCCAGTGTGAGGCATGCCATGGACCCGGGAGCCGGCACGTGGTCAGCCAGTCGGCTGACGATATAGTGGTCGACACGGACGCCATAGCGTGTGGTGACTGTCATTTCCGAGATGAGTATCACCTGATCGCCGCCAGCAGCGGCTTCATCAAGCACCATGAGCAGTATGACGAGATGATCTCGGCAGGGCATCGCGGCCTCAAGTGTATTGAGTGCCACGATCCTCATATAAGCTCGCTCTATGCCGCTGACGAGGGCGGCATAGTCTCAGAGTGCGACGACTGCCATACTACGGTCACAGTCGATCATCGCGGTCCGGACGACTGTGTCTATTGCCATATGCCAAGAGCGTCCAAGTCCGCGGCGGCGGCCAACAAGTACTCGGGTGATGTGCGTACCCACATCTTTGCCATAAACGCCGAGAGCGCAAATAAGGACGACATGTTCTACAATGATGGTAAGCTCGCGCACGGTTTTGTCACCCTGGACATGGTTTGCTACCAGTGTCATGACGACGATGAGGGTGTGGGGGGAGGCAGCAGCACCATACTCAAGGAGGATCTGCCCGGCGAGGCAGCCGACATTCACTGATCGAGGACGCTTGAGCAGACAAGGCGGTAGCATGAGAGTGGAGCGGTTTCCAGGTAGGTGGGCATCTGTTGCGGTAATACTGGCCTCGGTGGCGCTGTTGAGCAATCTTGCCGACTGCCCGAGAGCCTATGCTCTGGATCTTTCAGGTACGCTCACAAGCAGCCTTTATACCTGGGATGCCGCTGATACCTCAAGCGAAAACGGGGATCACGCGCGTTTCCACACGACACTCGTAACAAACCTGACCGATATCGGTTCGCCCCAACTGTCTTTCCACGGGCAGTTCCAGGGCTCAACCGATCTTACAGCAGACAACGATGACACACGCACCAGGATCGCACGGTCGTACATCAAGTGGCGACCTGATAGGACCGGGACATCGATCAGGCTGGGAAGGGTTTTTACCTCAGGAGGTGTGCTTCCAGCTGCAATCGACGGCTTTGCAGGCTCTGTGGGGATCGGCAGGTACGCTTCGGTCTATGGTTGTGCCGGGGCCGTCGTCCCGACTGCGACATCACCTGAACTCGCGGATTGGGACGATTCTCACATCCTCGGCGCGTCGGTGAGAGGTCTGCGACTGCACGGGACCAGGTTTGGATTAGGGTTCTGGAGGCGAACACGCAAGCGCGTGGATCTTCCGGATGGGTCGGCCTGGAGTGAGATAACATCAGAGGATCTCGCAGAACAGATTCTGTTCTTTGAAGGGTTGAGGCACCTGACCAGCAACATCACGGCGGGGGTCGGTATCCAGTATGACGAACCCAATAGCAGGCTGAGAAGAGCTCATGTCAAACTGCCTGTTTCTATCTCAACCGAATTCGAGATCGAGCCACGTTTTCTATACCGCAGGCCCTACATCGATGCAAACTCGATTTTCAGCGTTTTCGGCCAGGAGCCGATCTCGGAATACGGTGTTAACCTCCGCTATGCTCCAAGGGACGCACAATATGGATTGTACTACGCACACACCGAGCATCATGACGATTCCTCAGACCGTGTTGCGATCCGTGCCAGATATCATGGGCTATCCCTTGGCATCAGGCTCAACGACGGATATGCCGGCGAAGCGATGGGTGTTTCCGGTTCACACTCTGTGAGACTCTGCAGCCGTGCTCGTATTACACCATCCGTCTCTTATACGAGATTCCGGTTCAGTGGTGTGGACCGCAAGAAGAACGAAACCTTCTCATCAAGCGTCGTACTGAACACACGGCTGGCCCACAGGCTCACGCTGGATATCGAGGCCCAGGGCCTCAGTCAGGGTATCAGATCGCAACCAGGGTCAGGCTTCATCGGCTATAATCATGATATTCGTTTTCTATTGCGGCTGAGATACGTTTTCCATGTTCGCGGTTCAGGCAATATCTGAGAGGTGTCGATTGGCATACATTGTGAAAGGCAAATCAGTCCGGCTGGCTCTACTCATCATTGTTTTTGCAGGTGTATCCCTGACCCTGAAGATCGTTACAGGGGCGTCAGCGGATCTGATTTTCTCGCACAACACCCACGTGATGGAGCAGGAAGTCGACGACTGTACGGCATGCCACTATGAGGTTGATGAAAGCACAATGTCATCAGACGACCTCGTTCCGAAGCGAGAAGCCTGTGGCATGTGCCATGACGTCGAGGATTCCGAACAGTGTAACAAGTGTCATGCACGAGTGCCCGAAATCGGCCGGGTCGAGACAAAACTCTATTCCGTCGCCTTTAACCATGCGTGGCATCTTGGCCTGGAAGGTGTGACCTGCACTCGATGCCACATCAGCCCCGACGAGTATAAGCACTTCATATTCAGAGAGGAGCTGATGTGTATAGTCTGCATGGACTGTCATTCCGGCATCCCCGGACCGACTTACTGCGGGACCTGTCACCCCGATGGGTCTTACGCCAACTTGCCGGGTTCACACACCGGGGATTTCATGAGCAGCCACGGAGATGCTGTGCGTGCCGGGATGGACGCTTATTGCACGGCCTGTCACAGCGAGGAACAGTACTGCAACGATTGCCACCGGCCTGCCCAGGTGGGCGACAGCGGCATCGGCCCCACGATCATCAGTCAGCCATCCGCTTATGAGGTCGATAAACCTCTGGTGATTTCCCGGGTGCACGAGCTGGACTATCGCTATACACACCCGCTTGATGCCGCTGGAAAAACGAGTGATTGCACCTTGTGTCATCTGTCGCTTGAGACCTGTAACGAATGTCATTCCACCGGCGAGGACGCGGACGGACACAAGCCCGTCTGGCATTCATCATCCGATTGGCTCGGTCTGGACGGTGGGCTTCACTCGGAGCTAGCCAGGAATGATATAGAAAGATGCGCGGCCTGCCACGATGTAACAGCAGGTGAACCTGTCTGCATCAGA
>JALGZP010000034.1 GCA_025774845.1 bacterium
GTAGAGAGAGGAGGTGAAGACCGGCCATGCAGGACTGGAAGGAGACAGTAGAGCGGGCGCAGCAAGGTGATCTCACGGCATTCGATGAACTCGTCAGGAAGTTTCGCGATATGGCCGTCGGTTACGCTTACACTGTTCTTAATGACTTCTACCTGGCCGAGGATGTCGCCCAGGAGGCTTTCGTAAGGGCGTACCTCGATCTCCGGTCCTTGAGAGAACCCCGGGCGTTCCCTTCATGGCTGCGGCGCATCGTCTTCAAGTACTGTGACCGGTACCTCAGGAAGCAGCGCGTTCTACTCCAACCCCTGGACTCCGCGCTCGACGTGGCAAGCCCATCTGAAGACCCTCACGATGCCGCAGCAGACCGTGAGGAACACGACATGGTGATGTCGAGCATCAACGCGTTGCCGGAGAGTGAACGCACTGCCACAACCCTCTTTTACATCAACGGGTACTCGATGGCCGAGGTCGGCGAGTTTCTTGAGGTACCTCTGACTACGGTTAAGAACAACCTTTACTCGGCCAGGAAGAGGCTCAAACGGAGGTACACGGCAATGATGAAAGACAATCTAAGGCAACACGCGCCGGGCGATGACTTCAACGAGAGAGTCCGTAATGTGCTCGAGGGGGTGCCACAGGTGAGTTTCGCACTGCACACAGGCGAGAAAGCGGATGGGCTCCAGCGCTCTCCGGAGTGCTTTCCCTTCCCGTCATGCCTCAGGTCATGCCTTGAGTTCATGGGTGAGAATTATGGTCACAAGGTCATCGAAGGGCACGGTTCGAAATGGCGGCTTGATAACGCCTACACCTACCTCATGGGGGTGACGGGAATGGCGTTTAAGATGACCTGGAAGGAGGGATGGTATCTCGGCAATCCCGGTCTCAATCATCTCTCGGACGATCTTAGGAAGCCTTACGGGAGGGCGTTTGAAGCGGTGGGCTATGAGTATGAACTCCTGCATAAGAAGGACTCAACCGAACCTGAGTTCCGAGAGCGCATCGTAGAGAGCATCCGCGACCTGCGTCACCCCGTCATCGCGCGCGGCGTCGTAGGGCCACCCGAGGAATGTATGATAGTAGGGTTCGACAGGGGTGGTGAGGTTCTGATCGGGTGGAGCTACTTCCAGGCGGTGCCGGAGTTCAGCGGGGGAGCACAGTTCGAGCCGTCGGGTTACTTTCGAAAGAAGGGCTGGTTCGCGGACACCGAGAGCATTGTATTGATCAAAGGCAATGTCAAAAAGCCGCCTCAGGAAGAGATCTACACCCGGGCGCTTGCCTGGGCACTTGAGGTTTCCAGAACCCCAAGAGTCCGGAACGACTTCCACAACGGACACGCGGCATACGAAGCCTGGACTCAGGCGCTCGAGCGGCACGAGGATCTCCCCGCGGACGACATGTCCGTTCTACGCGTCAACTACCACGTTCACGAAGATGCCGTTGGGACAACCGCGGAAGGACGCTGGTATGGAGCCCAGTTCCTGAAGCAGATGGCGCAGGACATGCCGGAGCCGGGCGAGAATCTGCTCGCGGCGGCGAAGTGCTATGAGGCCGAGCATGATCTCATGTGGAAGATATGGGGTTTCACGGGGGGCCCTGAGCGCAGTGACGAAGGGGCGCTCAAACTTGCCAACCCGGAGACGCGCGCGCAAATCATACCTCTTATCGGGAATGCGAGAAAACTCGATGAGGAGGCCTGCAGCCACATCGAGAAGGCACTGGCACAGTAAACATCTGGAATCAGTGCAGAAACCGTGCTTCAATGGCACGTTCTATCAAGGATGAGCGCGAGCAGAACCAAATGCAGGAAGCCGCCCCCTACAATGGGAGCGGCTTCGAGGTTATTCTCACAAGTTGTGTGGTTTACTTAACCGGCAGAAGCGGGCACGAGAAGAACGGGGGCGGTCCGCCTGTAAACGTCCCCGGTGTGATCGTGAGGTGCCCCATACCGTGGTGCAGCATCACCTCATCATACGATTTCAGAATCGGAACAGTACCATGAGCAGCGAAACCCGCGGGGGTCCACACGACGTGGTGCGTATACCAGCGGCCACCGTTGTACATCTTGTTCCTGGGAGCCGCCTCGCCCACCGGGAGCTGCGGCATCGCATTGTTGCTGTTGGTGATTACGAAGAGCTTGTCGAATGACTGCATGTTGTGGTCATTGGGTGCGGGCAACTCGGTCGTCGCCGTGGTTCCCCAGGCCACTCCGTCCGCGAATATCTCGGGAGCGAAGCTGGGCTTACCCGGCCCGGCCACGACCACCGCTGCTACTGCTATCAACATTGCCAATGAGAGAGTTAGAGTCCTCATACCAATCCTCCTTGGAAGACATGTTTCAACCGGACTTCTAAAACCTGGCTCAAGGAACCGGGGCCGTCGGACAGGTTCCAACCGGGTGGATCGTTAACATCAGCATCACACCACCTCCTCACAAGCGTTCCAAACGATCCAGCGCCGCGGTCGGTGAATTCGGCCATGATTCCCTCTGCCTTGGAATAACTGGGTTGTCAGGGGTCTTATCGTGGGTCGGATTAAGCATCATACAGTATTCGATGCTCTAAACACAGAAAAGGTTACTAAGTTGCTTACCTTTGCTTGGCCTCAAGACATTTGCCCATTGAGCCACTCCCTGTCTGAGGGCGTGGTTCTGCTGTTGGGCTAGAACCTCACACCGAAGGCGAGGCCGAAGGAATCCTCGAACATCCTCAGATTCGACTCTCCGCCACCCATGCCGCCCTGATCGGGCATCCCGGGGATGATCGAACCGCTCCCCTCAACCGTTTTCTCTAGTGCATGCATGTAAGCAGCGGTAACCTCGGTTCCGGGGGTGAGCGCGAGGGTCGCACCCAGCGTGACATGGTGCTCCACTACACCGGGCGCCAGGATGTTGAATAGAGTCTCCGACTCAGGTATGGGCTGCTTGCCGTAGTTATAGCCACCACGCACTGTGAGCGGCTCGATCACCTGATAAGCAATACCCAGCTTATACACGGTCACATCTTCCCAGCCGAAACCCGCACCTTCGTCGTTCCCAAGCTGGGCCTGACCCAGATTTGGAAGGAGGGGGTTGGCTACCGCGTTTATCTCGCTATAGCGAATGTATGACATGTCAAAGACGATCGCAGTCTTCTCACATGGGGTTAGAGCTATGCCCGCGGTGATCAAGGATGGAATGTCGAAGTCACCCTGCTCTGCAAAGAGACCCGCGTACTCATCGAGCTCACTCATAAAGGTACGGCTCTGATAGGAAGCACCAAGGCTGAGCATCTGGTTCAGGCGGCCAAGCCAGCCGACCCGCACGCCGAACCCGAATGAGGAGGCGTAGTCGTTGTTGGTTACATTGCTCGAATCGCTCGACATCATCCCGTTTGCAAAGGACTCAAGTCCGGTGGCCTTAAAACGCTGCCAGGCAATGTCGATGCCAATACCGATTGCGTGGTTCTCATTGATCTTCAGAGCGACCGCCGGAACGATGAAAAGCTGGCTCAGGTCCACACCCGGATTGGTCGTACCGAAGAGTGGTACTGGAGCGGTGTATGTAGTGTTCATACCTCCACGTCCGAAGACCGAGATCCCGAAAGCCAGGTTCTCGTTCAGCATCTTGTTAGCTGCCACTTCCGGTACGAAGAAGTCCTGTTCGCCGTTGGCATCGTACATACCATCGACCCCGGGAAACATATTGCCGCTGATCTCGGTGCCACGGTCGGGGCGGAACCAATCGACTCCAAAATCGACACGGTTTCCCACATAAGCCGCGAGCGCGGGGTTGGTCCCCGGTGCAAGGGCATCCTGGGGCAGAGCCACGGTTGCGCCCCCCATACCCTTTGCCTTCATCCCAACTCCGTGGGAGAAATAGCCATTGGTACCCAGCACCATGGTGGGAACTAGAGCGATCACCAGCAAGGTGACCGAAAGCACGGCGATCCGACGCGTTCTCATCATGTCCCCCCCCTGTTTCAGATGAGTTTTGACCCTCTATAGCACGTAATAATCCCATAGACTCTTACATCTTGACCTGGATGCAGGCAAGCTCAAAGAAGACACTGACCTGGTTACCCTTTAGTGGCCGAGATCGGCGTTAGGCTGCAGGTTCTTTTGGTATAGTAAGTGTATAGGAACAACAATGGCCACAGGGGGGACTGATGAGAAGACTTTCGATTGCTCTGCTGCTCATAATCTCGATTCTACCTTTCTCAGTGACTTGCAAGACATGTCGGAACCCAGTCTCTGATGATGGCACCAACGACAACCCGGGCGAAGCTATCGCGGTAACCAATGGGGTCATGATAGACGGTACGGGTTCTGAACCCGTACCGGATGCTGTGATCATCATCCAGGATGGACATATCGAGTCCGTAGGAACAGCCTCCGCCGTTGAAATTCCTGCCGGGGCGATGACGATCGACGTTGAGGGAGCATATATCCTCCCCGGGTTTATGAACACACATGTGCATAGCGGATATGATGAGGGTAACCTCACGCAGTGGGCAACATCAGGTGTCACGGCAGTACGTGACTTAGGCAATTTCGCGGATTCCCCCGGCGAAGCTTTTGCCAAGAGAGATGCTCGTCTTAGGGACAACGAGAATTCAAGACTTGTCGCCGCCGGACCGTTGGTAACGACCGTCGATGGTTATGGGAACTACTATGTCACCACACCTGCCGACGCACGGGAGAAAGTCAACGGGCTCATAGACTCCGGTGCCGATCTCATCAAGATCGCAATCGAAGATAACCTCCAGGGGCGAAGATGGCCGATGCTATCGATGGATGAAATAAGAGCAATCGTCGAAACCGCGCATGCGAGAGACCGGCAGGTGTCTGCGCATATAAGCCGGTCAAAGCATCTTGATATGGCCATTAAGAGTGGAGTAGACGATGTGGCTCATATGATTGTTAACGATCTGCCTGACTCACTGATCACTTCCATGATTGATGCGGACATCTACTGGGTACCGACACTTGAACTCTGGAAAGGTGTGAGTGAATACCATGACCTGAACTGGGATAACACCGCGAAGGACAATCTGGGACGTTTTGTTCTGGCTGGAGGCAAAGTTGCCATAGGCACAGACTTCGATGGATATATCATCCCGTTTGAACTGGGTATGCCGATGCTTGAAATAGAGTTAATGCGTGAGGCTGGAATGACACCGATGGAGATCATAGTTGCCGGGACAAGAAATGCTGCTCATGTATGTGGACTTGAAAACGAATTGGGGACGATCGAACCCGGCAAGATTGCCGATCTGATTGCTGTAGACGGTAATCCTCTTGATGATCTTGGATATCTTCTCAATATTGAACTGGTAATCCACAACGGCGAGATAATCAGAGATAAGACAGATGACTGAGTGGTCTCACCCATAGCCCCACCGGATATCTCCCTTGCAAGGTCTCGCGACCGCGCGTAGAATCATCCCATGGCGAGTAGACACCATGTGAATAGTGCATCCACCTTCCTTCTCCAGGCTAATGAAACCGGAGGCAGAATTATGAGAGCCGGCATGGTCGTTTTGATAGTTGCGGTTGGCGTCGGAGTGGTGTCAGGAGACGAGATCGACACCAACTGGCAGGGACTTCTCGATATGGCCGAAACACTGTCCGAGGCTGGTGAGCTGGATTCGGCCGGAGTCATGCTTGATAGGGCACTCACTGAGGCCATGACTGCGTATGCGGAATCGGACACAACGAATGAGATCAACGTTTACAGGGATGGTAACCGGCGGAGTTTCTACCTCAGGACTCATGTGGAAGCCGAGTCGCTTTTCACCCGGGCGCTCCGGATTCGGCAGAGAGCCAGTGGACTCGACGTGCTCGAGTACGCCCAGGCCCTCATGGACCTGGCCGCGATCCATCAGCAGCAACGCAAGTACGCGGAGGCTCTTCCTCTTTACGAGCAGGCGTTGGGGATAAGAGAGGAAACCCTGGGCCCGGATCATACCGATGTCGGCCGGTCGCTCACGGGAGTTGGGCAAGCCTGTGCCCGGCTGGGCCACAGGGCCCGGGCCGAGTCTCTCTACACCCGCGCTCTCTCGGTCCTTGAAGCCGGTTTGGGTGAGAACCACACCGACGTGGGGCTGGCAGCGAGGTTTCTCGGCAGGCTCTACCGGGGCCAGGGACGGTATGCCGAGGCCCAACCATTGCTCGAACGTAATCTCTCAATTGCCGAGCAATCCCCGGAAGGGGAGGACGTCGATACCGCGATCGCCGTTGCGGAGCTGGCGATCCTCCATGCCATACAGGGGAATACCTACAAGGCCTGGGAACTTTACGAGCGAGAACTGGCCATCAGAGAGAGGGTCCAGGGACCGGAAAGCGTCCGGGTGGCCCAGACCCTCAATAACATGGCCATAGCGGCACGCGCTCTGGGGAGACTGGATGAATGCGAGGCCATGAACCGGAGGGCGCTGGCCATCAGAGTGAAAGTCTTTGGTCCGGAACACACCGAAGTGGCGGAAAGCTACAACGGACTCGGCGTGCTCAACTGGCAGCTGGGTGATTATGGGGAGGCCGAGACCTTCCTCAGACGTGCAGTTGCGATCTATGAGACGGCGTACGGCCCCGAGCACCTTGAGGTTGGGAGGAGCAAGAGCTTTCTGGGAATCCTGCTTGACACCCAGGGCAAATACGCTGAGGCCGAACCGCTCCTGTTAGAATCCATTGCGATCACGGAGGTGCAACTGGGATCCGACCACCCCGACATGGCACGCCACCTTAACAACCTGGCAAACCTCTACTCCAACCAACTGAGATATGCCGAAGCGGAACCGCTGTACATAAGGGCGATGGAGATCCTGGAGAAGACCGTCGGGCCGGATGACCTCGCTTTCGGTGAAAGCATGAGCAACCTGGCCATAGTCTATGCTGAGCAGGGCAGGTACTCGGAATCCGAACCGCTGGATAAGCGGGTGATAGCCTTGTTCGAAAAGACGCTTGGCCCGGATCATCCGTACGTGGCCGTGAGCATCGAACACCTGGCCTCATCTTACAAGGATCAGGGTCGATACGATGAGGCGGAGCCATTGTATCAAAGAGCGATAAGCATCGTGGAGAAATCTTACGGGGTGGAGCATCCCGACATGGCAGTAGATCTCAATAATCTCGCCAATCTCTACATGCTTCAGGCCAGATACGCCGAGGCTGACTCACTCGTAACGCGGGCATTCGAGACCAGCAGGATGGTATTCGGCCCGGACAACCACAACACGGCTCAGACTGTTGAATCCATGTGTAAACTGCGCCGGCTTCAGGGTCAACCTGAAGAGGCTCTGGAGCTCGCCGCCGAGGCATCGAGGGTAAGACTTGCCAACTTCCACGAAAACGCTCTTGTACTGGCGGAAAAAGATGCGCTTTCGTACTCGTGGAACCTGCGGAACGCGGTTAGCCTCTACCTTTCATCCTATTTCGATTCGGGACTAGGTAGTAGCGAAATTCGTAGAGAGATTGCGGATGTGGTTTTCTCGACAAAGGGTCGGGTCTCCGACGGGATCTTCGAACGGCAGCGAGCACTCATCGAGGATTCTGATTCGCTGGCCCTCGCCCTTGCGGAGGACCTGAGACTCACCAAATTCCAATTGTCCGAGTTATTCATCTATGGTCCCGAGGGCGATATTGAGGTATACAAGACTGAGTTGGAGTCACTGAGAAAGCTGGCACATGAACTGGAGGCGGATCTGTCACGCAGGAGCGCGAGTTTCCGGAAGCGGGAAGAATACAGGGATGTGAATGCTGAAAGCCTTGCGTCACTCCTTCCTGAGACCTCTGTCCTCGTCGAATACGTCAAGTACGATTACTACGAACTCAACCCGGAACGCAAGCTACCGCGTTACATGGCAGTCGTGGCAAGACCGGGTGGGGAGCCTGTCGTACTCGATATAGGCCAAGCATCGGACATCGATGGGGTCATAGAGGACTATCGCGCCCACATGCTTGCCGTAGCAGGCTCCGGGAGCCCCCCGACCGTCATCGACCAGGAAGACTACAAACGAATAAGCGGAGACCTGTACGCGAAGGTCTGGAAACCTTTGGAGGAGTACCTGGGTGATTCAGACCTGGTGCTGATTGCCGGTGATGGCGCTCTTAACATGATCTCCTTCGCGGGGCTTCTGGATGATGAGGGCATGTACCTCGTTGAGAAACACCCGGTTCACTATCTCTCCTCAGGGCGTGACCTCATACGGCTCAAGGATGAAGAGATCGGGGGGACTGGGCTCTTCGCGCTTGGTGACCCGGACTACGATTCCGCACCTGCTTCACCGGAGCCGGTCGAAGTTGCGGCTGCGGATGTTGCGACGGGACTGAGCGGCTTCACGGTGAGAAGCGCCCGGTCGGGTCATGCGGATCTCCGGGGCTTGACTCTTGCTCCTCTCCCCGGTACCCGGAGTGAAGTTGAGCAGATCGCGGAGGCCTGGACGCAGACCACCGACGATCCTGTCGGGGTCTATCTTGGTAGTCGGGCCAGCGAGGATCGATTCAAGGCGGACGCGCCCGGTAACAGGGTCATACACCTGGCCACTCACGGTTACTTCCTCGAAGGTGTTGAATCAGACGAAGGGTATGTTGGAGAGAACCCGCTTCTCCTCTCCGGGCTGTTTTTGGCCGGCGTAAACGTCCGGGATGAGGTTTCGGGTGACATGGGAGCCGAAGATGGGATCTTGACCGCTTATGAAGTCTCGGCACTGGATCTTACCGGTACGGATATGGTGGTCCTCTCCGCCTGCGAAACGGGACTCGGGAAGGTTGAGGAGGGGGAGGGCGTCTATGGCTTGAGACGGGCCTTCCAGATGGCGGGTGCCAGAACCGTCATAAGCGCGCTCTGGCGGGTATCGGACAGGGAAACCGCTGACCTCATGGGAGATCTCTATGGGAGGGTGGGTGAGTCGATACCGGAGACAATGCAACGCATACAGAAGTCGAGGATCGGGGCTATTCGCGCCGATGACCAGGCCGATCATCCTTATACCTGGGCAGGCTTCCTGGCACTCGGCGACTGGAAATAGGGCGGCTCTTTACTTCAGGTAGCTTGAGATTCCCTCGAGGAAAAGCTGAACGGAAAGGGCAACGAGGACCATGCCCATCAGCCGCTCGATAGCTATCAGTCCTCGCTTCGTCAAAAGCCGGATAAGGAATGTCGAGCCTAAGAGAATAATGAATGTCACAAACCAGGCGATCAGTGCGGCGAGCAGGAGAAGCATGAGCCTGCCGGATTCTGCGGTGGCGAAGAGGAGGAGCACCGCGAGGAGTGAGGGGCCCGCGATTAACGGGGTGGCAAGCGGAACGAGAAGGGGATCACTGTCAATCTCTCTGTCCGTCCGCGCCTCGGAAGACGGGAAGACCATACGCAGCGCAATAAGAAACAGGATGATCCCCCCCGCGATACTGACTGCTTCCTGTCTGAGATTGAAGAACCCGATGACATAGCGTCCTGAGAAGATGAAGACCACTATTAGGGCCAGTGCGAGGAAAAGCTCGCGGATGAGAATTCTGCGTCTTCTTTCGGCCGGAACCTTCTCGAGAACAGAAAGAAAGATAGGCAAGTTTCCGAACGGATCCATGATCAACAGCAACGTGATCGATATCGACAGCATTCCCATAAGGTCTATCTCCGTCAGCGAACTGGATTGGTCTCATTGGTGGTGATGAAGAGGTCTTCGGTCAAGGTACGGAGGAGCTCGGCTACACTCCAGGCCTGGGCTACGCACCCGCTGGGTTTGTGGGGTGACTCACCGTCGAAGATTTCGGATATGCTCCCCATTCCCGCTTCGGAAAGGTGTTTGGTCAGCGCATCGAGAAGGTTAAGACAGCGTGCGACCGTCTGAGCCGAGCGGCCGTATGCCTTAAGGTATGCGGTTATGTAGTGGCCCATCAGCCAGGGCCATACCGTCCCCTGATGATAAGCCTCATCCCGTGTTAGCAGATCACCGCGGTACTTACCCCTGTAGTCTGGATCGAGAGGGGAGAGGGTACGCAATCCATAGGGTGTAAGAAGTTCCCGCTCGACCGTCTGGACGACAGATCTCCATCTTGCATGGTCAAGCACCGGGTAGGTCAGGCTCAGCGCGAGTATCTGATTCGGTCTCAGATGGTCGTCCCTGTGATCTCCTCTTATCACGTCATACAGGCACTTTTTATCTTCGTTCCAGAACTGGGTGTTGAAGCTGTTGAATGCCGTGCGCGCCAGGTGGGAGTACCTGCTCTCTTCTGCATGTCCCCCTAAGTCCGCGCAGAACTGGGCCGTTATCCTGAGGGCGTTATACCAGAGAGCGTTGATCTCGACCGCCTTCCCGATCCTGGCGGTTATCACACGGTCACCGACCTTGGCGTCCATCCACGTGAGTTGCACCCCCTCGACACCGCCCTCGAGGAGTCCGTCATCACACGCCTTGATTCCATACAGGGTTCCCTTGAGATGACATCCTATTGCCTCTCTCAGACCCGGAAGGATTCGTGCGATGAAGTCTCCGTCAGATGTATAGTCGTAGTACTTTCTTGCCGCCTCAAAGAGCCATAGCGTTGCATCAATTGTGTTATAAAGAGCCTCGGAAGATGACTCGGGGAAATGATTGGGGATCAGGCCGTCCTTCATGTTATCCAGAAAAGTGGTGATGATGTTCCTGGCATCCTCGTAGCGGCCCGTTGCGAGTGTGAGACCCGTGAGGCTGATCATCGTGTCGCGGCCCCAGTCGGTAAACCAGGGATAACCCGCCACGATCGTGCGTCCGCCGCTTCCACGGGCGACAATAAACGTATCAGCGGCTCTACGCAGATGGTTTGCCAATTCGCTTATTGTTCCCCCGTCTTCGGTCAATTTCTTTCGTCGCTCGATCTCACCCACTTTTCTGTATTCGATATCCTTGAGGGCGTCCTGCTCGGTCGAGAACGCAAGCCAGTGGGAGTCAGTCTCAGTGAACGGGAACACGAGTCTTCCGGGTGAATAGAGATCCTCGCTCGCGTCGTAACCGCTTTCCTCCTCCCTCCTGTAGAGGTAGTTGTGATACCAGTAGCCGGATTGCTCAAACCGGCCGGCATGGAAGGAGATATTGAGAGCAGGCATATGCTCATAAGGCTTGAGTGTGACGTTGCCCCGTCCGGCCTCGAAGGCCGTGTCGAATTCCGGATTCTCCCTCATCAAGGCGTTGTGGTCTCGAAAGGCAACAATCGGACGCACTTCGAGTACGACCTGGCTTCTCCTCGGTCCGTCGGGTGAGCACTCCAGTTTGTAACAGATGTAGGTCGTATTCTCACCCCGCGGCATGAAAATGGACTTCTCAAGCCTGCACCCGCTGATGATGTACGTGAAGACTGGATAAGGATCGAGTCTCACTTCGGTGAGAAAACGATGGCCGTCGGGATGGATGGTTCCATCATACTCGCTTGATGAGAGCTCAAAGCGTTTTCCCTTTATTATCAGGGTCTCATCTGTGCGCGATACGAGTACAGTTCTCTCCACGGGCGGGTCTAATGCGGCAACGAGCAGGCCATGGTGCTTTCTGGTATTAACACCCAGCACTGTCGAAGAGGCATACCCGCCGAGCCCATTGGTTTCAAGCCATTCACGGCTGAGTGACGTTTCGAGGTTTTGAAGCTCCCGCCGGTCGATCCTAATCATGCCCTGGCTGGCCTCCCAGAAATACAAGGAACTCCGTGATTCTCTCGGCCTCAAGCGCACTTATCCAGGCCCGGTCCTTCTGCCTCATGACGCTAACCGTTTCCCGCCACTCTCCCTGAGACTTTCTTGCCGAGAGCGCGATGTCCAGGCGATGGCACTTGGCGCACTTGGTGACGAAGAGCTCCTTGCCGAGCGACACATACTCCTCGGACTCCCGGGATGCGACCGGCCGGACCTTCCCGGTGCCGTCGACAAAACTCGAGGTTGCGGATGTGAAGAAAATGACGAAAACCAGACCGAAGAGTACGGTGCCGATTGTGAAAAGGCGGTTCCTGAGCTCAGGATACTTCTCGACTATGACGATCTTAACGAGCACAAAGGGGATAAAGAGTGCCGAAAAAGCGATGTGGATAGCCGCCCTGGGCGAGATCTCTGGGCCGCCCCGGTCTGCCCCCGCTATGCAGGAGATGGCGAGCACCACGTAGAGGGCCACTGCAATCCCACCGCTCAGCCTGTGGATAAGCTTCAAGACCTTTCCGTGGTGGGTATGAGGTGTGCCGAGGAGATGCAGCATCGTGAGAAAAGCAACACACGAAAAGACTACGAAGAGAACTCCGAGTATTACCCTGATGCCGATGACTTCCATGACCCACCTTCCCCGTCTGAGCCTGATGGAGCGTACCAATTGCCCGGTGCCGTGTCAATTTGAATGTGTGCCGCTGCGTGGTGCTCCGGCGTCAGCGCACCAGGCCCAGCCAGTCGGTGAAGATGAACTGAAAACGACCGATCAGGAGGCTTATCCTGCCCATCACGTTGTATCCGAAGGTTGCGCCGAAGCCGATCATGAGGAAAGTGATACCGATTTTGGATACTACCCTGAGCCCGCCCTTGTGCTCGGCTGAGAAGTAGAAGTAGATCAGGGTCGCCGCAACGCCCACGAAGAGCACGCAGGCCGACAGGAGATCCTTAAGCGGCATCCCGACGGGGTTAAACATGGTGCTTTCGGCCTGCTGGAGGATCCTGACATGTATGTAGGACGGTATGACGTAACCGGCCCACGCGGCTACATAGAATGCGACGGGGTAGCGCGATACCCATTCCGACCGTCTGAACAATCTGGCAAACATCATTATGCCGAGGATACCGCCGACGATGAGAATATAGTCCTTATTGATGAAGACGGGGACATAGAACTTCTTATACGCGGCCGAGAAGAAGTACTGGACAAGGTAATATCCGGCAGAAACCCCGACAAGCAGATGCTCGGCGAACTTGTAGAAGGGGTTGTCCTTATAGAGAAACGAGAATATCGCTATCGTGAATATCCCCGCAACCCAGACACCCGGATCACTCGCAACATTCATTCAGACTCTCATCCTTTCCGCTCTTCCGCTTTCTTTGCCCGTCTGGCAAAGAAGTAACCGACATTCCCAATGATAATGAACGCGACCATAAGAGCATGAGCCACCGACTGGGCATCCATACCGCGGATTCCCAATCCGGGCACATCGACGAGTTTCTCATATTCCGCGGCTCCCTTGAGTCCGCCAAGGAAACCCGGTATCTGGCCTGCCTGGTAATAAGGGTATATCAGGACCGCCTGGATCGCCGTATTGCCGGAGATCACCTTGACGCCGTAACGGCCGCCGGCCCAGATCGCCCAGTATTCCGAAAGTGCACTCCCGGCAATCGATACGATCATGGCAATATCATCGTAGGTTTCGACGTCCTGCATGATCGGAATCTCTTGCGTGTTTTTACCGTACTGGTCGGTGGGGTAGGTCCCCTTGAAGCTTTCGCCGAGTCTCAGGATCGTTCCTGACCAGTCGGGGTTGTAGCCCAGGAAAACGTAGTCGACACCATAGGTCTTTCCGTAGGCTTCGGCGGCCTCGTTTAAGATCCGCTCGGCGATACCCGTACCGCCCGCGTAGGTTGTTAGAGCGACGATCTTTATGTTTCTAGGGAACGTGTGCTTGAGGACCGCGATAGTCATGGGGTTGAGCTCGGCCATGACGTCACCCTCATAATCAAAGGTAAGCAGTATTACGTCGCCTTCTTTGAGGTTCTCCATCTCTCTATAGAAACTGTTGGCCTCTTCCGAGATCTGGACGGGAATACCCAGCGGGACGATGAGTGGGATCGCGACGGCAAGCCCCACCGAAAGGAAGATAATCCGCCGGTCTATGGACATCAACCTGTCATAGAAGGCCATCAGTCCGACCTCCCGAGATAGGTTTTCTCAATGCCAAGAATGATCTTGATTGCTGTTGCCGTCATACCCAACCCGACACCGATCATGATGCCCCGCTTGGCCGCAAGATTGGGCACGTTGAGCAACCAGTCGGATATCTCCACGAGCGAAATCTCGACACCCAGTATGGAACCCGAGAAATATGCCCCGATCGACACACGACCGAGCATGACAAGCGCACCGGCCACCAAGAGAAGCGTCGCATGAACCGTTCTTGCCCTGAAAGCCCGGTAGGAGGCGGACGCGACAAAGAACGCAAGCAGTGAAAACATGGTCGACTGCATGGGTACCTGGATGTTGTTGAACAGCCACGGGTAGGGTCCGGAAGCGGTCTTCCAGATCCCGGCCGCGCCGACGGTTACGGTAAGCCCGATAAGAGTTACATAGCTATACTGCCAGTTCTCCTGGTGACGCTGTATCTTCTTAATGTGGTACCGGATCAGGCTCCAGGTTCCGAGTATGAACGTGCAGCCCAATACGACCTGTTTCCAGTCGAGTACGATGTTGTAGAGCCGGAGGAAGAAAGGATTGGGCGTAAAGAACTGTATCATCATGAGCATCCCGATGACGAATGCCACAATGATGGGTCCTCTTGTCTTCAACCTGGCTCCTTAGTTAAACAAGGCCTTGAACTGTTCCGCTATGTCGGGACTCACGATCGAAAGCATTATCCCGACGAATATCGCGATTATTATCAGGGCCTTTGCGTAATCCTGGCTCTTGAGTGCACCGAGGAGAAGCGGTTCGCGCGAAAGATAGACACTCCCGGCATAAAGCTCCTCACCCATCAAGGTGTAATCGCATGCGCTTATGAAGAACGGTAACTGGGCATCCGAGTCCGTACCGGCTATCTGGATCGCACCCGTTGCATTGCCGGTCTCGGCCAGAACGAGTGATTCGGCATAGAAGCGGCCGATAAAGAAGTTGGTGGCCGGTCGCTCCCTCAACATCAGTCCCGCAACCGCGGCAGCAAATCCGAACTGGCTGAAGGTCACGTAGTAAACATCCTCATCACGGTAAAGATGGGGTTTTCCCACGGCCGAGTACGATTCCCTGACGACCTGCTGGGCAACGGCCATCACAATAGGGTCCCTGTTGGGGCAAATGAGTTTGGTATCGTATTCACCGGCCTTCTTGGCGACCTGGCCGAGTATGTTTATTGCTGCCACGGTTCCGACCTCGTCCATGGGATCGAGACCGGGGACATACAGAATCGGGCGGCCCATCTCCGTGGATCTTCCCACGGCTTCCTCCACGGCCTCAAGCCCCGCAATCCTCCGGATGAAAAGCTTCGCACCTCTTCTCGCGCGCTCAACGAGTACCACCACCGTCAACATGAACAGTGCTACCGCAACAAGTATGTTGATTCGCTGGTTTCTCAAGATCTGGCGCCGGGGTGCCTCTGGAGACGTGGGTGCCGAGGGCATCGGGGCGCCGTCGGTGAGGGCGACCAGGATGTAGGTATACTCCTGCCCCTTCTCAAGATCTGAATCGACCCAGACGGTATCCCCGAGATCGGCATCACCGGCCATATCCCAACCCGCCGCCGTAAGTACCTCTGAGGCCGGCACCGTGTCGGCAAAAGCCGGAGGTGTTATTTCGCCGCCCTCTTCGACTTCAAGTCTCCAGATCTCGTAACCCATGGTGAGATCTCCGGGTCCCGGCGGAACCCAGGTCAATGTAAGAGCATCGCCCCAGTCATCGGGTGTGTCCGAGACCTCCGGCGCGGGTGGGATAACGCCGAGTACGGGGACGGTCAAACCGAGAAGAGTGACGGCCAGGACGGCTGAGATCAAAGCCATACTACCGGCCGACGGGCGCACTGAGATGTCCATGGCGGCAATGCTATCACAGAGCTGGATGGGAGTAAACAGGAATATGAGGCCGTTGGCGAAGCCCTTTCCAGCGAATCTGAGCAAAACCATAATTCGGTACCAGCTTACAAATTACCAGCCACATAATTAGTAAGCTGGTACCGAATTATGAAGAAGAATGAGGGATGAAAGCTGGTTTTTGGTGGGAGGATTGTTGACCTCCGGGATAGCCCCAGCCTTCATCCCCTGCATTTCCGGGAGTCGACCTTGGCCGACCCCTCCACGTTCATTTGTAATATCGGCATCGGTCCATTGCCAGCTTAGCGGGAAACAGGCCATGCACGGCATTGCGGGCCTTGCCGCGCGCCGGAGTTGACGTCCGCATGCGGCGGTGGTACTATTCAGCCGGGAGAATCAGAATTCATGAGTAAGCATGACTCGTTCGGTACAGGACAGGAAACCAGTGACAGGGATTTCGACGGACCTTTTCTGTTCTGCGACTACTGGGCGAGCGTCCTCAACCTGCTGGACATTGTCAACCCTGGAGCGCTCGACGGGTCCGAACCCTCGCTTGAGCTCTTCCGGAAGATACTAAACCGGCCGGCGGCCGCCCTTCCCAAGTTTGGCTACTTCATAGTAGCCTCGCTTATGAAACCTGTCACTGTGACCTTCCGTGGCCTGCTGCGGCTGGCCAGAGGCCGGAGAGGGGCGACTCGGGCGGCCTACAACCGCGATACGATGAGGAATCTGCTGCTCCAGCACGCGCTCAAGATTGAGCCCAAGCAGGCCGGGCTGGCTGATGTTTATTCGGACGGTGAATGCGTGGCCACCGATGTTGTCAATCCGCTCAGGGTCAGGGGTTCTTCGAGTATGTTCTTTGCCCGGTATAAGGTCTTTCTGGCATCGCTCGTGGCGCTGGGCTACGGTGCACTGATCGGGCCCGTGTTCAGTCTATTCGGGGCCGAAAGTGTGATCGTCCCGTATCTTGGCGTGTTATCGTATCCCATCGTTCTCCTCATCCTCTGGTTCATGTTCGACGATCTTCTGACTGCCGCAGTTGCCCCGCTTCCGCTTATCGCGTTGAGGATGATTGTAAGAGTCGGTCAGGGCTTCGAGGGTTTCGTTATAGCCATGGTCGGCACCGCCTGCATTCTGTATCTGGTCGAGTGGTTCTTTATACCCAGGTCGCTTCCACCGGCTGTTTACTTCTACATAAATGACGATAAGGACCGGCGTTTCCCGTACAAGAAAGGTCACGAGCCCTACTGGCTGGAAGGCAAGTACTACTGGGTCTGGCGGTATGTGACACTTGCCCCTGCGGAGCTCATAAAGTTCTGGGAGAAGGACTGGGAACGACTGGAGATCTGGATACGGGCCGATGGCGAACCCCGGGGCAGGATAGAATGGCTCGTAACGGACTGGCATTACAGGGAGCTGTGGTACAGGTATGAAGATCTGACCCGCAAGCGCGCCCGGGCGGTCCATGATATGGCTCTCAAGCGACACCTCGCCACAGATCAACTCCTCACATGGGTGGTGGAAATCGATATGGATCTTGTCTTTCACTCGCCCGGGGTTAAGGGGATATACCTTGCGTTGGGGAAGAGGCTCTCATTCGGCCGCCGGGTGGTCTCGATTCTCAGCGTTATCTTCAGGAAAAGGGCCATCGAGGACCCGGAGAAACACAAGCGAAGCCTCGAACTCCTCGAGATTCAGGGTAGCGAGTTTCTTGCGGACGTCCCGGAGCACTTCCGGATCACGGCTATAAGACGGCTTCTCGGCCTGCCCTGGTCCTACTGGAGGTTTCCGCGCGGTGTGAAGTCCCGGCAGTCATTCTTCGTTTACGGCTCCTCAGGTACAAGGACCACCGAGGCCGAGCTCGCTTCAGACAGGAAATTCCAGATAAAAGAGCCCGGATAACTTCATCCGGGCCCTTATCTTAATCTGCGGTAAACCTACGGTGCGATCTGTCCGTCTACCAGAGATTCTCCCTCTTCGGTCATGATAATAACGGGTTTTATCTTCTCAATAAGCATATTGAGCTGCTTTGCCGCATTGGCAAGCCGGGTCTTGCTGGCATCGGAGGTCTGGTCCGATATCTGCGAGACCTGCATCAGGCCTTCCTTGACTACGTCAAAGCCTGTCTTGGTGCCCTCGGTAGACTTGAGTGCAGCCTTATTGATGTTGTCGACGGCCTTCCTGATATCGTCTGAGGCCTCCGAATACATGCCCTGGTCGATTTCACGGTAGGCACGTGCTATGTGGGCCCTGGCGTTGAGTATTGGTAGATAGTAGAACTGAAGGATATCGACGAAATCGGTCACCATCTTGAACTGCCCAAGTGCCTCCTCCTTATACCTCTTGGAAGAAATGCGCTTGTTGATCGTTTCGTCGAGATCCATCATGGCCTCTCTGACGCCGGGCAACGCCTGATCCATTTCGGTGAATGTCGACTGCTCTACTGCAGGCTCCCACACTGTCTTCTCCTGTGCGCACGAGCCCAGAATGAGCGAAGCCGCTAAAACCACAGCCAAAAGTAAAAACCTCTTCATTTCATACCCCCCTTACAACGAATTGGCTAAAATATCGAAAGTTTCGCGGAGTTGCTTATTGGTATCCGTTCACCTCCTTCTCGAACTTATTCTCCTTGTAGACATGATTTGTGGTTACCCTACCAAATAGGGCAGAAGCGGTCAAGTGAAAATCTTTACGTCAGCAGGGCGCATCAGTACCCTTTTCGGGGCGGTCTGATACCCGGGAAAGTGCGATTCCATGGTCCTGTAGAGCGCTGGAGCCCCGAATGGGCAGGCACAGCAAGGCTTTCCCGGTGCGAAGGGCCTTGCTAGTCGCCGGACACCTTGTAGGCTATGTCCCCAGGCCTTGTCCGGTCGGTGACTTTGATCCCGACATCATCGCCGACCTTGGCCTCATCAACCGACTGGTTGTCGATCTGCATCGAATCCACCGTCTGGGTGAAATCGGTTGTGTGGCCCTTTACATGGATGGTGTCTCCGACCTTGAGGCCATCGGCGGTGATCACGATTGCTGCAACCGAAGGTTTCGCAAAGAACTTTACGATCTCGCCGATCTTGGTTTCAGCCATCTCCAAATCCTCCCTTTGACCGTAGCCTAAAGGGCCCGCTAAAATCAGTCAATCGAATTATTCTGTTGCTCTCGGTGAATCCTCCTAGTAAGATGTTCATCTAAAGTGATTAGGAAGGAGCAACGCTCTTAGGAGTAACGAGGCGACAAGCTCCTTCCCCTGTGGTCCTGTGGTTGGGTGGGGTCAAAAGCTGGATAGGAGCGTCCCAACGGGCTTCCGTGCCAAGCTCGTGAGAACAACTGACCCCACCCACGATTTTTTTGCTTGAAACGCATACCCGCCTTGATGTAGATATATCACCATGAAGTACTTGAGACCATTGCTCGTTTTTGTGCTCGTTCTCCTCAGCGGGTTTGGCCTTGCGAGATCAGCAGGGACCGGTCACGTCAAGGCGGTCTGGGTGACCAGATGGGGGTTTGAGAGCGAGTCCGATGTCAGGGAGCTGTTTGAGAACCTTGAACCGCTCGGGATCAACATGGTTTTCTTCCAGGCCAGAGGCGCATGCGATGCGCTGTACAAATCGGCCTACGAGCCGTGGTCGGCCGTTCTCACAGATACTCTCGGGGTCCATCCTGGGTGGGATCCACTGGGGGTTGCGTTGGAGGAAGGCCATAGCCGGGGTATGGAGGTCCATGCCTGGATAAACGTCTTTCCCGCCTGGCCCGTTTCCAACGAGGGTAATCCGCCCACGAAGACTGTGCCACCGCACGTGATGCGGGTACACCCCAACTGGATCGCCGTAGACCGTGACGGCAAACCGATGTCGCTGGTGAAATCAGAAACCAAGCATAACTATACTTTCTTAAGCCCTACGCATCCCAGCGCACAGCGGCACGTGGAAGATGTGGTCGAAGATCTCGTCGGCAGGTATGAGATCGACGGTCTTCACCTTGATTATGTGAGATTCCCGGATTCCTCTTATTCATATGACTCACGCAGCAAAGCCGGCTACATAAACGCCCTCCGGGACACCCAGATCACCTATACCGACTGGAGGAGGGAGAACCTCAACGAGTTTGTGGGGAAGCTTGCGGAGACAGCACGAAGGGCAAGGCCCGGAGTGGCCATGTCGGCGGCGGTCTGGCAGAAAATCGAATCGGGCAGAGAGTATCACTTCCAGGACGGGATCGAATGGGTGACGAGAGGGTATGTTGACTTCCTTGTTCCCATGATCTACACCGTGAGCGTGGATGCGTTTGAGGAGCGTCTCAATGCTTATTCGACTCTGGCCGGGCCTGAGAAGGTGATCGCCGGCATGGGGCCCTACCTCGAAGGCTTTACAGACAGCATATTCTCTCAGGAACTCAAGGCAATTCGCGAGTCCGGAGTCCGCGGTGTCTCGATATTCAATAGTGACTATGCCCTGACTTACTCATCGCTGGTTGAAGCCCACGAACCGGCGGAGCAGGAGTAGTGGGCAGAGCCTCTTCCCAGGCATATCTCGCCATCGAAGCCGGCGGTTCGACCGGCAAAGCGGCCATCAATCGTGAAGGGGCGACCTCTGTGCGGATCATCCGCTCCGGTTTCAATCCTGTCGATATAGGTTACCCGACTTTCGAACAACGGGTCTGGTCGCTTGTGATTCCGCTTCTCGATCAACTCAATGATAAACGCTTCCGGGTTTCCGCGTGTGCGGCCGTCGCAGGGGCAGGTGATCCTAAGATCACGGCAGAGTGCGGACGCATTTTGCGAAGGGTTATCGGAGCCCGGTCGGCACGTCCCCGTCTGTATGTGGTGAGCGATGTTGGCGCTATGATGAAATGCTTCCTGGAGAAACATGACGGCATAATCCTCATCGCAGGTACGGGCAGCGTATGTGCGGGCCGGAAATACCGGCGCGGGCGTATGAAAGCCGCACGGGTGGGTGGTTGGGGTGGTTACCTTGACCGGGGTAGTGGTTTCAGGATGGGTTTCGACGTGCTCGAGGCAGCGCTCAGGGCTCATGGTGGAGTGGAACCGGTCAATGGCACGGTGAAACTTCTCTGCGAGCGCTACGGTATCAAACTTGAGAGGGTGCCGAGGGTGTTCCTGCCGCCGAAACGCGACCGGGTAGCCGGACTGGCGAGGATTGCTCTTGAGGCTTACTCCATGGGTGATCCATTTGCGAGGATAACGGTGCGGGAGGCCGCGCGTGACCTCATGGATATGGTACTGGCGGTGAAGACGAAGGCCGGTCTCGGAAAGCGCTTCAGGATTGTGGTGTCAGGCGGGATGTTCAGCGATCCGGCTGTGGCGCGGCTCTTCCGCGGCCGAATCAGACGGGCACTCCCGCATGCAAGGCTTCATCACGTCACCAACTCCCTGATCCCCCTCCTCAATCTCGCCCGGCAGCCAGCTAGATTAGCAGATTCCCGTCCTTTATGATCTCCTTGCCGTCTATGATCAGGGTGGGCGATTTGATTATGAGATCGAGATGGCTTGCTACCGAGACGTTGCCTCCCATGCTCACATTGTCACCAAGCGCGATGTGCACCGTCCCCATCACCTTTTCATCTTCCAGGGTGCTCCCGGAGAGGATCGCCTTGTCGTTGGTTCCGATGCCGAGCTCGGCTATATTCCTGGCATCCTGGCCGAACTTGGAGATAAGACCGTTCAGCGTCTCCGCCTCGGCGCCACCGGAGATGTCCCCGGCCAGACCGCCGGCCACCCCGATTGTTATGGGTTCGTGTAACACTCCTATCCCGGCGCACGATCCGTCGGCGACGATCCTGCCGCTGGCACTTCCTTCCACGGGAGCCAGGTAGGCTTCACCGGCAGGCAGGTTGGTTGATGCTCCCGGCTTTGTGATGATACCGGTATCCTCATGACAAGACCGTCCCGCAAGCGACATCGTTATGTCGGTTCCCTTCGCGGTGGTGACCCGTGCCTCAACCGCACCCTCGATCAGAGCGATGACTTTCCTGGTACGCTCTTCGATCTTCTTGTAGTCAGCCCTCAGAGTGCGTTTCATCATGTCCTCATTGATATTGGGCAGTGTGGCTCCTCTCGCTCCGTTGGCGCATGCGTCGCGGCGTGCATCGGTGTGGGTCAGGGACTTGCTCGTGGGTATCATGAAAACGTCGCAGACCTTCAGCATCGCGGCAACGGCCCGCGGCGGTTCCGCACCGTGTGTTGCCCGGGACACGATCTCACAGAATATGGCGTCAGCCCCAAGCTCCCGAGCAGCTTCCCAGAAGGCGGTTCCGATCCGTCTCAGGGGTTCGTCGGTGACGATAACGACATTCTCGCCCTTCTTAACCGCAGCACAATCGGTCAGGGCAACGTGGGCCGCCTCAATCAGTTCCTTCATAGATGTTTACCTCCCCGTCCTTTCACGCCTCAGAGCCACGTACATCAGGGCAGCGATACCCATTCCGAAGAAGACGAGTGAAATCGTATTCTGGAAGATGCTGGCTGCAAAAGGAATGCCGATCGACTCAAAGATCGAACCGAGCCAGCCTATGACCGGAAGCGGCAGTCCGATACCTCCCACGATGAGGAATGCCAGGATGATACCCATTATCGCCTCGCCCGCGATGAGCCCCGAGCCGAACAGCACACCGCGATGGACGGCACTCTCCGCGTCACCGCGGCTCCTGGCGATCATCTTCGTCACCATGTTTGTCGCTCCGCCCACAAGGATCGGTACTGCAAGACCGAGCGGGAGGTAGATGCCTACAGCGACCGGCATAACATGCGCCCTGAACCTGGCGCCCTGGTTTCTCAAGATCTCATCTATTATGACCAGCAAGACCCCGATCCCGGCGCCGATCTTCACCATGCCCCATGGCATGGAAGCCTCGGTGAACATCGCCCGGGCTATGCTTGCAAACAGTGTGGCTTGCGGTGCCGGCAATTCCGGGGAGCCTATGCCGTATGCCTTCTGCAATACGGTCAGCACCGGGGCTATCACAAATGCCGGAATTACCACACCCAGAACCTGACTCAGCTGCTGCCTTCGGGGTGTCGCGCCCACGAGGTAGCCTGTCTTCAAATCCTGGGAGATATCCCCGGCGGTGGCCGCGGCGCAGCAGACTACACCTGCCACTCCGAGGGCTGCGAGGATGCCCTGGTTTCCGCTCATCCCGGAAAGCAGGAGAAGCGCGGATGTAAAGAGGATTGTGCAAATTGTCATACCCGATATCGGATTGTTGGAGCTACCGACAAGTCCGACGATGTAACTGGACACTGCCACGAAGAAGAAGCCCATCAGCACCATCGCAACTGTCGACACAAGGGCTATGCCCACTGTCGGGGTCAGATAGAGATAGATACTGAACACAGCAATGATTGTGATCACGGAGAGGATCAAAACCAGCTTCTGCTTGAGATCCTGCTCGGTTCGCGGAATCAGGCCACCCGCGGCCTCCCGGCGCCCGAACAGGGCATCGCGGAGACCCTTGGCAATACCACTCCGTATCCTTATGATCGACCAGAGCCCCCCGACAATCATGGCACCGACTCCCATGTACCTTATCTGGGTGCTCCAGATCGTGTATGCGGAGTCGACCAGGGACCCACCCTCAGGAAAACCTCTGAGCGCGCCGTATATGGGGATACCTATTATCCAGCCGATCGCACCGCCTATGAAAACAAGTACGCCTATGTTCATGCCCACGATGTAGCCTATCCCTAAGAGCAGGACCGACATGTCGCAGCCGAAGTACATCGCCGTCTTGCCGGTCGCCCAGGCACCCTCCACAGTGCCCCTTATGATCCCTAAGCCGGCGACCAAGCCCTTGAATACAACTCCGAGCCCCAGAGCTGAGAATATGTAAACGACCCCACTTCCTTTTTTCTCACCGACCTCCAGGACCTCGGCACATGCCAGCCCCTCGGGGTAAATCAGCTCTTTTTCCTCTATGATCAAGGTTCTTCTGAGAGGTATCATGAAGAGCACACCGAGGAGCCCGCCTGAGATCGCGATTATGGTAACGGGCCAGAACTTGAAATCCTGCCAGATGCCGACGATGACAATTGCCGGGATCGTGAAAATGATACCGGCTGCAAGCGACTCACCCGCGGATGCGATGGTTTGAACCACATTGTTCTCAAGGATGGTACCCCGGCGAAACACACCCCTCAGGATACCCATCGATATGACGGCAGCGGGGATTGAAGCCGTAACGGTCATCCCGGCATAGAGCCCTGCATAGGTATTCGCCGCGGTCATTATCGCGCCGAGTACCACACCCAGAATGACGGCTGCAAGTGTGAACTCAGCAATGGATTTCTCAGGCGGGACGAACGGTTTGAATTTCTTATCGTCGGCCATGTATTCCTCCTTGGGGGCCAGCTGTTGTCAGACCGGGTATCAACCCATTGCCTCGGCGAGTGCGCTGCCGAGTCTTTTGATTCCCTCCCGGATCATGTCCGGTTGGGCATTGGAGAAGTTGAGACGCATCGTATTGTCACCGGTGTCGTCAGGATAGAAAACGCTTCCCGGGACAAAGGCTACCTTCTTTTCGACGGCCCTGTCGATCAGTTTCATCGTACTGATGTGCTCGGGAGTTATGGCCCACATGAAGAGGCCGCCCGCGGGTTTTGTCCACTTGACGCCCTCAGGGAAGAACTCATCCATGGAGCAGGTCATTATGTGTCTTCTTTCACCATAGACCTTCTTGAGTTCCTTTGAGTGGGCCCTCAGGATGCCGCGCTTCATTATGTCATGTGTGATCATCTGTACGAATGTGCCGGTGTGAAGGTCATTGGCCTGTTTCGCCAGAACGATCTTCCTGATCACCCCCTCGGGACCGACTACCCAGCCCAGTCTGATCCCCGGGGCAAGAATTTTCGAGAACGTGCTGAGGTAGATCACATTCTGCTTGTGCAGCGCGTATATCGGAGCTATGTCTTCTCCCTCGAACCGCAACTCGCCGTACGGGTCGTCCTCGATAATCGGAATACCGTACTTTGCGGCCAGCTTTATCAGCTTGATCCTTCTCTCCAGTGTGATCGTCACACCCATGGGATTATGGAAGTTGGGAAGGACGTATATGAACTTGGGTGTCTCCTGCTTTAAGATCCCTTCAAGCACATCGACCTGCATACCTTCATCGTCAACGGGTACGCCTATGATGCGGGGTCTGTATACCTTGAAGGCCTGCAACGCGCCTATATAGGTAGGTGCACCTGTTACTATGACATCACCGGGATCGATGAAGACCCGGCCGAGAAGGTCGAGGGCCTGCTGCGATCCGTTCGTAAGCAGGATATTATTCGGTTCGCATGCGATTTCATACTTGTTCATCTTCTCGGCCAGTGCTTCCTTAAGCGGCAGGAAGCCTTCGGTGGGACTATACTGGAGCGCTGTCTGGCCGTCATTCCTCAGAACGTGTGCGCATGCCTCCTCAAACTCCCTTATGGGGAACAGCTCGGGGGCGGGAAGCCCCCCCGCGAAAGAGATCACATCCGGCATCTGGGTGAACTTGAGGATCTCTCTTATGAATGAGGGTTTCATCGTGAGGGACCGCTCGGACAGCTTCGAGTCCCATTCTGTTGTCACGTCTGTCATCACTGGTCCAAAATCGTCTTCGGAGTCCAATTCATGAACCTCCTCTTGGGGAAAGTCACATTGCTACCATATAGAGCATATCCGAAAAACCGCATCAGTCAAGAGGAATTGGGCTGCGTCCGGACCGGCTTTGGTCGGCCCTGGCTAGGTCAGCAGGTAGTCTCGGGGATCGAGACCCAGGTCTTTGCAGGACAGGGTATCGACGACGGAGTATATGAACTCGCCTGTGTCCGGCTCGACCTCTCCAAGGTCGATGAACTTCTCATCGCCGGGCTGGCTTCCGTCACTGTCGACAACGACTCTTATCAACGCCCGGTCAGGATCCCCGCTGAGTTCACTTCGTCTTATGACAATCCCGGTTTCTCCGGTGTTGAGTCTTAAGACGGTGCCCACCGGGAAGATTCCCATCGCACCCGCAAATGCCTTTACCAGCACCGGATCGAACTTCGATCCGGACTGCGAGATCAGATACCGGATTGCGTCATGGGGTGAGTAGACTTTGTTCCGGTACGGTCTCTCGGTCGTCATGGCATCGAAGGTATCCGCGATTCTGACAATCCTGCTGAAGAGATCCATGGAAGACTCTGTCTCGACCTTGGGGTAGCCCGACATATCGAGGTTCAGGTGGTGCTGGAATGCTACGATCATGGAGTGCAGGATATGCTCGTTGCACGCGGGCATTCTGGAAAGGGCCTTCACACCTGTCAGGGTGTGTTGCCTTATGGTCTTCCATTCATTTACATCCAGTACGCCGATCTTGTTCAGAACACCAAGAGGTATAGAGATCTTACCGATATCGTGAAACAGCGCGGCCATACCAAGCCGTGCGAGCCAGTTCCTGTGAAGTCCCAGTCGCTGCCCGATTGCCAGGGAGAATATGCACACATTAACGCTATGTGTGAAGGTGTACTCGTCATGATCCTTTATCGTAGCAAGGGCAAGAATCGATGACTCATCCTCAAGCAGGGAATCGGCTGCGGCCTGCACGGCTCTTCGGGCTTTCCTTATGCTGACTGCGCCCTGTGAAGTCTGGGCCATCAGGACTTCCTTGGTTGATCCAAGGGCTGCATAGAAAGCGCGTTTCGCACGCTCCTCGTGGGTCAGTGCGCTGATCCCGAGGTCCTGAAGCTCCTTCGCCGACCGGGTGGAGGGGACTATGCCTATATGATCGAGCCCTTCCGACGCGACCCTGTCGGCGACGGCGGAACCGGTGGTACCATCTTCCTCCAGCGATCGGAGCAGGAAGAAGAAGTCCACGATTTCATCCCGTGACAGTCCCTTTTCGAGTATCATCTTCTCGACTTCCAGCCTGCCGGCCTTGGTCAAGAGATGTTTATAGGCAGCGAAGTCGGAAACGTCACACCGGATACGCTCCCCGTTTATGAAGATACAATCCCGCCAGAACCTCATCTCGATCGTCGGCGTGCCCTCGAGCAGGACGGCGATGGTGGTGAGAACGGAATCTCCGGCCTGCATGACGGCTGCGTTGTTGGGCTTATAGATGTGAAGGAGCCGCTCGATCGCCGCCATCTGGCTGATCAGCATTCTTCCCGCATTCAGTTCAGTCTGCTGCCGGAACTGATCTGCGTCAGGTTCAGTCCTTCTGGCTTTCGCCCCTTCTGTTTCAGCGCATTTTACCGGCACGGTCCAACCTCTCCACTGCGGATTCAAGAATCTTACGAACCCCTCCCGATGACTTCGAGACTACCTTGGGGAGGATCTCCGCTGCGACTTCCCTGTTCATCAGGTGCATAATCTCACCCAGCGCGGCTTTGGTATCTTCAACAGGTCTCTTCTTGAGCAGGTTCCTCATCCCGAAAACAGCCTGGGTTACCTGCCTCTGTCCGGACGGCGACAGGTTTCTAGCCACAAGCAACATGCTCCGCTTGGAATTGTGGGGGAGGAGTCCGAATTCCTTTGACGTGTAGAGTTCTGTGAGGATAGCTGCGCATTTCTCCCCGCCGATCTTAACCAGTGAAACCACGGCACGCCGCCTGACCGACTGGTCTTCGTCATTCAAGAGGTCATGCACGATCCTCTGTGACAAGTCGGTCTTGAGTGATCCGGCAAGAGACGCCACCCTGGCCCTTACTCGCGGCGCAGCGTGATGTCTGAGTTGCATGGCGCTTTCCAGAGCGGCATCCGTGCCGATCATGTCCAGCACATCGAGCACCACTTCCACATCATCCGACCGGGCCTCGTCAACACCCTTCATCATCTCTGCAGGGCAAGAGCTTCCGAGCGAGGCCAGTGCGGCGATCACGGTCTGTTTCGCCGATTGCCGGGTGCAGCCAGGCAGAAGACTGAGAATCGAGGGAATAGCATCACAGCTCAGCCGTGACAGGTAAGCCAGACACTGTACCTGTTCAACCTCCCTCCCCGCCGTAAGAATCTCTCCGATAACCTCCATGTTTCTTTCGGTGTATCTGGATTCGACTATTCTTCTCAGAGTCTGCGCGACCTCTTCGACTTCAGATTGATCGTATTGCTGTCTTATGCTTGCAAGGGCGTCTGCGGCCATACCCAGCTGGCGCTTTGCAACGCACGTATCAAGGAAACCTATCAGTCCGTTTTCGAAGTCAACGTAACTGTCCTTCGCTTCCTCGGCCTTCAGCGTGTAGGAGAGAACATGCCACGCCCTTCTCAGAAAAAGGTCATCGTCGACGGCGATTGCGAGACCCCGCACTTCCTCCACATCTCTGGCGCTGAGACTGAGTGCGGGTTTGAGTCTTTCCACATCCTCGGAGACCTTGCGTGGGTGTTCCTGCCTAAAATCGGGCTTCAGCGGGACTGCGTTGACCTGGGTATCCTTGCTGCTCTTCTCGACGCGTTCATAGTCGGCTTCGAATTCATTGACTTCATAGTATGTTATCGCCTGCAGGTCGCGGCCCCAGAGGAGCGTAACGAAATCCTCTTCGCTGTTATCGATCTCCATGCACCTGGTCAGGGCTTCGAAGAACGCCAGCAGCTCATCGTCGGATAAACCCTTGTGGAATGAAAGAAGCCGGACACCGTCCCTGTACATTCTGAAAGCGATACTCTGGTGCCTGTCCATATTGACGTAGACAGGGACATCCTCATGGATGAGCTCGAATTCCTTTACTACGAATGTCAGGATGTCGTTTTCTTCAAGAAAACCGTCTAGTGCCTTCTTCACAGCGTCGCGTGAAGAGATGAACATACGGTTGTTGGGCAGGTACATCTGGTAGTTCTTCGCGGCTTTGGAGAGAAGCGCGGTGATTTCTTTGACTTGGTTCTCTACCGTCGAAACGGTTTCCTTCGCAGTTTCCATAAGATGATAACCAGTTCGCCCGTCGGACCGATCCCGCGGGCCGGGTGTTCGTACCACCAACCTATGGAGATATCGGCACTTCACGCCCCCTACTTTAATGGGGTCAGGCTTGCAATTCCTGGGGTCAGAGCTCAAAAATTGCGCGGGGTGAAACCTGCCGCGCAATTTTTGAGCTCTG
>JALGZP010000169.1 GCA_025774845.1 bacterium
CTCTTAAACTGCGACTGGCAGGAACGGATCAATCCTTCCGATCCGGCATTTTACAGGGTAATCACTACCGACACGCTCGTGGTTACGGAGGGGCCGAGGTTCAGGTGGCGGTTCACATCAGACGGGGCCTGGAGTGATGCCGACGGCCGGGGTAACAGCGACGGCGCCGCATTTGTCGACAACGTCCTGGTACGGGGTGACTTCGGCAACATCTACTTCGAGGACTTCGAGATTGGCTCCTGGACCGTACTTGAAACACGCGGCTGGAGTCTGCCCGATCCCGATGGTGTCATAGATGCGTGGCATATCGTGCACGATGCGGATCCACCCTATGAAGGTGGAGACGGCGGCGACCGGAGGACGTGTAAGGGGGACTCTTCTTACTTTTACCGGGCGAGACCCGAGCAAGGTTATCCCGGAGGGGCAACCTGGCGGAACGGTTGGTACTACCGGCTGATGTCTCCACGCATCCCGATTCAGAACACCGGATGTGTGGTCCAGTACGATGAGTACGCATACTACCCGTATGAGTCATGCGATTATAGTGACACCAAGGTGAGATTCTACGAAGCCGATGATGGGAAGTGGTGCCCCTGGACCAACATGGATGGGTATACTGTTCCGCCGAGTGGGTTTCCCGTCTATGACAGAGAAGAGGATGTATCGTACTTCTATGGAGCTACCGCCGATTCGATGCAGTTTTGCTGGGAGCTCTTCGACACATCCTTTCCGGGAGCTTTCTGCCGCGGCAAGCATAAGGGCACCGATTACCAAGTGGACAATGTATCGATCGGTTTCTTCGACGACAATGCGACAGAGTTCTCGGCGCGGGGCATTGATATCCTGCAGGATACGTTCCACGACAACCTGTGTGCATACAACTCGCACTTCGAAGTCTATGACTCGGATACGGTCGATCATTACTCAGGCCCCCCGTATGACGATGTGAGAATCCGCAGGGAGGAACAGCTCTACATGGATGTCGAGGATCCGGACGGGCTCACCCTGGTGGAGCTCTACGGTAGCATCGACCAGGGTGGAAGCTGGGTGTCCGTGGAGATGGGATTGGCCCAGCCGTTTGATCCCACACAACCCGAGCTGGGTGGCGAGTATTACGGCACGCTATGTCCGGACGATTTCGGGCTCAATACCTGGGATGTCGGCACCGAGGTCTTGTACTACGTCAAGGCCACTGATGAACTGAGCAACGAGGAGTCCTGGCCGAGTACGGCAAACCCATACTCCTTCTCGATTCTACCCATGTACCCGCCTTCCTACACCGGTCCGAGGATACTCCTTGTAGACGGCTATGGCAGGGTGAACTACGACTGGTCACCGTGTCTGGAGCAGCTCGATAACACGAAGCAGCTCGACAAGATCTACGAGGCGACGCTCACGGATGCCGGTTACTGCTATGACAAGTTTGACATCAGCGGTGCGGGGAGTAACGTTCACATACACCCAATTGAGTTTGCTGCGTACTATGATGCCATCGTCTGGTTCTGCGGACCTTACTTCTCGAACTACCTCTTTGATAAGGAAGCTCAAGAGGCCATAAGAGACTTTCTTGCCGATAGCGGAAAGGTGGTGCTCTGCGGGGACAGGATCGCATACAACATGGCTGATCCAGCGGAGGGTGGCGGCGGTGAGGACTCGCTTGGCGGTGAGTTCCTCGATGGCATCATGGGATGTGATTACCTGTATTGGATGGGAGATATGTTTGATAAGCCGCACGTCTACACGGCGGCGGTGGAAACCGTCCAGGTATTCGGCAGCCCGGTGGAGGTCGACCTTGACACGCTTCTTTTCTATCGGGAGTGTCCTTACCTCAAGGACATGTCGTATGTAAGGGTCATCGACTCACCTCCTGCGGGTTACGCTGCCCAGCCCCTGTTGAGAATGCTCAATCCGGAGCCTGCCTATGATCCTTCGGACGGGGCGATCTATACAGAGTACCTTGGAGTGGGTCAGTGCGTGTTTGTCAACTTCGATCTGTGTGCGAGTATCAACCATGAGCGCGGCTACTGCACCGGCGATGCTCACGTACCTGCTCCCGGCTTTGATGCAGGTACGTATGATGGGCGCGTGGAGTTAATGCGTATGATCCTTGAGGACCTCTTCGGTCTGCCCTCGATCGGAGGCGGCGGTCCCGCAGGCCTTCCGGTACCCGAAACGGTTCACCCATGGCTACTCTCCCAGAATGTTCCCAACCCGTGCGCGGGCTCGACGGCGATCCGCTACAGCATAAGCCGGCCTTGCCGTGTCCACCTTAAGGTCTACAATGCGCTCGGCCAGGTTGTTCGGGTGCTTGAGGACGGCAGGAGAGAGGCCGGTGTGCATGTGGCTCACTGGGACGGTCTTAACACATCCGGTGAACGCGTAAGCAGCGGTGTGTATTTCTACAAGATAGAGGCAGGCAGATTCACGGCGACCAGGAAGATGCTGGTGCT
>JALGZP010000035.1 GCA_025774845.1 bacterium
TTATGATGTGTTCGAGCTGGACCGGCGGCCCGGTATGACCGTTCTCGACGCGCTCTTTGAAGTGCAGGACAACCTCGATGGCTCCCTTTCATTCAGGTATGCATGCCGCGGAGCAATCTGCGGTAGTTGTGCGATGATGATAAACAAGGTCCCGAGGCTTGCATGCAGAACTCAGGTGAGCAGGCTCTTGGATGGAAGCGATCAAGTGGAGCTGAAGCCTTATCCCGCTATCGTGGGTGGTGAGACTTGGGAAGCGGGCAGTGAGATACTGATCGAACCGCTTCCGCATCTTCGTACCCTCAAGGACCTCGTCGTCGACATGGATAAGTTCTTCGATTTCTACCGGACGGTTGAGCCGGTCTTGAAACCCGCGGCTGATCCCCCCGAGCGTGAATACCGTATGGATGGAAAGGCCGTGCAGGAACTCGAGAAGTACACCAACTGTATTCTCTGCGGCACGTGTGTCGGAGCCTGCCCGGTGAATTCCAGGAGTGAGGGCTACCTGGGGCCGGCTGCGCTTGCCAAGCTCTACAGGTTCCACATAGATACCCGGGAAGCCCGGGACGATTCGAGATTGCTGGCTGCAAATGACAAATGTGGGTGGTGGGGATGTGAATTCCACACCAACTGCGAGCGTGTGTGTCCCAAGGGAGTCCCACCGAATCTCGGGATAGGAGGCGCGCGCAAACGACTTACGGAGATCGGCCGGGTCCCGCCCGAAACCGATAAGGTGAGGTGAGAGCGATGCCAAGGAAGGAACGAGACGCACTGGGCGAGCTTGAACTGCCAGATGATGTTTACTACGGTATCCAGACCGCCCGTGCGATCAAGAACTTCCCGGTAAGCGGTATTCGCGAGCGACCGGAATTGATTCACGCATATGCACTGGTAAAGAAGGCGGCCGCGCTCTCGAACATGGAGCTCGGCGTCCTCGACCGTGAACGCGGACAGGCGATCATCAAAGCTGCGGATGTGGTGCTCACCGGGGATTATGACGATCAGTTTCATATCGATGTGTTTCAGGCGGGCGCCGGCACATCGTTTAACATGAATGTGAATGAGGTCCTTGCCAATCTTGCTCTGGAGACACTCGGGCGATCCAAGGGTGACTACAAGTTCATAAGCCCAAACGACCATGTCAACATGGCCCAGTCATCGAACGACACATTTCCGACCGCTTCCCACATAGCTGTTGTGATGGCTGCGGACAAGTTGATCGGGATCCTTGACTCTCTCTCCGGTGCTTTCGAGGCAAAGGCGGCGGAGTTCATGTCGATCCCAAAATCGGGGCGAACTCATCTGATGGATGCCATGCCCGTTACGCTGGGTAATGAGTTCAGGGCCTATGCGGTGGCAGTCGGCAGGGCGACGGGCCGTATCCGGGAGCGCCGGGACGATCTGCTTGAGCTTCCGATCGGTGGTACGGCCACCGGGACGGGTGCCAATACGCCCGAGGGTTACAGGGATACCGTTCTTAAGAAGCTTGGCCAACTCACCACTCTTAAGTTCGTACATGCACGAGACAGTTTCGAAGCTCTCCAGAGCCGCTCCCAGCTTGTCGCCTTTTCGAGTGCTCTTAAGGAGTTGGCCCTTGAGCTCATAAGAATTGCGAATGACCTCCGGCTCCTGAGCTCGGGTCCGACGACCGGTATCGCGGAGATCACATTGCCCGCGGTTCAGCCCGGATCGTCAATCATGCCCGGGAAGGTAAACCCGGTGATGGCGGAATGCCTCAATATGGTCGCCTTTCAGGTGGTTGGGAACGACACGGCCGTTGCGCTTGCGGCGCAGGCCGGACAGCTTGAACTCAACGTGATGACCCCGGTAATCACGTATAACATACTGTATTCAATCGAGATTCTTGCATGCGACCTTCCGGTTTTCACCGGGACCTGTGTGACAGGCATACGGGCTGACGAAGCACGGTGCAGGTCTTATCTGGATCTAAATCCGTCACTCGCCACTCTGCTGAGTCCCAAAATCGGATATCTCAAGGCGGCAGAGATTGCCAGGGAGGCCAACGAGAGGAATATGTCCGTTCGCGACCTCGCTATTGAAAAGGGTCTAATAACGGCCGATGAGGCGAAGGACCTGTTCGATCCCGACGGGATGGCCAGGAGCCATTATGACTGAGTATGACCGGACTTACAATACGATTCAGAGCCGCTTTTGTCTCGGTAACCATTCATGTAACTTTTGTGTAGCACGTCCATCCGGATTGTGTTATAATCCCGCATGCGCGCCAGGACTCTGGTGCGGCTGAGTGTAGGGAGTATGCTAAGGAGGGGTGAATGCTGAAGAAACTCTTTATCATCGCGTTTGTGGTTTTGGCCATCGCCGGGTGTGCCAGGGAAGAGCAGCAGGCGGAGATGGAAAGCCCTGCTGAGACTACCGTCGGGGCGGAGGCTACCCAACCATGTCCGCACCATGAAGGTGCCTGTACATGCAAGGGGCATGAAGGCGAACCGTGTCCTCACAAGGGTGAGGGGATGATGTGCACGTGTGCGTCCTGCGGCCACGAGTGGAAGTGCGATGGCGAAGGCTGCCAAATCACTGAAGAGGGATGCGTCTGCAAGTGTCCGGAGTGTGGTGCTGAGTCTACATTCGAGTGCAAGGGTCATTGCGCAAAGGGATTCAACTGTACATGTTCTTCCTGCGGCCACGAGTGGAAGCCCGATGGTGAAAGCTGCCAGCGTACTGATGAGGGATGCGTCTGCACGTGTCCGGAGTGCGGTGCTGAGACCAAGTACGAGTGTGGTGGTCGCGGCGCGAAGTGTCATGGTTGCAAGGGTGACTGTGGACCGGAGTGTACTTGTAGTTGCCACGAGGGCGAGGAACACTCGGCCATAGGTAATCCGGGATGTGAGGCGTTAGGCTGTCCGGTCGCAACCACCGGCCAGCCGGGTTGCACCCGCGGCGGTTCATGCGCTTCCGATTGCGGTACATAATCACTGACTTTTGAGGTCCGGCCCCCGGTGCCGGAGCCACATAATTGCAGTTTGCAGCGTCGGGTCTTTGTGCCCGGCGCTTCTTCCTTGGTTAGACCCGTTACGGGAGGTGCGGCGGCGTGAAGAAGCCCGGCTACAAGAGTGCCAACAGGTACCGCAAGTTCCTGGCTGCTTCTAAGAGGATTGCGGGAAAGATCGCAACCATCGATGGCGTGGTCGGGATACTGGCTACCGGCGGCGTCGGCCGGGGTCACTGTGATGACCTCTCGGATCTCGATCTCATTGTCTACGCCGATGACGCGGTTGTTAAAGATCTCAATAGCTACATAGCAGTCGGTGGCTTGCGGTTCAAAGGCATGGAGCTCGACACACCGGTCGCTTCCTACCAGAAGGCGCTCAAGCACAAATCACCTTCCAGGTACTGGTCTCAGATCATGCGATGGGATCGGGAGAACTCGCAGATTCTCTTCGATACGGACCGGAGAATCGAGAATCTCTTGAAAGCCAAACTAGTGTTTCCGGACTGGGAGCAGAAGAAACTCCTCAAAAAACATGCTCATGGTGTGACCGACGATCTAATCTACAACTTCGAGCTCTGGACCAAACGCGGCACCCCGCTCAATCTCTCCCACATCCTGACCCAGGGCGCCGAGCATCTCATCCTCTGGATCTATGCCAGGAACAAGCGATTTCAGCCGTATCTTCCCAAGTGGCTCTTCTATCACCTCGAAAACGGCTTTGTCCCCGAGTCAAAGTACCTCAGCACAATCAAGTTGCCGTTTGTATCCCCGGCAACGACAGTCCGCGATGCCAGGAAGATGAGAGCCCGCCTGGTCGATCTTGCCGGGAAACTCGGTGTGGACTTCGAGTTCAGGACCGTTGCCCAGGTCCACGCGGAGGAAGAGAATAACTGGGAGAAGGCCTCAGACAGGACCAAATCCTACCTCAGCTGGTAAGACAGACCCATCCCCGAAAAACCTAATGTCCCTCAAATCGTGCCCGATACTGGTAATAACACCGCATCGGGCGTTAGGTCGGCTTTGTGCCGGCCTTGCCCGTTGCATGGACTCACACGGATCCGGTTCAGGGTGCGTGTGGCCCAGGGGCGTTAGGCGAAGCAACTCTTTCACGGATGTCGGTGTTGTCATCGGCACGAAGGGAGCGGTGATACAATGAGCGGCCTTTATTTCTTCATTTTCCTCGCGATGTATGCCTACATGGGGCTTACGTTGCAGACCATCGCAAGCAAGACCGGTACGAAGGACCCATGGCTTGCATGGATCCCGGTTGCCAATGTTTACCTGATGTGCAAGATCGCTAAGAGACCCACATGGTGGGTGGTGCTTTGCTTTATTCCGTTCGTGAACATCATTATTAGCGTAATCCTCTGGATGGGGATCGCCGAAGCCAGGCAGAAGCCGGCCTGGTTGGGCGTACTGATGCTGGTTCCAGTAGCGAATATCATTGTTCCGGGACATCTTGCGTTCTCAGAGTGATTCCCGGTGATTTGCAGGAAGCCGAGTTGCTTCGCCTAACACAACTCGCATCTGCCGGAACCGGCATCTGACAGGAACTGATCTCAACGAAGGAACCGGGTCTTGCTTGGCACACTTCTCGTAAGTAACGTCTGGTTTGCAATATGCCTGTGGGCGGCGATCTATATCTCCGATTACTGCCTGACCATCTGGGCGGCACGACTCTACAGGGCAGGTGCCAGGGACCACCTGGCATTCAAGGGAAGCCTTGAGATCACGCCCTATTTCCAGGAAGACGTCAATGCCCTCAAACCCATGAGCACTCGCTTCGTCCGGGCGTTGATTTTCTCCATGCTTGCAATTGCCCTTGCCTGGATTCTCGCGGTGAGATGGGCCAACCTGCCGCAGGCCTTTGCCGTCCTCATGGGTTCTTTGATATTCCTTGAGGCGACGGCGCACATCCGGCATATCAGAAACATCACCTTCTTCCGGAGCCTGATGCGGTCCAATGATCTTACCGGCAGGATCGAGTATCCAAGGTGGCTTTCCCTCAGGCTATCATCCGTTGAAGTCCTGGGCTTCGCGGTTCTGTTTCTGTTTGCCTTTCTTGTGTCCGGCAGCTGGTTCTTTATCGGCGGGGTCGCATCCTGTCTGGTTACCGGGCTTAAGCACATGGACTGGTCAAACAAGGCCATCGCCGAACCGGAGCAATCCGACACTCCCTGACGAGTTCTTCCGCACGGCAGCCATATTCCGGGTACTAACTTAACTGCTCTTTGAGTATAATCACCGCATGACTTCACATCTGATCGGTGAGACAGCGGCGGTCTGCACTGCGGCCCTGTGGACCACATGTTCGATCCTCTTCGCGGCCGCCGGCAGGAGAATCGGGGCCCTCAGCGTCAATGCCTACCGCATCGCGATGGCCGTCGCTCTGCTGGGTGCCGCGCATGTGATCCTGCACGGTTCAATACTGCCGTCCGCCAACTCTGCGCAGTGGTTCTACCTCGGACTGAGCGGTGTCGCGGGTCTGGCACTCGGCGATTTCGGCTATTTCGGTGCGCTTGTCTTCCTCGGCCCGAGACGGGGTGTGCTCCTTATGGCAATGTCCCCCATCTTTGCGGCAGTCTCGGCCTACTTTGTGCTGGGCGAGGTGCTTGCCCCGTGGGACATGATCGGGATCGCAGTCACGCTGTGTGGGGTAACCTGGGTCGTCATCGAAAAAGAAGAACACTCAAACGAAAGCCCCGTACCCCCGAAGCAGAAACTCTACGGCATTCTCTCAGGCATTGGGGGAGCGATAGGGCAGGGTCTCGGTCTCGTGATATCCAAATACGGTATGCTGGTGGCTGGTGGTGATCCGTCTCAGCCGCTGAATCCTCTCTCGGCCACGCTGCTCCGGATGATCGTGGCCGCCGCATTTGTGTGGATTGCCGTTACGGTCTCAGGCCGGTTGCCTCTTGTTATCGGTGCGCGTAAAGATAGCGCGGCGATCAAAAGAACGTTTGCAGGGGCGGTGACCGGTCCTTTTGCCGGAGTCTGGCTTTCGATGGTGGCGGTGACCTACGCAGTGGCCGGGGTCGCGGCGACACTGATGTCACTTATGCCCGTAATAGTGATTCCGATTCTGTGGATACTCTACAGACAACGGACAAGCCCGAGGGGTATCATCGGAGCCGCGATAGCGGTGGCGGGTGTGGCTATCCTGTTCCTGATATAGTCCCTATTCTCTTCCCTAGGCTACAGCCTCCGCACCGGCCTCACGTGCTTGCTTCATGGCGTCGCCGTTACTTCGGACATCACCCTTGTCGTATGCACCCGGAGCCAGTACCGACGCGAAGAGCTCGGCCCCGACATAATCGAGCGAGTCCTTAAACATCCCAATCACATGACGACCGGTCTTGGGATCTGCATCTCCCATGGGCACGGCAAGTATCACGCGGCGGTTCCTAAAGAGCTGCATGTGTTCTTCGTCGCCGGCCTGCGAGAACCACCTGTCCACAAAGGCCTTGAGTTGTGCGCTCGGGCCCCACCAGTAGACCGGGGTCCCGAACACCCACACGTCGCTCGCCTTCATCTTCTCAAGCAAGCCTTGCATATCATCAGATAGAACACATACCCCGCCCGGACGGCAAGCATAACAGGCCCTGCAGGGGCCTACGTCGAGGTCGCCGAGGACCACCTTCTCGGTCTGTGCTCCGGCCTCTTCAGCACCTTTCAGTATCTCATCCACAAGGATGTCGGTGTTGCCGCTGCGGCGCGGGCTTCCCATGATGGCGAGCACCCGCTTATGATCTGACGATTTCATGCTGGCCTCCCGGTTTTGCTACACGGCTATCTGTTGCTGATAGGAGATGATGGACCTGTTCCAAGGGTGAACAGGTGATGCGTAAGGAACCAGGTGGGTTCCCCGCTCATAAGAACGTGCTCATTCAGTTTTGAACCCGGCGGCGTTACCATCCATTCAAGTGGGTCGGTCCAAAATCGTGGGAGTTCACGTCCCACGCAGGGAACCCACTGGCACCCATTGTACACCATCTGACGCTTAAGGTCAAGAACAATCCATGAAACCCAGTGATAGCAAGGATGCGCAAGCAATGGTCAAAATCCGCAAAACCCCGAGCGTCTTGTGGTCCGGCCGGTGCAGGCGACGGTGTACTTAACCACTCGCTGTGTAGTATAATAGTGGAAACGTCACAGGGAGGTTGTCATGGCAAAATGGCTGTGTGCACTGATCGTGCTGGTCTTAAGCGGACCGGTCCTCGCGGCTGCTGTTGATCAGGAGGTCTTCGACAACCTGGATAGAACCCGGATTACCACCGGAATCCTTTATGACAGGGTGATTCCCTTTTCGAATATCACAGATTACGACGGCAGCCGGACATCGAGACCTATCAGTCTCAAAGGCTGGAAGCAGGTCTACTTCGAGATGTACCGGGCCTCGTTGGACACGCCCGCCTGGCCCGACCTTTGGGCTTTCCTCGAACAGGCGGATCAGACAACTGCCGGCGGTGTTGTACCCGTCGCATTCATAGATCTCGAGTACACCAGGATTCGTCCCGACGCACTTGAGGGTGGATCGCTTGTGATGGAGGCAGGCCGTCTCCGTGAGGTTTCAGGCAACCCCTATATAGAAGGCAGGGTCTTCGCCGCGACGACGCTCAAGGACTATACCCATCGTGGAAACCTGGTCACGTTTGCGCTCGACCCGACCTGGTATGTTTCCAACTCCGGCATCCTGCCGGACAGGCTCGAGATGGATTTCGATGACGGTGTCGGTTTCCGGAACATCCAGTTTGGTGGCAGTTACCGAATTTCATACCCGGTTACCGGCCTGAAGCGAGTGCGGGTTAGAGCCCATGCCGGTGACGGAACGATCCTCCACGCCGCCTTCAATTTCAAAGTAAGGTCACTTCAGGTACCAGTCCCCGATGACACCCTCGCGATCACCGCGACCATACCCTATGACGGAGGTTTCGGGAGTGGCGAAGCATACCTCTACTATTCGGATTCACATGTTGTTCTCACAGATCCCGTGATCGTGGTCGAGGGGTTCGATATCGATAACAACATGAACTGGGAGGAGCTTTATGAGTATCTCAACCAGGAGGGCATGGTCGAGAGCATGCGCGCCGAGGGCTACGATGTCGTTTCCCTCAACTTCACGGATGCAACCGATTTCATCCAGAGGAATTCCTTTGTCCTGGTGGAGTTGATCCAGCAGATCAACGCCGCGATCGATCCCGGTACGGACATCGCCATGGTGGGCGCCAGCATGGGGGGGCTGGTCGGTCGGAGTGCCCTTGCTTACATGGAGACCAATGCACTCGACCACAATACGAGGACGTTTATCTCGTTCGATTCGCCCCAGAATGGAGCCAACATACCGCTCGGACTGCAATACTGGGTCAAGTTCTTCGCGGAGGATTCCGAGGATGCCGCCTACATGCTCGAACGGCTGAATACACCGGCAGCGCGGCAACTGCTCGCATACCACCTGACCAATCCGCCGGGAACGACCGGTGAGAGCGATTCCCTCCGGGCGGGCATGATTGCCGATCTTGCGGCTTTGGGGGATTATCCCCAGATTCCGCGGAAGGTGGCCGTTGCCAACGGCAGTGGGACCCAGATGGACCAGGGTTTTGCCGCCGGTGATCAGATCATTTTCTATGAGTACTATAGCCTCCTCGTGGACGTAATCGGTAATGTGTGGGCGGTGCCCGACGGTGTAAACCACATCATTTTCGATGGCCTGATGGATCTCATCTGGCCGTTGCCGGATAGGTCAAGGACCGTCTCTGTTTCCGGGACACGTCCCTATGACAATGCCCCGGGTGGATACCGGAATTCAATGGCCCAGGTGGATTCGGCTGCCGCGCCCTTCGGGGACATCATAGCTCTTCATGACAACCATTGTTTCATCCCGACGATCAGTGCGCTGGCCCTCGACACCGAAGATCTCTTCTACGATATCGCCGGGGATGCCGACCTCATGACGCACACACCTTTCGATACCGTCTATTATCCTGTCGTGAACGAAGGACACATGGCGATCACCGCCGAGAGCGCGGTCTGGTTCCTGACCGAGCTCAGACGGGATGATGCAGGTGTCCCGGGGGGCGGTGCGCCGTTGCTGGGAACAGCGATCCTGTATCAGAACTCGCCGAATCCTTTTAGCGGGAAAACCACCATCCCTTACTCGGTCGATCTTCCGTGGAGGGTACGGCTCGATATCTACGATATTGAAGGCCGGTGGGTTGTCAACCTGCTGAATAGAATTGTGTCACCCGGGCCGGGACAGGTTGTCTGGGACGGCACCGATGAGGGTGGGAGAGAAGTAGCCTCAGGGATTTACTTCTGCTGCCTGACCGCCGCCGACCTGTGCCGCATGAAGCGTCTCGTCCTACTCCACTAACCTGCAACTACCTGGGGTCAGAGCTCGAAATTTGCGCACCCGCGTCCAGCGGGGTCACCGCTCTGACCCTGCCTGGACCCCGCCGGGGAGGCACTTCCCAGATCGGTGCTTTATGCATATAGTAAGATAGAAGGGCAGAATGTCGGGTCACTGATGCGGGACACGGCTCCCTGAAGGGGCCGTGGACTTCGGGAGGTGAGGACAGTGACCGCACGTGCTGAGGTAAGAGAGAGGCACACGGCATTCCTGCGCACCGCATTCGTTCTGGCCGGTCTTATCCACGTTGTGATATTCGCATTCTGGCCGGAGTATGTTCCGTCGGTCTACGAGCTCCCCGCCGCTGCCATGGAGTGGTGGGAGATAGAGCCCGAGCGGATTATACCGCCGGTTCCGAAGGAGACGGAACCACCCGACATACCTGTGCAGATCGCGGCCGGTGATGATGTGGATGATGATGTGACAATACCCCGCACCCTTGTTGACTATAGGGACTTTCTTCACAGGCCGGTCGTCGCTCCTCCACCGCCGGACAGCTTCATCCCATTTGATACGCCCCCCAAGCTCGAAGTGAGTGCGGAGCCGGTGTATCCGGAGCTGGCACGTCGGGCCGAGGTTGAGGGCATGGTGGTCGTTCTCGTGACGATAGATGAAAGTGGCAGGGTTATCAGCGCCGAGGTGGCCACATCGGATTCGTCGGTTTTTGACGAGGCGGCGCTTGCGGCAGCCTACAAGTTCGTATTCCGACCGGCCCTTCAGCGTGATATTCCGGTCAAGGCCAAGATAGCGGTTCGATTCCGGTTCTCACTTACCGGGTGAGGCTTGGGCGCAGGACCACCCCAGATGCTACGGGGTGCAATTATCGAGCTCTGACCCCTGTTACATCCGGCTCCCACTTCGTGTCAAAACACAACAGCGGGAAGGGGCCGGGCCCTTATATAGCGGCGCAACACCGCGTCAATGCACACCTTGACGTTCAACTCCAAACTCCGCATTGTATGGTATGATTATTGCACTTATACCGAGATTGACGTTCTCTGTCTTGAAACATCCGGGATGCGCCGGTCGTCATCCTAGTAGAGCGTCAAACGTTACAGTTGGAGATCGTAAGTCCGAATGGAGAGCATGCCGATGAGAAAGCTATTCCCTGTTATCTGCCTGGTGGCTGCCGCCATCTTGATTTCCACACAACCCGGATGTGGCAGACGGTCGCATTCCGATGATGATGACGATGATAAAGCCGTAGTAGTGCCGGTCGAGATTGAGAGAGTCATATCGGGCGAAATCGCCACTTATTTCACGGGTACCGCCAGTCTTGAGGCGGAGGAGGAAACGGATGTCGTCGCCAAGGTGGGTGGAGTCGTCAAAACCATCTTCATCGAGGAAGGCGATTTTGTTGGAGCCGGACAGGTGCTGGCCAGGCTCGATGATGAAAAGCTCACCGTCCAGATGGAACAGGCAACCGCGAATCTCCGCAGACTTGAGCACGAGTACAACCGGAACATGGATCTCTTTGAAAGCAAGTTGATCAGCGACCAGGAGTTCCAGAGTGCTAAATACGATTACGAACACCAGAAGGCCGTGTACGATCTGTCGAAGCTCGAACTCGAGTACACCGCTATTCGAAGTCCCATAAGCGGTCTGGTTGCCGAGCGCATGATCAAGGTTGGTAACATGGTTTTGACCAATCAGCCGGTCTTCCGGGTGACGGGTTGGAATCCGCTTCTGGGGGTGCTTTTTGTACCCGAACGCCAGATCGGCAAGCTCCGTGTCGGGCAGGTGGCGAGTCTACGAGTCGATGCCGTCGAGGGGGAGGAGTTCCCCGGCCGCGTTGAACGCATCAGTCCGGTCGTAGATCCTTCGACGGGAACCGTAAAGGTCACGGTTGAAGTGCGCGACAGGACGAAGACACTCAAGCCCGGCATGTTTGCACGCATCAACATAGTACATGATGTTCACAGCAACACGGTGCTGGTGTCCAAGGATGCCGTTATCACCGAGGACAGGGAATCATCGGTCTTTGTCGTAAGAGACTCCACTGCATACAAGCAGATCGTTGAGACCGGCTATATCAACTCCAGCCATATTGAAATCCTTGATGGGTTGACGGAGGGAGACACTGTTGTTACGACGGGCAAGGGGAGCCTCAAGGACAGCACGAAAGTGGAGCTGGTGACACAGGGCACTGAGAAGGTGGCGGTGACTGACAGTTCAAGTGTTGCTGCCGGTCAGGACCAGTAATATCCAATCTGTGATCAGACTATGAAGATTATAGACATATCGACCCGGCGGCGCGTGACGATAGCCATGTTCACGCTCGCTGTTCTTCTCTTTGGAGTGGTTTCGCTTCTTCGTCTCAACATCAATCTGCTTCCCGAGTTGACGTATCCGACGCTTACGGTCCGAACGGAATACCCCGGTGCGGCACCCTCCGAGATAGAGAACCTGATATCCAAGCCCATTGAGGAAAGCCTCGGTATTGTCAAGAATGTCACTCGCGTGAGCTCGATCTCACGTTCGGGCCAGAGCGACGTGGTGCTCGAGTTCGCATGGGGCACCAACATGGATTATGCCGGGCTCGATGTGCGTGAGAAACTCGATGCCCTTGAACTTCCCCTTGAGGTCAGTCGGCCTTCGGTGCTCCGGTTTGACCCATCGCTCGACCCCATCATGCGTCTGGGTCTCTTCAGGGAAGAGCCGGATGTGGGGAAGGGAGCGCCCGCAGAGCCGGAGCTTGAGCCGGCCGTCTACACTCCCGAGGCTGTCTTCGACGGGGAAGACCTCAAGGTGCTCCGCCGCTTTGCAGAAGAACAGATCAAGAAGGAACTCGAGGTGGCGACCGGGGTTGCCGCCGTCAAGGTGAGCGGCGGGCTGGAGGATGAAATCCAGGTGTTGATCGACCAGGCGCGGATGGCGCAGATTGGCCTCCCGGTAGAGGTACTGGCCGGCCAGCTGGGTGCGGAGAACGTGAATCTCTCGGGAGGTCGTCTTGAAGAAGGTACACGACAGTATCTCGTCCGGACGATCAACCAGTTCCAGTCGGTTGGTGAGATCGGGGACGTCATCGTCTCTAACCGGGATGGCAAGCCGATTTATCTGCGGGACATCGCAGTTGTCCGGCAGGGTCACAAGGAGCGCGAGGCGATCTCCAGGCTGGGTGGCGTTGAAGCCGTTGAGATAGCGATCTACAAGGAAGGAGACGCCAATACCGTTTCCGTGGCGCGCCAGGTCGAGAACAAGTTGCGTCACGTGAGGGAGATCCTGCCCGCTGGTGTCCGGCTTGTGAAAGTCTATGACCAGTCTACCTTCATCAGGCAGTCCGTCAATGAGGTCGTCCGGGCCGCTGTGATCGGTGGAATTCTGGCCATCTTGATTCTCTATTTCTTCCTTAGAAGCTTCTGGACTACTGTGATCATATCCTTCTCGATCCCGGTCTCCGTGATAGCGACGTTTAACCTGATGTACGGTGCCGACCTCACGCTCAACATCATGTCGCTCGGTGGTATAGCACTGGGGATCGGCATGCTGCTCGATAATTCGATTGTAGTGCTGGAGAACATCGCACGACACCGGCAGATGGGCAAGGATACCCTCACGGCTGCGCGCCAGGGGGCGAGTGAGGTGGGCATGGCCGTAACGGCATCCACCCTGACCACGATTGCCGTCTTCTTTCCACTGGTATTTGTTAAGGGGATCGCCGGCCAGCTCTTCCGCGACCAGGCACTCACAGTGACGTTCGCACTGCTGGCGTCGTTAGTGGTTGCACTCACGTTGATCCCCATGCTGGCTTCTCAGCAGGGCCGCAAAGATACAGCAGTCGACCCATCCCCGGAAAGAGCCGGGGTGGAGTCAACGGGAAAATTCCGGCGCTCGGTCAGACGGGCCCGGGGTCTTGTTATCATGACCGTGCCTGTTTTCTTTGCAAGACTGATCCTGAAGCTCTCCCGCGGGATTGCACGGCTCCTGCTCTTAATCATGACTCCGGGTCTCAACGCCTTTCAGCGCATCTACGGGGCGCTTGAGGGGCGCTACCCCGCTTTGCTCGCATGGGCTCTGGGCCATAGACGCACAGTCATGGTGACATCTCTCGGATTGCTTGCGGTCGCCGTGCTTCTCATACCGATCCTTGGTGTTGAACTCATACCACAACTCTCACAGGGAGAATTCCGTGTGGAGTTTCGCCTGCCACCGGGCACCCCGCTTGAGGTTACCGATCAAGCGATCGCCGACATACAGGCCTCGACTCAAAAGGTGGACAGGGTTACCACGAGTTTCTCGGTTGCGGGTACGGGAAACCGCATGGATGCCAATCCGGAGCAGGGTGGGGAGAACTGGGGGGAGCTCGCAGTCGTGCTCGCACCCGGCTCCACAAGGGGTGATGAAGAGAATGTGATGGCATCTCTGCGTGACGAGCTTGCCTCGATGCCGGGAGTCCAGTACAAATTCTCGAGACCCACGCTCTTCACCTTCAGGACGCCCGTGGAGATAGAAGTAGCCGGCTTCGAGCTGGACGGCCTCAAGAGAGTGAGTGATGATATTGCCCGGCGTCTGGAAGCGTCTCCAAGGTTTGCAGATGTCAAGTCCACGATGGAAAGCGGTCACCCCGAGATCCAGATTCGTTTCGATCGCGATCGCGCGGCCGCGCTCGGACTTCCGGTCTATCAGATCGCCGATCGTGTTGTGGATAAGGTACGTGGTGAGGTCGCAACCCGGTATTCGTGGCATGACCGCAAAATCGATGTTCTTGTACGTGCCCGCGAAGAAGATCGTAACTCGATCGAGCGTATACGTAACCTGCTTGTGAATCCGGAGAGTGATCGTCCGGTTCCCCTCGAGGCCGTTGCGGATGTCGTTATCGATACCGGACCAGGGGAAATCCGGCGCATCGACCAGGAGCGTGTCGCGCTTGTTACAGCCAACCTGCGCCACGGTGACCTGGGTGCGGCGACTGAGGAGATAAACGGAATCCTCGCACGGGTTCCGGTTCCTTCGGGGATGGTTGTGCGGCTCGGGGGGCAGAGTGAGGAGATGGCGGTCTCATTCGGTTCGATGCAGTTTGCGCTTCTCCTTGCGGTCTTCCTGGTCTATCTCGTCATGGCATCGCAGTTTGAGTCCTTTCTTCATCCATTTGTGATACTGCTCACGATTCCACTCGCGCTGATCGGCGCAGTGCTGGCGCTTGCGATCACAGGTTCTACGATAAGCGTCGTTGTCTTCATAGGAGCGATCCTTCTTGCAGGCATCGTCGTCAATAATGCCATTGTACTCATAGATCTGATAAACAAGCTTCGTGCACAGGGTATGGCCAAGATGGAAGCCATTATGCAGGGCGGAAGCCTGCGTCTCAGACCGATTCTGATGACGACGATCACCACGACACTGGCTCTCCTGCCGCTTGCTCTGGGATTCGGTGAAGGGGCTGAGATTCGCTCGCCGATGGCGATCACCGTGATTGGCGGGCTGACCGTGTCGACCTTGCTGACCCTTGTCGTAATCCCGGTCGTGTACTCGGTAGTGGATCGGAAAAGCTAGCGGAGCGGACCTATGAATCTTTCGAACACATCACTCCGGCGTCCCGTGACCACCTTCATGGTATTCGCCTGCTTCATCGTGATCGGAGTGATCTCAAGCCAGATGCTGCCGCTTGAATTTCTGCCGGATATCGACGTGCCCTATGTCGGCATAGAGATTCCCTATCCGGGCTCGACACCGGAGGAGATCGAACGCAGGATCACACGGCCGGCCGAAGAGGTACTTGCCACGATAAGCGGTATCGAGAAAATGGAGTCCAACACGTGGGAAAGCGGCACGTGGATTGGGATAGAATTCGACTGGGGTGTAAATACCGATATCAAGTCACTGGAGGCCAGGGAAAAACTGGAGGGGATAAGACATCTCTTCCCTGATGATCTCGAGCGGTTCTATGTCCGCAAATGGTCGACCACCGACATGGAGATGCTCCAGATACGCATCTCAAGTGATCGTGACCTTTCCAACTCCTACGATATGCTCAACCGCAATCTCAAGCGTCGGCTGGAACGTATCGAGGGCATTGCCAAAATCGATCTCTACGGTGTCGAAAGGAAAGAGATCCAGATACGCCTCTCTGCCGACAGGATCATCGCACACCGGGTCGATATCGGTGGCCTGGTGGAGGAACTCAGGCGCAGCAACTTCCTTGTCACCGCGGGAAAGATCACCGACGACAACAGCCGTTTCGTAGTCCGACCCATTGGTGAACTCAAGGATGTCGAAGAGATCCGGAACCTCGTCGTCGGGGCCGCCGGTGTTCGTCTGAGCGACATCGCTACGGTCACCTTTGACAATCCGGAGCTGGACTATGGTCGTCATCTCGACCGGCTGTATGCTATCGGGCTCGATGTTTTCAAAGAAGCCGGGGCCAACACGGTTGAAGTCGCTGAACTCGTGACTGCCGAGATCGACGAGATCAGTCGCCTTCCCGAGATGGAAGGGATACGGCTCTTCTATCTGGATAACGCGGCTGAGGGGATTGTGAGTTCGATAAATGAGCTCCTGAAGTCGGGTGTTATGGGAGGTTTGATGGCTATGATCCTCCTGTTCTTCTTCATGCGCAGGTTCGTCACCACGCTGATCGTAGTCATCGCAGTCCCGTTCTCACTCTTGATCGCCATGGCCTTCATGTATTTCATAGGTGTTTCGCTCAATATCCTCTCCATGATGGGGCTTATGCTCGCGGTCGGCATGCTGGTCGACAATGCGGTTGTGGTGACGGAGAGTATCCATCGCCATCAGTTGGTCGACCCCACGCCGGCCAAAGCGATTCCCCGTGGTGTCAGTGAGGTCTCCCTTGCGATCACGGCGGGTACACTTACGACCGCCATTGTGTTCCTACCCAATATCGTAAGCGCAAACGATCAGATCGCGATTTACCTTAAGCATGTTGCGATCAGCCTGGTTATCGCGCTGGGTGCATCGCTCCTGCTGGCGCAGACCATCGTTCCATTGCTTGTGTCCCGCGTCAAGCCCCCGCCGAGGGAACGGAGGAGCAACATAATCGACCGCCTGACGCGATATTACCGGCGTCTTCTTGACTGGTCGCTCGGCCACCGGCGGGCGACAGTCGGTCTGATCATAGTCCTCCTGGCAAGTGTTGCGGTGCCATTCCAGTTTGTGAAGAAGGATATGTTTGACGAACCCGAAGACCGGAGGATCAGGCTCCACTACCACATTAACGGCCACTACACCGTCGAGAAGGTGGAAGATGCCGTAGACACGTATGAGGAGTATCTCTTCTCGAACAAGGATGAATTCGAAGTCGAGTCGGTCTACAGCTACTACCAGGGAAATTACGCGATGTCGACTGTTCTTCTCAAGAAGGGCAAGGAGGCATCGAAGTCGATGGAGGAGATCCGCGATGCCATCCGTGAAAATCTGCCCCGTCTGGCGATAGCCAATCCGTCCTTCGATCACCGTGATCCTACCGGTGACGAGCAGTCCGTAAGGGTCCAGCTGATAGGGAAGTCGAGCGAGGTGCTGGTTGATCTTTCCCATGATGTGGCCTGGGTGCTGTCACGTGTCCCCGGTCTTACTGATGTGCGATCCGAAGCGGAGATCGGTGAAGAGGAAGTCCATGTTGTGGTCGACCGTGATCGGGCGCGGCAGTACGGGTTCTCGACTCAGGACGTTGCCAATGTTGTATCGGCCGCCATGAGAGGTATTAACCTGCGGCCGTTTCAAAGCGAGGACGGTGAAGTGCCGATGCGGCTAGAATTTCAGGATGACGACAAGCAGACGCTTGAGCACCTTCAGAACCTGCCGCTCTTCAATGGAGAGAGCCAGCCGGTAATGCTCGCATCACTTGCGGATTTCTCGGTCCGGCGGGGGCCGCAAAACATCCATCGCGAGAATCGTACAACGTCGCTTGGAGTTACCGCGAACCTTGAAGATCTGACAGTTGGAGAAGCCAGGGATAAGATCGCACTGGCCCTCACCAATTTCGATATGCCGGCCGGATACACCTGGAACTACGGAGAGAGCTTCGACCGGGAGGAAGACGCCTTCAACACGATGCTGATAAACCTGCTTCTCGCGCTGGCCCTGATCTACTTCGTGATGGCGTCTCTCTTCGAGTCGCTTCTGTTTCCCGCAGCGATCTGGTCGCAGATCCTGTTTGCGATAGTGGGTGTCTTCTGGTTCTTCATGATCACAGGCACCACGATGACCATCATGGCAATGATCGGTATTCTGATCCTTATAGGTGTCGTGGTCAATAACGGTATCGTGCTCATCGATTATGTGAATCAACTCCGGGCCAAGGGTGTGAAACGCGACGAAGCACTGGTTGAGGCGGGTGGTGCTCGTCTCCGCCCGATTCTTATGACCGCCGGGACGACGATCCTGAGTCTTGTACCACTGTGCATCGTCACAACGCAGATCGGTGGCGGCGGCCCACCTTACTTCCCGATGGCGCGCGCGATCGTGGGAGGGCTGGGTTTCTCAACCGTGATCACGCTCCTGGTGCTGCCGACAATCTATGTGCTTCTCGATGATCTCCGCGCCTGGTCCACCCGCGTCCTCCGCACCGCCAAAACCTAAAACACCCCCGAGGGGTCAGGTCTTGAAATTAAGCGTTTCCCCGGGAGTGGATGTCCTGAGCCCGCGGTGCCGGAGCCAGAAAACTGCAGTTGAACTGTTGGATGTGGAATCCGGACACTAGCGGACGGCGGCCTTGATCTTCTTAGCCAGGGTCCGGCGACTCTTATCATCAGCCAGAAACTCTTGTTTGAGCTTCTTCCAGGTCGCCGGGCAGTCCTTGTACTTGACCCCGGCTAACTTGTGAATCGCTCTGTCAACGTCCTTCTTGTTATCAGGCGTGATTTCAACCGCGGCCGCCTCAAAGATGTCCTTGATATGACGGAAGTAGCAGGACACTGTGCTCAACCTCCCTGTTCTGTCATTGCGAGGAACGCAGAGACGAAGCAATCTCCTAAGGGGAACACGTCCCTGGAGATTGCCACGGCTCCTCTGGAGCCTCGCAACGACACGTGCGTGTCGGAATCGCCACGCTTCGCTTGCGATGACCCTACGGGTCAGTTGCCTTCGGTGGGGTCACTCCGAAACTCGGAGTGCTCCCCGGTCTCAATCGCCTCCTCGAGCATTATCCGGTGATAGAGCTTCCTGTAAATTCCACCCTGCTCGATAAGCCCCAGATGATCGCCCCTCTCGACGATCTTACCGCCGTCCATCACAATGATGTTGTCGGCGAGCTCGAGGGTGGCCGGACGATGCGTAATTATGAAGCATGTCAGATCCGGCATCACCTCATGCAGCCTGTCCCATAGAACCGCTTCGGTACTCGCATCGAGTGCCGACGTGCAGTCATCGAGAATCAGGATGCGGGGTTTTCCGACCAACGCTCTTGCCAGGGCAACCCGCTGCTTCTGTCCGCCCGAGATCGACACACCCCGGACACCGATCTTGGTCCGGATTCCCTCGGGGAAGGTATCGAGCTCATCACGCAACTGTGATACATCGATCGCCCAGTCAATAGTCCCGTCTGTGACGTCTTCCCGGCCGAACCTGATGTTGCTTTCGATCGTGTCCGAGAACAAAATCGGTTCCTGCGGTACGTACCCGATCTGCTGCCTGATAGCGTGGATGTCATACTCCCGGAGGCACGTGCCATCTATGTGTATGCTGCCACCCGTGGGATCTACCAGCCGTGGAATCATCCGCACGACCCAGCTCTTGCCCGATCCCACACGCCCCACGAGTGCAATCCGCCGCCCCGGCTCAACAGCGAATGAAACGTCACTCAGGATGTTCCTTTCATGGCCCGGGAAGCGGAACGACACATCCTTGAATTCCACATGCCCGTGCGCCCTGGTTGAAATCCCCCGCCGGGTCTCTTCCGCTTCGATCATCGCGGGATGTTCTTCGAGCTCAGCCAGACGCTTGACCGATACCAGTGCTCTCAGTCCCCTTACAAGGAAGTTACCGGCATCAAACATCGGGATGATCAGGAACAACACGTATGAATCGAACGCGATGAACTCACCGATTGAAAGACTACCGTTTATGACATAGTACCCGCCTGCCAGCAGCACTATCACAATGCCCAGCTGCCAGATATACATCCACAGGGACTCGATCACGGTGTGGGTCCTCACCGCGGCGATCTCCGCCTGCCTGCGTCCCTCGGCGGCATCGGCGAACCGCTGTTTCTGGTCCTTTTCCCGCACGTACGCCTTGATCACCCGGATACCTGAGAAACATGCTTCCATCGTATCGTTTACGATCGATATCTTCTTCTGGAGGAAATCGAACCTCCGGTCAAGAAGTGACGAACTCCTCATGTAGATCAGGATCAAGATCGGAAGCGGACCGGCCGTCCACGCCGTCAGCACCGGGTTGATCGAGAGCATCATCACCAGGCTGAACGCAATCACCGTCAGCGACTCGTAAAACCGGAAGATACCGCTACACGCAAACCATGCGAGTTTATCTTCCGATACGTCGTCGGTCATCCTGGTCACCAGATCACCAGTACTGAACCGGTTAAAGAAATCAGGCCCCTTCCTTGTCACATCGTCAAATGCCGACTGCCTGAACTCCCGCTCCAGCGTTATGTTGAGATAGGCGCGGTGTCCCACCAGAAACGCTCTCACCACGAATCCGGCCAGTCCGAAAAGGATCAGCAGGATCACGTAGTTGGTGATCTCGCCGCCCGTCACGCCCTCAATCCACTGATTCAAGAAGGGCAGTCTGGTCGCTCGCGTCTCACCCGACTGAAGCAGATCGAATATGTTCTTAAGCAGGATCGGCTGTATCACCAGAATCCCACTCGAAAGGAACGAAACAGTCAGGAGGACGGTCAGCGCCTTCTTGTGGTTGCGGTAATACCGCCAGAACCACCGTATATGTTTGAAGTTCTTTTTCATGGTCTGTTCACTCCCATCCCATTCGCGGACGAGAACTGTAACTGGAACAGCTTTGAGTAATAACCTCCCTGCGCGAGGAGCTCATCGTGCCGTCCCCGTTCTATGAGCTCGCCCTCCCGGATCACCATGATCTGATCCACATTTAGGATCGTCGAGAGGCGGTGAGCAATCACGATCGAGGTCCGGCCGCGCATCAGGGTGGCAAGCCCGTCCTGAATCAGCCTCTCCGTCTCCGGATCGACGGAGCTCGTAGCCTCGTCCAGGATAAGGACCTCCGGGTCGGAGACCAGTGCCCTGGCAAATGACAGCAGCTGTCTCTCACCCCGGCTTATGTTCGCGCCGCGCTCTGAAAGCTCGGTCTCATACCTGTCCGGCATGGATTCGATGAATCGGTCCGCCGCAACCTTACGGCAAGCGTCGACCACGCGGTCATGGTCGAAATCACCCGCCGAGAGCGTGATATTGCTGCCGATATTCCCCGGGAAGAGGAAGATGTCCTGAAGCACAAGACCGATCTTCGACCGCAGACCCTCAATCGAGATTTCACGGATATCGATCCCATCGACAAGAATACGACCCTTCTGTGGATCATAGAACCTGAGGAGCAGGTTGATCACGGTGGACTTCCCGCCACCCGTTACACCCGCAAGGGCATATCGCTTGCCCCTGGGGATCGTAAAGGAGACATCCCGAAGAGCATAGTTGTCATCACCCGTGTACGAAAACCACACGTTCTCGAAAGTGATCTCAGAATTAAGCCCCGGCCACTCTACCGGTCGTTCCGGCTCGGAGATCGCCTCATCCGTATCCAGAAGGCCGAAAATGCGTTTGGCTCCGGCGATGGCTTTCTGAACAACCGCGATCTCCTCGGCGGCGATATGTACCGGCTCAAAGAACATCCGGACGTAGGTTATAAACATCACCAGTGTTCCTATGGTCAGGTCTCCGGCTCCAGCCCAGCGGCCTCCGAAGTAGAGCACCAGCGCTATGATGAATGTCTCCATAAAGAAGATGAAGTTGAACATGACAACCACGATCAACTCAGCCTTGAGCTGCGGCTGGTATTTTCTCCGGTTGATCTCATTCATTCGCCGGCGAATCTCCTTCGCCCGGTCAAAAATCTGGATGATCTCCGTCCCCTGGATGTACTCCGTAAGCGATGCCGTGACGTCGGCCATCCGCTTTCTTATCTCAAGCCACTTGGGTGTCGTCACGCGGTGGTAGAAATACAAGGCAACGCTTACGACCGGGACAATGATCGCCACAACCGCCGTCAGAGGCGGGGAAATCGTGAACATCCAGACAAACATCCCCACAACCAGCAGTACGGCCCCTATCATCGCCACCACGGTGTTCGTGAACAGTTTCCGGAGTGCTTCGGTATCGGATTCCACCCGCGCCATCAGCCTTCCGATCGGGTTACGGTCAAAGAAGGAGACCGACAGCCGCAGGATGTGATCGAAGAGACGTCTCCTCAACCCGATCATCACTCTCTGGCCGATCACCTCCATCCTTATCCTGAACAGATAGTTGGTGATCAAGAACACACCCTGAGCCAGAACGTATAGTAATACTGTACCGATCAGACCCCGGTAGTCGCGCCCGGCGATATCCACGTCGATGGCGTGCCGGATAAGATTAGGTCCGACCAGGAAAATCACCTTCGATGCCGCCAGGAGCAAAAAGCATATAAGCAGCCACCCGCGGTGCGGCCTGAGAAGCGGCAGCAGTCGCGCCAGTGCCTGTCGGGAACCTATCCCGTCATGTTTTTCGTCTTCGTAGTAAGCGGATTCCATCTTCTTGCTCCATATCAGAGGCTCTGCATCTTACAGAACCGGTCAGTTTCTCACGAGTCCGGCCGGTAAACATAAAAACCCGCCGGACCACCCAGGCGATCCGGCGGATTGAGTGTTACCAGTTTTTGAGTTACTCAGGACTATCTATGGCAACCCCCGTAACCGTCGGACCCCTTGCGGAGAACACGCACAATGATGAGGCCAAACACGGGTGTAACGATCATGTTTGTCATTGCCTGCCTCCTTTCGTCCCTACGTCAGGTCCGAATCTGCTATATAGTGATCATAACAATCACCCGGCTACGGTTGAACTGCGAGTGTAGTCCCCTTACTCGGTACATGACTATTCGTACTTGAACACTTCTTTAAGCAACCATGATAGCCATTCCGGTCTGGTTTGTCAATAGGATTAAACGCTTTTTCCCGCTTAAACTATGGCCTCCTTCGGACTTGACCCCGACCCCGTTAGATGTTATAAGTTTTGGGTATGTCCAGTCGGGAAACTTCCCGAAAAACCGATAGTCATTCGAAAAGGAGGGAATGGAGACGTGGGTGACTACCTGAAAGATTTCGTGGAACAAGTGAAAGCCAAGAACCCCGCACAGCCTGAGTTCATTCAGGCGGTCGAGGAAGTGGTGCCCTCGCTGGGTCCGGCACTTGAGAAGCATCCCGAGTACCGGAAGGCCAAGATCATTGAGAGGATCGCCGAGCCTGAGCGCGTGATCATATTCCGCGTACCCTGGGAAGACGACAAGGGTGATTACCATGTCAACCGGGCTTTTCGTATCGAGATGAACAGCGCCATCGGCCCTTACAAGGGCGGGCTGCGCTTCCATCCGACCGTGAACCTCGGGATTCTAAAGTTCCTGGCCTTCGAGCAGGTCTTCAAGAATGCACTCACGACCCTGCCGATGGGTGGTGGCAAGGGTGGATCCGATTTTGATCCGAAGGGTAAGTCGGACTCCGAGGTAGCACGTTTCTGCCAGTCCTTCATGATGGAGCTCTTCCGCCATATCGGTCCTAACACAGACGTCCCGGCCGGGGACATCGGGGTTGGCGGACGTGAGATCGGGTATATGTACGGGATGTACAAGAAACTCAGTAACGAATTCACCGGTGTTCTTACCGGCAAAGGCCTCAACTGGGGCGGCAGTCTTATCCGGCCCGAGGCTACCGGTTACGGTGCGGTGTATTTTGCGGCCGAGATGCTTGAGACTCGTGGTGAGACCCTTGAGGGCAAGACCGCACTGGTCTCGGGCTCCGGTAATGTGGCCCAGTATACGATTGAAAAACTTCTCGATCTCGGTGCCAAGTCGCTGACACTGTCTGATTCAGGCGGCTATATCTATGATGAGGAAGGAATCGACCGTAAGAAACTCGACTTCGTCATGGATCTTAAGAATGTCCGTCGCGGCCGGATCAAGGAGTACGTCGACAAGTATCCAAAAGCGGTTTACACGCCGGTGGATAAGAAACTGGATCACAACCCGCTCTGGAACCATAAGGCCGATACCGCATTCCCGAGCGCGACCCAGAATGAAATCAACGAGAAGGATGCGGCAAATCTCATCAAGAACGGCTGCTATGTTATCTCTGAGGGAGCAAACATGCCGACCGTGCCCGAAGGTATCAAGATCTTTGTCGATGAGAAGATCCTGTACGGACCGGGCAAGGCCGCCAATGCGGGTGGTGTCGCGGTGTCAGGGCTCGAGATGACCCAGAACTCGCTGCGCTACAGTTGGACTCGTGAGGAAGTGGACAGCAAGCTTTACGACATTATGAAGAGCATCCACAGGCAGTGTCATGAGACCGCCGCGCATTACGGCCAGATCGGTAACTACGTTGCCGGCGCCAACATCGCTGGTCTGATCAAGGTCGCGGACACTATGCTCGACTTGGGTATAGTCGGCTAGCAGCATAAGCCGCGAATAGGCCTGGAGTGATATCGGAATGCCGGCCTTCGGGCCGGCATTCTCTTGCCTTGTTGTTGGAGGGAACGAAAGATGAGAGCAATCGGTGTTCGTGGTCTTTGTCTGATGCTGGTTGTGTCGATGTTTATGGCCGGCTGTGCCAGGCGGCCTGCGGCCGGCGGGAAAGTTGCGGGCGGCCCGGCGGCAACGATCAAAACAAAGGATGGCGCAGAAATGGTTCTGATCCCGGCGGGTGAGTTCCTGATGGGTAGTGCCGACCGGCAGGGCCATAATGACGAACGGCCTCAACACAAGGTCTATATCAGTGCCTTCTATATAGACAAGTACGAAGTGACCAACGCCCTCTACAAGCGATTCCTCAACGAGACCGGAAACCCCCAGCCTCCGTTCTGGAATGATCCCAAGTACAATGCCCCGGACCAGCCGGTGACCGGGGTGACGTTCTATGATGCGCAAGCTTACGTCCGGTGGGCGGGCAAGCGTCTTCCGTCCGAGGCGGAATGGGAGAAGGCCGCCCGTGGTGGCTTGACCGGCAAGCGGTATGCCTGGGGTAACGAGACGCCTGATGCGGGTGGCACATACCGGGCCAACTATGACCCCGGAGCGCGCGCGGGTAGTGACGTTGATGGCTATGCCTATCCAGCGCCTGTGGGTAGCTATCCTCCCAACGGATATGGGCTGTTTGAGATGCCGGGTAATGTCTGGGAATGGTGCGGCGACCGGTACGGTCATGATTATTACGGAGTGTCCGGCGAGTCCGATCCACGCGGCCCGGAGGCCGGTGCAACACACGTGCTACGGGGCGGCTCGTGGTTTGGTGGGGCCGATTACCTGCGCGTGAGTGCCCGTTATCATCTCAGTGCTACGACTTCGTACGACAACGTCGGTTTTCGCTGCGCCCAGGACGTCCCTTAATTCGGTGCCAGTTTGCTAATTATCAACCCTTCGCCGGGCGTACTCCTCAAATTAGTATGCTGTCACGGAATTGCTAGAACTCGCCGTGGGATGTGCGGGCGATGATCTCTTCCTGGAGTTCCCTGCCGATGTCGACGAAATAGTCGCTGTAGCCCGCCACCCGGACGATGAGATCACTGTATCGTTCGGGGTCTTTCTGGGCATCCCGAAGCGTCCCGGGATCGATCACGTTAAACTGGACATGGTGTCCGCCCAGTTTAAAGAAACCGCGCACAAGGTGGCCCATCTTCTCGATGCCCGCTTCATCGGCCAGGAGTTGGGGCATGAATTTCTGGTTAAGGAGTGTCCCACCCGTCTTCACATGATCGATCTTCGCCGCCGACTTAAGAACAGCGGTAGGACCGTTCCTGTCGGCCCCCTGGCTCGGGGATATCCCGTCGGAAAGCGGATCACCCATTCTTCGTCCATCGGGCGTTGCTCCGGTCATGCGGCCGAAGAAGATATGGACCGTCGTGGGCAGCAGGTTGACGCGGTACTCACCGCCCTTGGTGTTGGGGCGGCCGTCGAGTATTGTGAAGTATGCGTCAAATGCATCGCAAGCGATATCATCTGCGTAGTCGTCGTCATTACCATACTTCGGTGTCTCATTAAGCAGGAGCTGCCGTGTTTTCTCATCTCCCTCGAAGTTCTTCCCGAGCGTGCCGAGGAGCTCCTTCATCGTGACCTTGCCGGTATCAAACACATGGTGCTTGAGTGCAGAGAGTGAGTCCGTCGCGGTCCCGAGCCCGACACCCTGGATGTATGTCGAGTTGTACCGGGGGCCTCCGTCATGATAGTCACGGGCCTTCGCGATACAGTCATCGAAGAGGAGGGACATAAACGGCGATGGCATGTGCTCCGCAAAGAGCCGCTCTATGGCATTGTTCCCCTCGATTTTAAGATCTACGAAGTACTTAAGCTGCCTCTTGTAGGCTGTAAGAAGATCTTCAAACGCATCAAAGCCGGAAGCATCACCCGTCTCCGGCCCAACCCGCTCGCCGCTACCCGGATCGATTCCGTTGTTGAGTGCGAGTTCGAGGATCTTCGGCCAGTTGCAGTAACCCGTCAGGGTACAGCTTTCCTTTCCGAATGCGCTGATGGTGACACAACCACTGGGGCCTCCGGTCCTTGCATCCTCGAGCGACTTACCCTGGCGCAGGAACTCCCTGATAATCACATCCGTGTTAAAGAGCGACGGTTGCCCGAAACCCTCCCGGACGACGAGCAAGGCACGCCCGAGGAAGTCCGGCGGGTTCTCGGTGCTGAGCTGGATACATGCACTCGGCTGGATTAGATGCATCTCCTTGACAACGTCCAGGATCAGGTAGGACAGATCATTAACCGCGTCCGATCCATCTTCTTTGACGCCACCGACATTGATCAATGCAAAATCCTGGTAGGTTCCGCTCTGTTCCTCGGTAATATCCACCTTCGGCGGGGCTGGTTGATTGTTGAACTTGACCCAGAAACACTGGAGGAGCTCACGGGCATCCTCTTCGGTTAGTGTCCCTTCAGCAAGACCTCTCGCGTAGAAGGGTTGTAGGTGCTGGTCGAGACGACCCGGATTAAACGAATCCCAGGTATTGAGCTCCGTGATCACTCCCAGGTGCACGAACCAGTACATCTGGAGCGCCTCCCAGAAATCCCGAGGTGGGTTGGCAGGTACATGAGTGCACACGGCCGCTATCCGCTCGAGCTCGCTTTTCCGCCGGGCGTCGGTTTCAGTTGCTGCAAGCTCTCGTGCGTGCTCTGCGTGCCGTTCCGCAAACCGGATAAGCGCATCCGCAGTGATATCGATTGCCGTGAGTTCCTGCTCCTTGGCCGGGGCATCCGGATCGTTGGCACGGTCGAGCCCATCGAGCGCGCGCTTTATGTCGGCTTTGAAGTCAAGGATGCCGCGACGGTAGATCTTGTCATCGAGAATCGCGTGACCAGGTGCCCGCTGTTCCATGAACTCCGTAAAGACACCCGCATCAAATGCCTTCTTCCACTGCTCGGACATTGACGCGAACACACGCTCACGCATGGTCTTGCCCTTCCAAAACGGGATTATCTTATGGCGGTAGACCGCTTTTGCTTCCGGGCCTACCAGGAAAGGGGTGCGCTCTCTCGAATTCAGCACTTCGAGGTCTTCGAGTGTATGACAGCATAGCTCAGGATAGGTAGGAGTAGCTTTCGGTGCGGGTCCCCGTTCTCCGACGATCAGCTCACCATCATTTATGCAGATCGTCTTGCTTTCAAGGATGTGCTTGAAGGCAAGAGCCCGGGCCACGGGTGGTGAAACAGCATCCGCCGCGCCGCTTCTATAGAATTCAGTCAGGAGCTCGGCGCGTTCGGTGGAAATACTCGGTTTGGTGCTTACACTCTGCTCTCGCAGGCGCCTGACACGGTCGTTCATCAATCTAGCCTCCGACCCGGACCTCGAGGCCGAACCCTCTTAGCCGGTTCTCAACCGAACTCAGTATATCACTGGAAGGCGGAACGTTCTCGAAAATCTCCCCGCTCTCACCAAGTCGCTTCGCCTTGGAGATACCGGCCCGGTGGTAGGGCAGGATATGCACTGCTCCGACATTCTTAAGTGAAGCGACAAATGCTCCGAGCTCTCCGATATTCCCGACATCATCATTCACGTTGGGAATCAGCGAAAGCCTTACAACTGCTTCGCTCCCGTGCTCCGAAAGCAATCTCAGGTTCTCAAGGATCGATTCGTTCGAAACACCGGTGTATTTCTTGTGTGCGTCATCGTTCATGATCTTGAGATCGTAGAGGAACATGTCCACATCATCGCTGACCCTGAGCAGCGTATCCGGTTCCGTATAGCCGCTTGTGTCGACAACCGTATGAATCCCATGTTGCCTACACGTTCTTAAGATGTCGTGTAAGAACTCCTGTTGCATCAGGGGTTCACCACCGGAGAAGGTGACTCCGCCGCCTGATTCCTCGTAGAACACCCGGTCTTTTTCAAGCACTTCCATAACCTGACCGGGTGTCATCGTCCGGCCGATCACTTGAAGAGCGTGTGAACAGCACACCGCCGCGCATTCGCCGCACTTGGTGCACCGCGCCCGATCGACTTCTAGGTCCCCCTCGGCGAACGATATCGCCTCTTCGCTGCAAGCCTCGCTGCAATCTCCGCAGGCCAGGCAACGCCGGCGCCACCACATCAGCTGGGGCTCGTGTGACACACCCTCGGGGTTATGGCACCACGGGCATGCCAGCGGACAGCCCTTGAAGAACACGGTCGTACGGATGCCCGGTCCGTCATGGATGGCGTAGCGCTTGATATCGAAGATCATAGCCGAGGTGGCCACCCTTTCCTGATTCCGAAGACTACGCCTATTCTCTGTCGGGCCCAAGTGTCTCCTTACCTAATGGTAGCATATTGAAGATGGGAGAGCTACGTCTTTCATAATGTGCAAGTGCTCTGAATCTCTGGATTCGGCCGGTCGGCATATTGTCCACTAATTCCATTGACTTAGTAGCCTTTGTATGAAATAATACTTTCCATGGA
>JALGZP010000170.1 GCA_025774845.1 bacterium
GAAATCCATATCCGGGGCGGCCGCACGGATGAGACACTCTATATAGTCGACGGTGTCAGGATGAAGGACCTCCTTTCGGGCAAGTCCTCGATGCTCGATGTCAGTGCCAAGTCGGTCGCCGAGATGGATGTTATCACGGGCGGCTACAGCGCGGAATACGGTCAGGCACTTTCCGGCGTGGTCAATATCAAGCTCAAAGAGGGCGGCAGCAAGAGCCATGGTTATGTCGAGTACTCACTCGATCATATGCCTTTCAAGGAAACCTCGCTGGACTACTTCAACAGCGACCGCTTCGAGATGGGCATCGAAGGGCCCGAGCCGATCTCATCAAAGCTACTCCGGAGCTTGGGGATCAATATCCCCGGGCAGGTTACCTACTACCTGGGGATGTCGGCGAGGTTCTCGGATACTCATCTGCCATCGATAAACGATCTTCCCGGCCGGAAAGGCCTGAAATCTTCCTACGAGGACAACTTCCTCGGTATCAAGCTCGACTATGGCGATCTGGCCCCGAGGGCCGACAACAAGTGGCAGCTCTTCGGCAAGACGGTGTGGCGCCCCTCCTCCCAGAACAAGTTCGGACTCTCATTCACCAAGACGATCGCGATCGACCAGGGTTACTTCCGAACCGACCCGTATGATGTGACCAGGGATCTGACAGGTTACCAGCATGAGTGGTCAAAGAACCTCGAGAGGGCGCTTGTCTATACTGAGGACACCAACAGTCTGGCATTCACGTGGAACCGGATCCTGAACCAGAATTCTTTCTACATATTCAGGGTGTCGCGCTTCTTCAACTGCGTCCATTCGGACGTCAATGGGGGACACTGGAGCGATAGTACCTATTATAGCGAGCCCGACGATCTGAATAAGATCCTGAGACGCGAGCTCGACACTCCGTATTTCATTCAGACCGGCAGCGCCGATCTGTGGCACGATCGTTACACTGAGAACTACAATCTCGCCTGGGACCTGACGTCGCGTATTCCGCCCCATCACCAGGTGAAGACCGGTTTCAGCACATCGTATGAGAACGCCCAGTACCTCTTCATACGGCGGCCGTGGGTTGCCGACCCGGATGGTCTGGGAGAATTCCACGACCTCTTCCACATATATCCCAACAGGGGCTCGTTCTATATCCAGGACAAGGTCAATTTTGAGGGGCTGATCGGGGATATCGGCCTGCGGTACGACTACTGGTTCCCCGGGGCACAGGTGGAACGGGCCGTGGAACGATCCGCAGATGACACGACATCAGCGATTACACAGACCATGCGGGAAAACTTTTACAGGGATACACATGAGGTATTCGGTCGCAGGTTCAAGGGCCACCTGAGTCCCAGGATTGCGATATCCCATCCGATCACGGACCGTGACAATCTTTTCTTCAACTACGGTCAGTTCTCTCAGTTCCCCACGTACCTCTGGGTGTATTCGAAGCTGTCCTCGGTATCGAGTGAGCGCTTCCCGCTCATAGGTAACCCCAATCTCAATCCCGAGATATCGGTACAGTACGAGATCGGCGCGAGACACCAGTTCTCGGAGACCGTGGCGGGGAACATCACGGTGTTCTACAAAGACATTTATGACTACCCGAGATCGACGCCGTTTGAGATTGCCGGAGTAGGTGAGATGTTCATATACCGGAATGTCGACTACGCACGCTCGCGCGGTATCGAGATCGAACTCAAGAAGAAACGGCGCGGCCTCGTCGGCGCATCGATCATCTACACCTATTCCATTGCCACCGGCAAGAGCTCGGACCCGAACACACTCAAGCTGATTCAGGAACAGGGTGGCAGCGTCGGGACGGCCGAGCAGAGCTTGGCCGAGGAATACCTCTGGTGGAACAGGCCCCATAAGCTCAACCTCCTGCTCGACCTCAGGATGCGTGAAGGTGACAAGCAGAAACTGTTCGGCATCAACCTGCCGTCGGATTGGGCGCTCAACTTCCAGTGGCTCCTGCAGAACGGCAGGGCGTACACACCGGTCCGTGACGGGCAGGAAATAGGCAAGCGGTATTCCGAGAATGGCCCCATGGATAACCTGCTCGATATGAAATTCACAAAGTACTTCGAGAGCGGTGGTGTGAGTGGAAAGATCTTCCTCGAGGTCGATAACCTTTTCAACGATAGACGGGTCCGCAGGGTCGACTCTGAGACGGGCGAGGTCCCGGTGCCGGGTGTGGGCGGCTATGTGGAGGATGCAGGAACAGTCTACGGAATCTTGAGGCACGGCGATCCGAATTATTATGGGGCTCCGCGCCGGGCAACACTCGGTATGGGAATAGAGTGGTAATGGTCAAAGCCAAGACAACGTATATCCTCATAGTATTGACCCTGGTGGCTATCGCACTACCCGGGGGCCTGGCTGCGCAGACCAGTCTGGGCGATCAGCGCGTTGGCACATCT
>JALGZP010000092.1 GCA_025774845.1 bacterium
TGAGGATTATGCCGACTTCAAGATCAGCCATTTGTCGTCCGACCTATGAGATCCAGGCTTATGTCGAGTGACGGCGCAGAATGGGTCAGGCCGCCGACTGATATAACATCGGGCCCGCACATCGCGATCTTCCTGACACCCTTCAGGCCTACGCCGCCCGAAACCTCGATCAACGGTCTGGATGGAAATCCCTTTATGATCTTTATCGCACGTTTGAGATCTGTAACCCGCCAGTTATCAAGCATGACTATGTCCGCGTCGAGACCCTTCAGTTCTTCGAGATCCGTGTCAGGTCCGACTTCGACTTCAACCGGCACACCCCTGCCTGCCTGCCTTACTTTCCTGACAGCCTGTCTTATCCCGCCGGCCGCCTTTATGTGGTTGTCCTTGATAAGGGCCAGATCCGAAAGCATCATTCTGTGGTTATGACCGCCGCCCGCGAGAACCGCGTACTTCTCAAGCATTCTCAAGCCAGGCGTTGTCTTCCTGGTATCCACTATCTTAACCCCTGTACCCTTTACCTCATCGACGAACCGGCGTGTGAGTGTCGCGATTCCGGACATACGCTGGAGAAAGTTCAGAGCCACACGTTCACAGGTAAGAATGCTCCGCACCCTGCCGGTCACCTCCGCCAGAGTGCGTCCCCGCCGATAGAACCTTCCTTCTTTGCTTTTGAAAACGACCTTTACCTTCGGATCATAGGTCTCGAACGCGGCGCGGAACACTTCCAGACCGGCGACCACGCCGTCGTCCTTGAGCGTAAGCCGGGCCCGCCCGCGCGCACGGGAACCCACCGTGGCCTCCGTGGTGATATCGCCACCACCCACGTCCTCGCAAAGAGCCATCTGGACCACTACTTTCACTGCCTCTCCCGGGAGCGTCATCCGGAATGGAAACTTCATCGTCTCCTACCTCTTCTTCGTTTGGCTTTCGGTCTCGACGGCTTTTTCCCTTCCATCATCATCATTGCCACCATGTCCTCCATCCGGTCACGAAGGGATGCAGCCTTTTCGAATTCGCGATTCCTGGCGGCCTCGATCATCTCATGTTCGAGCCGGGCAAGCATGTTCTCATAGTCACCGGCTTCGAATTCCTGACCCGGGCCCTCCGACTCTTCCCGGACTGAATCGGCGACGGAAGTAGCCTGGAGAATCTCCTCCGCGGTCTTGACAATCGTCCTGGGTGTGATTCCATGCTTTTCATTGTACTCGATCTGGATCTGTCTTCGTCTGCGGGTTTCCTTCATCGCCCGGTCCATGGAACCGGTTATCTTGTCGGCGTACAATATGACCTTGCCCGATACGTTTCTGGCGGCCCTGCCGGCAACCTGTATAAGTGAAGTTTCCGAGCGCAGGAAGCCCTCCTTGTCCGCGTCCAGCACGGCGACGAGCGAAACCTCAGGCAGGTCAAGACCCTCCCGGAGAAGGTTGATCCCGACAATAACATCGAATTCCCTGAGCCTCAGGCCTCTGAGTATTTCGACTCTTTCTATCGCGCCGATATCCGAATGAAGGTAACGTGCATTCATCTCAAGGGAGATGAGATAGTCGGTAAGGTCCTCGGCCATCCGTTTGGTCAGCGTGGTGACGAGTGTTCTCTCTCCGCGTGCCGTCACTTCGCGTATCTCGCCTATGAGATCGTCGACCTGGTCACCGACAGGACGCACCTCAACCTCAGGATCGACGAGCCCGGTCGGCCGGATGATCTGTTCGACCACGACCCCGCCGCACTTCTCCAACTCGAGATCCGCGGGAGTGGCGGAAACGAACACCACGTAGTCGGTCTTCCCTTCGAACTCCGGAAACTTGAGTGGCCGGTTATCAAGCGCTGAAGGCAACCTGAAACCGTACTTGACAAGCGTGCTCTTCCGCGATCTGTCACCCTCATACATCCCCCGCACCTGGGGAAGCGTGACGTGAGATTCATCAACGATCATCAGGAACCGCTCGGGGAAGTAATCGATCAGGGTGCACGGAGCCTCGCCCTCGGCCCTGCCGCTCAGATGTCTTGAGTAGTTCTCGATCCCGGGGCAATACCCGAGTTCCCGCATCATCTCTATGTCGTATTTCGTTCGCATCTCAAGCCGCTGGGCCTCAAGGAGATTGTTGTCGTCCTTGAGTCTCTTCAACGTCTCCTGGAGCTCGTCGTCTATATCCTTCAAGGCCCCCTCCATTTGCGCGTAGGGCATCACGAAGTGTTTCGCGGGATAAACGTGAACCGAGTCCTTCTCCTTCAGGATATTGCCCGTGAGCGTATCCACGCTTGAAAGCCGCGTCACTTCGTCACCGAACATCTCGATACGGACCGCATACTCCTCGCTTGACGGCCTGATCTCGATGGTGTCGCCCCTGACACGAAAGGTGCCACGCACAAGATCATAATCGTTCCGCGTGTACTGTATGTCGACGAGCTTTCTTAAGAGCGCATCCCGAGGGAAAGTCTCGCCCTTGTCTACGCTCACCAGCATGCTCTTGAAGTCATCGGGAGATCCGATTCCGTATATGCAGGACACGCTCGCAACCACGATAACGTCCTGTCTCTCAAGTACGGATGCGGTCGCCCTGAGTCTGAGCTTGTCGATCTCTTCATTGATCGAGGCGTCCTTCTCTATATAGGTGTCGGAGGACGGGAGATATGCCTCCGGCTGGTAGTAGTCGTAATAGCTTATGAAGAACTCAACGGCGTTGTCCGGAAAGAAACTTCGAAACTCGCCGTAGAGCTGCGCAGCCAGGGTCTTGTTGTGCGAGATGATAAGGGTCGGAAGTCCGATTTCAGCGATGACGTTAGCCATTGTAAAGGTCTTACCGGAGCCGGTCACACCGAGCAGGGTCTGCCACTTCTTGTCAAGCCGTATGCCTTCGGCAAGTTCACTGATGGCCTTTGGCTGGTCACCCGTAGGTTTGAACTTGGACACGAGTTTGAATTTCATCGTTCCGCTATTCTCACTGTCCGGACCCGATCTCGAAACCCGAGATCTGCTTGTCTCTGGACATGGGAAGTTCGACCGGGTTACCGTCAAGTGTGAGTGAGACAGCATCCCTGTCGGTCAGATAATCGATGACAAACGGTTGGGCGCAATAGAATGTATCGGCATAGCCCGGTCTGAGCCAGCCTTCGACCAGGACGCTGTCCCCGCTCCTGAGGCGGGCCCTGATCGGCCAGCCGCTTACGGCTACCTCAAGCTTCGAAAGCGGCCCGAAAGCGGAAACCGCGGCGGTCTCATCCGGCACAGCGTCTTTGACAACCGGCTCAGTATCTTCGACAACGGACTCCTCGACCCGGGTCACCGGTTCCGCAGGGATACTCTCTGGTTCGGTCCCGGTCTCAAGCGAGTCCGCGATTACAGCCACCCGTTCCACGGGCGTTTCCGTCACCACCCCGGGCAGGCCTCGGTCGCCAAGGAAGCGACCGAACAGGATCGCGGCCACTATTACGATAGCGGCAACGGCCGCTAGCCACGGAAGTATCTTCCGCAGGTTGAGATCTCTCCGGGGGTGCACTCTGATTCCCTTTATGGCATCCCGGATGCGTTCTTCCTCGCTCTTCTGCTCCCGGACGATCTCGTCTGCATCCAATCCGAGCCTGTTTGCATAAGCTCTCAGGAAGGCTTTGAGGTAGGCTTCGGCGGGAAAGATTCCGACTCTACCCTCTTCGACGGCCATGATGGTCTCCGGTCTAAACCTGGTTACCCTGGCCATGTCGTTTATGGTAAAACCTAGTTCTTCTCTTCTCTTCCTGAGCCTGTCGCCGATCCTCTCCATTACTTATTTCCCCCGGCCCGGAATCCCGACTCCCTTGATTTCGGCACCCTGGCGATGCATGGTGTGTCAGCCCAGCAGCAGGGAAAGGTTCTTCTTGAGCTTTGCTGAGGTCTGCGAGAGCTCCTCGATCCTATTCTTCTCCTTGTTCACGACTTCCGGCGGTGCCTTGCTGACGAAATCCGCGTTATTAAGCCGCGCCTCGGTTCGCTTGAGAAGCCCTTCGATCCGCTCGAGCTCTTTTCCAAGTCTCGCTTTCTCAACCTCGACGTCGATCACGTCTCCCAGCGGGACTCCGACCTCTATTCCTCTTACGATGCTCGTGGCGACCGGGCCCTCGGCTTGAGACGGCTTGCCCTCGCTGATCTGCGATACTTTCCCCAATTTGGTAATGTAAGATCCCGCGGCGAGCACGCCGTCCCGCGACCCTTCGTCACCGGAGAACTCGAGAAAGACAGGTACGTTCACAGAAGGATGAACACCCATCTCTCCCCGTATGTTTCTCACAGCCTCAACGACTCCGACAACCGCCTCCATCACCTTTTCGGCCTCGGTGTCACGCGGGAACCTCTCGCCACCGGCAAGCCTCTCATCGAGAAGACTTCCACCACCGAGACCCAACACACTCCAGATCTCCTCGGTGAGAAAAGGCATGAACGGATGCAACAGCTTGAGCAGTTGCGACAGCACCGTCTTAGCGACCGCGCCCGCCTGAGTCCGGCCGGCCGCATCGTCCCCATAGAATCGCTCCTTCACTATCTCAAGGTACCAGCTGCAGAACTCATTCCACGCGAAGTCATAGACAGTCCTGGCCGCCTGGTTGAGCTCGAAGCCCTCCGCGTAGGCGGCAATCTGACGTGTGACCTCACCGGTGCGGCTCAGGATCCATCTGTCGGAGAGCTCCATACCGCCGGTGTCGATGTCCCCGGCCTGGACTCCCTCCGTCGCCGTGTTGATTAGTCTCGAAGCGTTCCAGATCTTGTTGGCGAAATTCCGCCCGGTCTCCACCTGCCTTTCAGCGAAGAGAACATCCGACCCCTTGGGTGTAAGCGAAATGATTGTGAACCGCAACGCGTCGGCCCCGTACTTGGCAGTGAGGTCCGACGGGTCGGGTGAATTGCCTAGCGACTTGGACATCTTCTGCCCGTGCTCATCCCTCACCAACCCGTGAAGGTACACATCCCGGAATGGAATCTCTCCCGCAAAGTGCAGACCCGCCATTATCATTCGCGCGACCCAGAAGAATATTATGTCCGGTCCGGTGACCAGCACTGACGTCGGATAGTATCTCTTGAGGTCCTCCGTCTCACCCGGCCAGCCGAGGGTTGAGATCGGCCACAGCCACGAGGAGAACCACGTGTCCATCACATCCTCCTCCTGGACCAACTCGCCACCGCATGACGGACATTCGGTCGGATCTTCGATCTCGCTGACCATCTCGTCACAACTCTTGCAGTACCAGACGGGTATACGATGGCCCCACCAGAGCTGCCTCGATATGCACCAGTCGCGTATTCCCTCCATCCAGTTGTAGTAGACCTTCGTCCACCGGTCGGGATGGAGCTTGACCCTGCCGTTCCTGACCACGTCGATGGCCGGCTGCGCAAGCGGTTCCATCTTTACGAAGTACTGCTTTGACATGTAGGGTTCCACGACCGTAGCGCATCTATAGCACCTGCCCAGTGAGAGCTCATAGTCGGTCACTTTCTCAAGAAGACCTTCCTGCTCGAGTTGTTCCAGCACGCGCTTTCTTGCCTCGAACCGGTCAAGACCCTTCATCGGACCTGCATTGTCATTCATCACACCGGTCTTATCCATGATCACGACGGATTCTAGGCCGTGCCGTTGACCCATCGCAAAATCGTCAGCGTCGTGAGCCGGCGTGACCTTTACGGCGCCGGTACCGAACTCCGGATCGACAAATTCATCCTTTATAAACGGCATCTTCCGCCCGATGATCGGGAGCACAATCGTCTTGTCCCACGAGTCCTTGTACCTCTCGTCGTCGGGACTCACGGCGACGGCGACATCGCCGAGCATGGTCTCAGGTCTTGTCGTGGCGACGGTAACGTGTCCGCCTCCCTCGATCGGATAGCGCATATAGTAGAGTTTGCCCGCAACGTCTTCCCGCTCGACTTCCTCATCCGAGAGCGTGGTCAGACACCTGGGACATGAGTTGATAACATACTCGCCACGGTAGATCAGACCTTCCTTGAAGAGTTTGACAAACGCCGTCCTCACCGCCCGCGACAGTTGATCATCCATTGTGAATCTTTCCCTTGTCCAGTCGCAGGCACAACCGAGATGCTGGAGCTGCTCGGTTATCTTGTTGTTCATGGCGTCTTTCCACTGCCACACCCGCTCGACAAACTTCTCGCGGCCGACCTCGTGACGCGATGTTCCCTCATCGGCGAGCTGTCGCTCGACGGCGTTCTGGGTGGCAATGCCGGCATGATCCTTCCCCGGCAGCCATAGAGACTCGCGGCCGTTGAGCATGTTCCACCGGATCAACGCGTCCTGTATCGTCATATTGAGAACGTGCCCGATGGTGAGCATGCCCGTGATGTTCGGTGGAGGCATAACAATTACGAAGGGCTCGCCATCCCTCTGTTCAGGCGTGAAGAGATTCCTTTTAAGCCAGAACGAGTACCACTTTTCTTCGGCACTCTGAGGATCGTATCGAGTCTCCATATACATGTCTCCCGGGCCTTGGGGTTCTTGAAGCAGAAGCTAACACGCCCGCAAACCCCAGTCAATCCCTTATGGGCAGGGGATATCGCCGGTGACCCCACGTCATTGCGAGGCTCCGGAGCAGCCGTGGCAATCTCACGTTTCAATGTCATTGCGAGGCTCCGGAGGAGCCGTGGCAATCTCAGACCCACGCGCTAGAGTCCCGAATAGCCGCACCAGCAAACCTGAGCATGAGGAAAGAGAATCGGCAACTGGGCAACCGCTAAGAAATCGTGCATGACTGAGGGCGAAGCGTGAGTTGGAGACTCAACGGCACCGTTCACCCGCGGCTGTAAGCCGTCGCGTGCAACGGCTTGTTCGGCGACTCGCATGGATCACCCCAGCAGCAAGTCGACGACCTCAGCCACGGCATCGCTGAATGGTCTTCTGTCCATCTCAACGTAGTCGAAACCGTATGTACGGGCTTCCTTCTCGATGTAGCCGCTCATTTGGGCGACAAATGCCGCAAAAGCGTTGACGTACTCATCACTGGCGTGCCGCATCCAGTCATGCTCGCGCTCGATGGCCCCTCTCTTGATGTTCTCGTTGTGTGTGAGTCCCCGATTTCCAAGGAACACGGTTCGGTAATCAATGCCTTCTAACTGGGCGACTAGCTCGGGAAGAACAGCAACGCCTTCGACCACCAAACTCCGACCCTCTTCTTGTTCCCTTAGAACAAAAGGCACAACGGCTCGCCAAACCGCCTTGCTCTCCTCGATCTGGTAGTCAATACGCCTTGCCGGATTCTCTGCCATCAGTCTGATCCTATCTGCTTCAGGCATCTCATTGAATCGGCTGACAACGAAAAGGCCGGGCTCGGATTCCGGGGACAAGACGGTCTCCAGTACTGCGCCCAGAGAGTCAGTGGCGACGCTGCCGATACCACGCTCCCTGGTGATCACCTCGGCTATGACTGACTTGCCGACTCTCGGAGGTCCGCCAATGAAGCAGATCATAGGACATAACCTCCATCCCTGGGATGTCGGGGCAGCGGGACGCCTAGGGCATCCGCCAGCATAGGTGACCGTTCGATTTCTCTCATCGTTTCGTCCTTCTACGGCCTATCTCTACAGCGGTCTGGTCCATCTGTCAACTCATTTGGCCGCTGAGCGCGCGCTATGCGGTTTCCGCTCAGACCCGGGTGATTCAATCCGGTCAAGTTCAACGTTACTCATTCGGAGATCATGTCAACACCTGCTATATCGCACTGGGAACCTGAAAGTCTTTCTGGACGAATAGGTTATGTGAGACGGGGCAAACCTGTTTACACGTTCCCGGAAGTGTGATAAAAAAACGGTAAGGAGTTCCTGAGTACTATACCGACAGACTTTTGCAGAAAGCGTAGCTCAACGATCAGCATATACCGTAGTTATGACCTACGAACGAGCGAGAGGAAAGCCATGAATAAACGTGATCCTAAATTGACAGTACTCCTTTTCAATGAGTGCATTAACCACCGAGATATTGAGGGCTTAGTTGACCTGATGACAGACGATCATTCTTTGATCTGTAACGGTCACATCGATACGAAAGACAAGAATTCAAGCAAGGAAGCATGGTCATCGTTTTTTAGTATGTTTCCAGACTATCTAAACCAATTCTCAAGAATCGAATCTAAAGACGACATTGTGACCATCTCAGGAAAGAGTACCTGCTCAAACGAAGAAAGATTGAACACTGATGCGCTCTGGAGTGCAAGAGTTCAGAATGACAAAGTCTCTGAATGGCAGGTATATGAAGACAGTCCTGAGAATAGAAGTAAACTTCAAATACAATAGAAGCAAGTCACAACAAGCGGGTTCAGTTAGACCTCGCTGACACTCGGCCACTGACCCACAGGCGTGCAGCACGAGAGGTCATTGCGACTGTGCCCGTATCATCTGAGGCGATAGAGACCCGGCGTCAGTGGGTGCGGAGCATGTCGAGGAAGGCTTCGATCCGTACCCGGGTTCTCAGATCGATTCTGCCGGGCCGGTTGCCCTCGATCGTGAGGATGGGGACTCCGATCTCTTTCCTCAGTATGATGTCCTCCACCTGCCTGAAACAGAACGCCTGGACATAGTGAATAATGCCGTGAATGTTTCGCCGTTTGATCTCGGTCTTGATGTCTTCGAGACGGTAGCGGATGTGATAGGGATAGGTGTAGCGAAGGTACTGGTCGATGATATCGTCGCACATGTGCGGCATGCTGAACTGCCTCTGGAGTTCATTGAAGACAACAAGACCGCCGTTGCTTTCGACGAATTCGTGTATGCCGCTCATGATGGGTGGAATCCCGACATAGCCCAGGCGGAGATCGTG
>JALGZP010000093.1 GCA_025774845.1 bacterium
CCCCGATAGCTCAGCATTGTACTGGGCGGCATCTTCCCAGACCGTGACAGTTCCACGGCCGCCAGCGAGCGCAGGCGATACTACCTCAACCGTAGCTTCAAAAGCCTCCTGTGGATCCGGGGAAGGCCCGGACAGCGTAGAGAACACCAAACGCCCATTCGCATCTCGGACACCCAGCTGATGATCCTCGTGACCCGTTATCATATATGCCTGGTGCAGATCTTTCAATCCGCGTTCGAGCTGACCCATGTTGTCGGAGTTCTGCAGTTGCCAGATCAAAGGCGCCATCGCCTTCTTGAGAAGCTCGTTGCGTGTTTGTCGCTCTCCTCGGATCTCGTGGAGGTGCTGGATGATAGTAAGACCACCCATTACCAGAGTGACGATCAGCGAGGTGTAAAGGCCAACACGCCACCCAAGAGATAGGCCTCTGTTCTCACCTGATTATCCTCCTGGTCAGAATTTTCCGAATTTCAGGGTCAGTATTGCCGACAGCCCACTTACGTCGCTATTGCGTAGATCGTGGGAACTCACACCGGCCACAAAACGGTAGCTGGCGCCGATCCCTATTCGCACGTTTGTCGCAACATTGATCATCAGATTGGCTGCCGGTTCAAGAACGAAGTGGACATCTCCCGCCCAGCTATGTCCGTGATGACGCCCATCTTGAGGATCGTGATGGTTGTGACCGTCTCCTTCGTGGTGATCATCGCCGTCGTGATCCTGACGGGTATCACCATGGTCATGATCTCGGTCATCATGACCCCGATCATCGACAGTACCTCCGCCTATCAGGGTGTACGCGGAGAAATGGACTAGTCTTGCGGAGGCGTGAACATACCCAAGCTCCAACCCACCATAACCCATGGACAGGTGGTGAACACCACCGGCCAGACTATAACCACCGGCACCTATGACGAAGCCGTGATTGATTATCCAACCGCCGCGGAGACCAACCAATACTGCGGATTGATCCCTTACCTCACTGACTTTCACCACAGGCCCGCCAAAGCCACCACTTTCGATGCCTCCGGAAAATAGCGGCCAGCAAGACCATGAACAGATAGAAAGTGAGTTTCCTCATCTCGTAATCCTCCAGGTTTAGAGACCGAGTGGATACAAAAGCGAATTACAAAAGAAGCGTGCCTCGATTGAAAACGAGGTTCTAAATGCAGATCAAATTAAGAAGGTTTGGTAAAGGATGCTGAGCGATGGTGAGAAACGAGGTTCGTCTTGCCCAAAGCCAACCTCAGAGCAAGATTGGCCGTCATAAGAGATGAGATGTACACTACTGCAAGTCAACACTGCGTGTCTGTCGATCTCTTTGTCATGGATGACACAGGGGATTGGGGTAGCCGGCTCTTGAGCCGGTTGGGTCATGTTGCAGCACTCATTGTCGAGAGACTGGCCAGTTGCCGCTGTTCCCTCACCGCCTGGGCAAGATTTACACTTGCAACAGCCATCCTGCATCCTGCAAGCGGATGGCCACGCCGCGTATGCGGCAGATGAGCTGCTCGCCAGCATGATAAGCAGCAAGAACACATAGAGTACTCTTTGAGTTTCAATACGCATGTACATGACTAGTTATTAAGACTGCACAAGGGTCCAAATAGTTCCGTATTTCCACCCAGATTTCTCCTCTCCTGAGCCCAGGCAAGGGATGGCACGTTGTCAAATCAGAGTAAACGCTCTGACGAGACCCAGTTAACATAGCGCAAGAGGTTTGCTCAGGCTCCCCTTGACACGTGACCGGAATCCAGAATATTGTTCTAGAGAACCTTGGTCTTTTGGACTGCATAGCCATGAAACTCAAAGCCTTACTAACAGTGACGGTCACCATTATCCTGATGATTGGCATTGCCGCTCGGGTAATCGCTTCGTCTGGCCGTGAGTATGTGGGAGCTGAACGCTGCATGGAGTGCCATCAGGAGCAGTACAGCCAATGGGAACGGACTGGGCATGCACAGATCCTCCGGCGCCCGTCCCAATCAGGGGCTGAGGCTATTCCGCTCCCGGACGGCTATGATGCAAACAGCATTTCATACATAATCGGCGGTTTCAGATGGAAAGCACTGTTCCTTGACAGGAATGGATTCCTGGTAACCTCCACATCTGTCGGCAGTGGAGGGAATCAGTATAACCTGCGCAGCACAAAATGGGTTGACTTTCGGCCGGGGGAGAGGGTTCCGTATGATTGTGGCCGATGTCACACAACCGGTTATTCACCGGAGGGACATCAAGCCGGTCTCGAGGGGATAACGGGAACCTGGAGATTTGAGGGGGTCCAATGCGAGGCGTGCCACGGACCGGGTCAAAAACACATGCGTTCCTCCGACAAGGCTGACATCAGTGTTGATGGAAATGTCTGTTCGAAATGCCACGGTATCGAGCCTTACGATGTCATAACACTCAACGGCGTGTTTCTTTCTGGATACACCGAAGTGAATCAGTTAGTGAGTGGAGGCAAGAGTGATTTCACTTGCGTGGACTGCCATGATCCTCATCTCCCTTCACAGGAATCGATAAAGGTGTCGTGTGCAGCATGTCATGAGGAAGTCGCAGAAGTATACAAAGAGAGCTTGATGCATAGGGTCGGAGTTACATGCACAGACTGTCACATGCCGCCCGCAGGTATGATCGCGAGTGGAAATTCTGATAGGTTTCATGGTGATGTCAAAAGCCACCTGTTCCGGATTGACCATAGGAAGAACCTGACATCAGTGGTAAAGGATGGACTGCAGGTAAACCCGGGATATCTAAGCGTGGACTATGCGTGTATGAGGTGCCATCACGTCTACGAAGACAGGCAATGGGCAGCGAGCTATAGCACGCATTCGCATGAGATTAAGATTACAACTAACGTCAGAATAAAACAGTTTCAGATGGTATTCGCATCTGTTGGGCTCCTATTCGCTTTGGTGTCTCTCCTCTCCGCTCTTTCACTTAAGAACTGGTTATTCCCCACGGTAGACAAGAAAAGGATGGTGGGAATCCATAAACATTCTGCATGGATTACTCTTTACCTGTATGTCTTTTTGGCGGCAATGTGCATCTACTTTCACCTTCCTCTCGGGACCAGACCCAGAATCTTCCACCTTGGCTGGTTTACGATACACCCGATTGGCGGGACGGTTGGGATTCTCATCTACGCGGGCAAGATTCTCACGGTGAGAATGCTCAAGAAGGGATGGCAAAAACCTGGGCTTTTCTGGGGAATCATGCTTTTCGTATTCTGGTCAGTACAATTTGCCACTGCGGTGCTGTAGAACCGGGATGATCAACAACAGTTGCCTTTCATTTCACTACTCGTAAGATCCTGGCATTGATTGCGACAATCACCGTGCTCAAAGACATAAGAACAGCACCCATCGCTGGACTGAGGACTATGCCCGATTTGTAGAGCACGCCCGCCGCTAACGGGATCGCAAATGCGTTATATCCGGTCGCCCATACCAGGTTCTGGACCATCTTTCGATAAGTCGCACGCGCCAGGCCGATGATTGAGACCGCATCGAGAGGGTTGCTTTTCACAAGTACGATATCCGCAGTCTCAACAGCCACGTCGGTACCCGCACCGATTGCGATACCCACATCGGCCTGAGCAAGAGCAGGCGCATCATTCACCCCGTCGCCCGTCATGGCCACCACAAACCCCCTTTGCTGTACCTCCCTCACCTTGGCCGACTTTTCATCAGGTAAAACCTCAGCAAAGTACTCGTCGAGCCCGATCTGCTCGGATACCCACTGTGCCACCGGCGTGTTGTCGCCTGTGAGCATCATACACCTGATGCCCATCTCCCTCAGCCGCGAGATCGCCTTTTTGGATTCAGGCCTGATAATGTCGGCGAGCGCAATCGCCCCGCTCAGCTCATTCTGGATGATCACGAAGACCACCGTCTTCCCCTGCCCGGTCAACTCGGCGATCCGACCGTCGTCAACGGCTATGCCGCTTTCTCTCAGGAAGCCGGGACTCACCACCTTCACGAGTTTGCCATTGACTGTGCCTTCTGCACCCCTGCCAGGGATCGCTCTGAATCCTTCCACCGGAAGGGCCACCGACTCTGAAGCTGCAATCGCCTTGGCAATCGGATGCTCAGAACGGGCCTCCACCGCGCCTGCGTACTTCAAAAGGTCTTGTTCACCTATGTCATGCCTGAAGGTAAGGACGTCTGTGATGCCGAAACGGCCCTCGGTAAGAGTACCGGTTTTATCGAATATTATGGCCTGTATATTGCGCGCTCTCTCAAATGCAGCACGATCTCTTATGAGCAAACCCTCCCTTGCCGAAATCGCTGTGGAGACTGCAACGACCAGGGGAACCGCGAGCCCGAGGGCATGCGGGCAGGTGATAACCATCACGGTCACAGTGCGTTCAAGGGCAAACGCAAAATCCTTGTTCATCACGCCAAACCAAGCGATGAGTGTTAACGCGCCTCCGGCAAGTGCAATCAGCGTGAGCCAGAGGGCTGCTCTATTTGCCAGGTCCTGAGTCTTTGACTTGCTCGCCTGCGCCTCTCTTACCAGGTCTATCACTTGGGATAGAAAGGAGTCCTTGCCGGTCTTTGTGACTTCGACCGTAACCGATCCCTCCCCGTTGATAGATCCGCCGATCACCCTGGCACCGGCTGTCTTGTTGACCGGTTTCGATTCACCCGTTAGCATCGCCTCGTTGACCGACGTCTGGCCGTCAACAACCTTTCCATCGGCCGGCATCTTCTCACCGGGCCGCACGATGAACTTTTCCCCAACGCGCAGTTCGCTCAACGGCACATCCAATATGGTGCCATCAGGCATCAGCTTGTGTGCGTCCGATGGCATCAGTCTCGCGAGCTCTTCAAGGGCCCGTGAGGCACCCAACACGGATTTCATTTCTATCCAGTGGCCGAGGAGCATTATGTCTATAAGTGTTGCCAACTCCCAGAAGAACATCTTGCCTCTGAGTCCAAACACGACAGCAGAGCTGTAGAGGTAAGCGGTGGTAATCGCAACTGCGATAAGGGTCATCATGCCGGGCTGGCGTGCACCCACTTCAAGGAGTATTCCTCTTAGAAAGGGATAACCTCCAAAGACGAACACCAGAGACGAAAGCCCGAAAAGGAGATACAGATCGCCGGGGAACCTGAGAGCGTCCTCGAGCCCGAGAAAACCCTGAATCATTGGGGAGAGCACGAGGATTGGTATGGTAACGGCTAAGGATATCCAGAATCGTCTTCTGTAATCTGCGACCATATGCGCGTGGTGATCATGATGGGCATGGCTCTGTATCCTACCATGCCCTGCGCTACCCGCCCGGTGGTCATGGGCGCCATTCTTATGCCCTGTCACCATCCCCGATCCGACATCCTGCCTGTCTCCCGATTCGTTCATATCTTTATCTCTCTCTAAAAGACTGCCCCGTCGGTCCGTGGGAATCTTCTCCGCCCGACAATGGATATTGGACTTCTTTATGAACTCCGGATCGTCCTCTGTCTTCAGATTGATTGTTAAGGGTCTGAGAAATCGATTGTGCTATGCCTCCCACCAGATTGAGTCAATATCACACACCGATCTGTGGCAGTCGACCAGCCTTTGCTTGACAGAATCGTAACCAACACGCTAGTCTTTTGCAAGAATCGTTAACGGAAGGCAATCCTCTTTGCGCAGACAGGGAGCCTGAGATCGATCTCATAATTCTCTGCAGGCGCTGATTGTGTGAAAGGAGTCCCGTACCGCCATGAGATCCAGACCCATAGAGCTTGCCCTGATCATCCTCTTAATCTTCGCCTTCTCTTTTGTATTCAATTTCGTGTGGGAGGCCTTGCATTCTGTTTACCTCTTTGAAGACCACGACTTCAGCTCTCTAAGGTATGTAATGATGGTGATTTCAGCCTCGGCCAGAGATAGTCTCATCATCCTCGCCATGTACTTCGGGGTTGCTGCGGTATCCAGGAAGCTCCTGTGGGTCAGCCGCAGGGAGAAGAGATGGGCTCTGGCTTTTGTGCTCATCGGGCTGGTTGTTGCAGCTGTAATCGAATACCGGGCTGTGTACCTCGAAAGCATATGGGCATATAACCCCTACATGCCTACCCTTTTCGGAATTGGCGTATCACCCTTAGTCCAGCTCAGTGTCACTGGTATGCTTGCGATAGCCATAACCGAGAAACTTCTTTGCCACGAGGGGTAGCAGTGTAGTGACGGTAGTACAGGGATTGACCCGCCTCTTGGCGGAGGCAGGAGGTACTGACAACTGTGAAGAGGCCAAGTTGCTACGAGATCCTGATTGTGGTCCTTGTCACTGCGATCGTTATCCTCGCCGGTCCTGGATGTGAGAGGAAAGCAGAATCAGACACGTCCGGCGAGGTTGGCGGGAAGACTTTCCAAAGCAGTGGAGAGCAGATCTATCTGACTGGTACAAGCCCAGGTAACACTCCGATTTCTACATCGGGGGGTACGATACACGGCGGATACCGATCGTGCGCCAGCTGCCATGGTGAGAACGGGAAGGGTCTGGAGGTCCGCATGATGATGCACTCGTTCAGAGCACCGGATATCCGTTACACCACGCTCACATCAGGACATCACCATGAGGATGAAGCAGAGCACAAGGACGAACACCCGCCCTACACGGATGAAACCCTTATGCGGGCTATCACCCAGGGTGTGGATCCATCTGGGAAACAGCTGGATGCACCTATGCCGAGATGGACTATGTCAGATGAGGATTTGGTGGATCTTCTGGAGCATCTCAAGACTCTAAAGTAGCAGGGAGGAAAAACATGACAAGATACGCACTGGCCGCTCTCGCAGGGATAATCGTTCTCTGCTCCGGTCTTTATGCCGATAGCGGAGGGCACGGGGAAGAGCACACGGATGCGGACGAGCATGCCTTCCTTCACCCATTCCTGGCACACATGGGCTTGCCCGATGAGCCTGGAGAGGTGAGTTTCCGGCTTACAGGGTATACTGCCCGCCATGAAGAGGAGACTGAGAGTGACATCGCTGTTCATCTCGAGGCAGGACTGGCAGGAAGACTGGGTTTGCATATCCGCGCTGAGGGGATTCGCCATGGGGAATACTCGGAAATCATGGTTCAATATGCGGTGCTTGTTGATCATGCGATGGAGAATGGCATCAGCATCTTTGGACAGCTGAGCTTACCGACGGGGCCCGTTGAGACTGATACGTACAAGGGTCTCTTCGGAGTCTCCGGGAGATTGACTTTGCAGGGTGTCCTCATGTGGGACGGCAATGTCCACTACGATCCGGATGAGGAGATGGCGGAGCATGAGAATGCCGTCGTGTTCAAGGCACGCGAAAAGCTCTATCCGATTCTCGAGGTAAGGGGCCATGCTGCCGATGATGTGAACGAGGCTTATGTCATGCTGGCGATGAAGTTCGCTGTCAATGGACATATGGGCGTCGGTGTTGGCTATCAGGCTGCGGTCACTGATGATCGACACTCTGACAGCCAGGCTCTTCTGACGTTGGATGCAGCATTCTGAAAGATGGCAATGCGGATACTCCAATATACCGAGACGCGTCGCCCGCATGATGCGGGCAATGCAGTACGAGGAAAGCGCAGCCACGGGACTTGATGAGGCTGGTACGGGAGGTGATTGATCGTGTTTGGCAAGCGGGACCCGGTGTGTGGTGTGAAGGTGGATAGGAACTCGAAGTACACTGTGAAATACGGCGGCAAGACCTATTACTTTGACAGTGAGGGTTGCAAGAATACTTTCGAGGCAGATCCAGGAACCTTCCTGAAGAAGAAAGGACGACAGGGGCTGCTGAAGCCACCCTCTCAGGACATTCCTAGGTGTTGCCATGACATTAAGAAGTAATCAGGCAATCACCAGGGAACCAACTGGAGGAAAGATCGATACGCTGTCCACCTCGGCAGTATGAACGCGGTGAAAGCCGGTGGGCAGATCATACAGGAGGTGAGAATGACTTATTACTTCAGCAAGCTACTCACAATGCCATTTGACCAGGCGGTGGCACGAGTGACAGAAGAGCTCAAGCAAGAGGGATTTGGGATTCTGACAGAGATTGATGTGAGGGATACACTCAAGAAGAAACTCGACGTCGAGTTCAAGGAATACAAGATACTTGGGGCCTGCCATCCACAATTTGCCTACGAGGCTCTTAAGGCTGAAGACAAGATAGGTCTTATGCTGCCCTGCAACGTCATAGTTCAGGAAGCTGGAGAAGGAAAGACGGAGGTTGCCGCTATAGATCCGGTGGCTTCCATGACGGCCGTGGAAAATGATGGATTACGTGGCATCGCCGACCAAGTGAGAGAAAAGCTAAGCCGAATTATCGACAGTCTGTAAGTGACGAGGCCCGAGCCTGACCTGCCCCGTGACGGTACCACTCAGCTATACAGATTTCCAAGCACTGGAGCCGTTCGAAGGGCACCGATCTTGGCCCTCCACACCGGCCAGGACCACGAACCCGGCTCCCTCACTCCCCGAATTCAGCCTTGATCTGACCCGAGATGTGGGTTCGGCCTTTGAGTTGCCATAACACTTATTATGGCCACATCATCCACTTTCCAATCCGAACCACGACCGGTCACAGGTAATCTCGGGTAGTCAGGCCGAGCGAGATATGTCTGATATGGGACCCAGGGCGGAATCCCGAGATCGCCCGGATCTCGATATTACTCGAAATACCTGCACGACTCTGCGTCGCCACATCGATAACTCTATAATCTGTAAGACAGTTGGTGCTCCCGTGACCTATCCGAGGCTGTGGGCTGAGCTTGTGCATGTCTCAATGGAGAATGGGGAAAAGTTTGAAACCTTGTTACCTTACCTCAGGTGATCAGTTCCTGCCACTCGGTTTCAAAAGCAGATCGCATTGCCTGCTTGTCCGCCTCCGGCAGGAACGAGGCGTTGATCGCATTCATGCTGAGGCGTTTGAGCTCATCCAGTGTGAAGTTGAGGTGCTCCGCAAGTGCCAGGTATTCCTGGGTAAGAGTAGTACCGAACATTCCGGGATCGTCGGAGTTTGCGGTGACTATAAGCCCCTCATCGAAGTACTGCCGTATCGGATGGTCTTTCGCCGAAGCGCAGAGCTGTGTTTCCACGTTGCTCAGCACACACATCTCGAGCGGAATCCGCCTCTCCTTTAGCAGTGATACAAGTTCGGGGTCCTCTCCGGCTCTCAGGCCGTGACCTATGCGTTCCGTATCGAGCTTGTTGATGGCTGCCCATATCGACTCGGCTCCGGCCACCTCTCCCGCATGAGCTGTCAGCCTGAAACCGCGTTCTCTTGCCTCTCTGTAGAGTGACTCATAGGGATCGGCCGGAAAACTCTGTTCGCTTCCCCCCAAACCGATACCGATAACGCCCTTACCGAGATATGGCGTAACATCATCAAGACGGTCCATTCCCAGCTCGGGTCCATGGTCTCTTACGACGTCAGCAATCAGCTCACACCGGATACCGAAGTCGCGATGCGCGCGTTCTTTGCCCTCGATCAGGTACTCCGTGATTCCCGGTGCGGTCAGACCTTGCATCCGGTAATCACCGGGGGCGTAGAAAGCCTCGACGTACCTGACATTCTGGGTACTGAACCACTCAAGGGCCCGGTAGGCTATTTCCTCGAAGTCCTGTTCTTCCTCAACGAAGGTGGTCTTCCAGGTCCAGATCCTGATGAACTCGGGGAAATCCTTGTACTTCAGTCGCCGGCGAAGAT
>JALGZP010000171.1 GCA_025774845.1 bacterium
CGTCTTTACGGCTACGCCGCTTACGGACGGCTCGGTCGAACTCGACTGGGCAACACCCGACGACAGCGATTTTGTGGGAGCCCTCATACGGTATTCGACCTCGAGTTATCCGAGCACGCCAACCTCGGGAACGGCCGTGGAAAACGACGCGAGCGGAATGTTCCCGGGCAATCCGGCGACACTCTACGACTTCACACACACCGGTGTACAGAGTGGTGTGCTTCACTATTACTCGGTGTTTACCTATGATGAAGTTCCCAATTACTCAATTGCGGTCAGCGATGATGCGACACCGCTGGATCAGGTACCGCCGGAGCTTTCGATATCGGTGTTCCAGAACCCATACATCACGAACCACCTCGATGTCTATGTAGTTGGCTCGGAACCTCGATGTCTATGTAGTTGGCTCGGAACCGCTGCTTCAAACAAGTGTCCACTGTGAGGTCGCCGGCGACACGCTCGAGATGGAACTCGTCGATGTGGATGAGAATGTCTGGAGGGGTGATTACGATCTTTGCTGCACTGGTGCAATCTCCATCTATGCTGAGGCCGAGGATATGAACGGCCTCACGGGAGATGCTACCCGCACCTTCTCATCGGCACTTCTCCTTGCCTCAAGCGGTGGGATCGCCGGGAGCGTGGATGGGATGTGTAAGGTCAGTGTCCGCGGCAACGTGATCACGAAGGACACTTACGTTTTGATCTTCGGCACCACGTCGGATGAGCCGGGCACCGGGAAAGTCTACGAGATATTACCCGCGGGGCTCAATCTGGATGATTTCGTTGAAATTGCGATAGACTATCCCGATACCGCACGGGCGCCGGAGTATCTCTCCATTGCCAGGCTGGGTAACAAGGGTATGAGCCCGGTTGAATCTTACCTTGATCCCAAGACAAACCGCGTTATTGCCTATGTCGACCGGTTCGGAACATACGGGCTGCTCAGAAGCCCTGATGTTATAACACCTACGTACGGCGCTGGTGACTTTACGGTCCTTCAGAACATCCCGAACCCGTTTGCCGGCTCGACCGTGATTGCCTTTGAGGTCCCGGGTGCGGGACAGATCCATGCCGATGTCATCTCAATAGATGGCAGGCTCGTACGGAGTCTCTTCGATGGCTACGTGGTACCGGGGAGACACCGGATCGAGTGGAATGGTCGTGACATGGGTGGTCGAAGAGTCGCAAGTGGGGTATATTTCTATAGAGTCGGGTATGGCTCTAAGACGATAACCAAGAAGATGATCCACCTGCGTTAGGAGGGAGTCAAGATGAGGGCCTTAATCCTGATCATGTGCATGTGTTCGCTTGTAGTGGTCTATGGATGTGGTGGAGACGGCGATGGTGGTGGTGGCAATGGGGGCCCCACGGCGGCGTCGCTCACCGCGCAGGGGTGGACCCTGTTTGAGCAGGGGCAGTATAGTGAGGCACTCGATAAGTTTGAGGAGGCGGCTGCACTGGATAACACCTATGCAGACGCCCATAACGGGCAGGGCTGGACATTTGCCAAGATGGATTCGCTGGACTCCGCGCTGGCTCAGTTCGCCCTGGCGATCACTTACGGGATGACCACCGCAGATCCCTATGCCGGCCGCACACCGGTGTACAGGGATGACGATACAGACGCCAATCACTTCGACAATGCCGTAGCCTCCGGCCTGACGGCACTCTCCAAAGACCGCCGGTATGCTTTCAGCCATGATACCGACTTCGACTGGAAGGATCTGATGGTGATTCTGGCTCACTGCTACTGCGGAAATGGGGAGTTCGAAACCGCGAACGCCTGGGTCGATTCACTACCCGACGGCACGCCGTTAGACCCCGGTTCCTCGACCTTCGAGCAGGACTTGCTGGACGAAATAGAGGATCTGACGGATCTATACGGCGGCTGATAATCACTGGACATAGGCCTACGATCATAGTAGTTTAAGGGCAATCCTGGATGGTATGTGGCCATTTGGGACAGATACGCATCAAACAGTGGGGCGGCCGGTCTACCTTGCTGGCGCTCTTTTTGTTTGTGCGCTAATCATGGAGGTTTTTAGACCATGCGTAGAGCGATGATTGCAGTGCTTGGTACAGTGCTAGTCATGGCTTTCCTGGCGGGGTGTTCGAAAGAGGAATCAGGTCAGGATGAGGCGACAACTACCGGAGGCTCTGAGGAGCTGGCACCGGGTATGGGGGATCAGAGTATGGCGGCTAAGGTCAACGGAAAAGTGATTACCAATCAGGAGGTCGCTGAAGAGGAAGGCCGGCTGATGCAGCAGTTCGGAGGGCGAGTCGACCCGCAGCAGATGGCGGGAATGAAGGACGTCGTCAAGAAGCAGGCGGTAGAAAACGTCATCGGCCGGGTACTGCTTGAGCAGGCTATCGACGACCAGGGCATCGCGGTTACAGACGATGAAGTGGATTCCCGGATGGCAGAAATCAAGGAACAGGCGGGTTCGGATGAGGCCTATGCCGAGCGGATCGCGATGCTCGGAATGACGGAGGGCCAGCTTCGAGATGAGATGCTGACCGCGCTCAAGGTTGAGAAGCTACTGACCAGCAACCGTGATGTCGCGGAAGTAACCGATGCCGAAGTGATCACCTACTACAATGAGAACAAAGAGCGTTTTCAGCAGCCGGAACGTGTTAGAGCAAGCCATATTCTGATTGGTACCAACCCAGGGCGGCGATCTCGATTATTTCCAGAGAGGCCAGATGGTGACACCGTTTGAGGATGCCGCGTTTTCCCTTGGAGTCGGGGAGCTTAGCGGTCTGGTTGAGACCAAGTTCGGCTACCACATCATCAAGGTCACCGATCATGAGGAAGGGCGTATTGTTTCGCTTGACGAGGCCAGAGACGGCGTCGCCGTCTATCTTGACGGCCAGAGAAAGAATGAGGCGATGACCGAATACATGCAGGAACTGCGTTCAATGAGGCGATGACCGAATACATGCAGGAACTGCGTTCAGGAGCGACAATAGAGTACGCAGAGGGCTTTGAGGGCACTGAAGTACCCGAAACCCCCTAACCCCCCTTGGGGTAAGGTCTTGAAATTAAGCATCTGCTGCTTCGGGCGGTGCCGGAGCCGGGAAATTGCATCCGCGTGTATGTTCTGACGGAGGATCTTCAATGAAGGTCGAGGGAACACGTCGAAGGATGGCACGCCTGGCTCTGTTTGTCGCGGCCGTGTGGCTGCTTACCATGCCTATCGTACAGCACAGCCAGGCCCAACGGCCTGAGCCTGAAATCCACGGCACGTTTGACGGGGATACCATGTACACGGTGCTCCCGCCGGACGCTATTCCCGCGATCATGGAGCCGGAGTTCCTGACGGGGGACGATGCGGCAGAGCAGATGTCGGCCGATGAGCCTGTTTTAGGCATCATGCTCGGTGGTGAGGTCAAGGCCTATTCACTCTGGCACCTCGATGCC
>JALGZP010000172.1 GCA_025774845.1 bacterium
TCGTAGGCAGCTTCGTCGGCAATAGGTTGTCGCGAGTAACGCTCAGCAATCTTGTCCCAGAATCTGGCCGACTTATCCATCATCTTTGTCGCTCTACTCGATTTCGAATTCGGCGACCACCCTGTTGTTGCCACGGAAGGGCTCCAATTCCCCGGCCCTGTTGTCCGGATCGATCAGTATTTCGAGGATGTACGTGTCCGCCTCCAGGTTCATTTCTTTGGTCCTGCCGGAGAAGGTGATCGGAGCCGGGAGGTCGGGATAAACGACCGGAATATTCTGACGGTCGAAGGAATACATCACATTTCCCCATAACGTCTGGATCGAACACTCCACCGCCACGTTCTGTCGCGTCAGGAATCCCTTGTTCATTACATTGACGGTAACTTCCATGGTGGTGCCCTCCGCCTTTATCCTTGCTAGCTCAAGCACCTCATTGGCGTACCAGGTAATCCCACCAGTGAAGATGTCCCCAAGGACCTGCCACCATTTCTTCTTCTTTTTCTGGCGGTACTTGTAGGTAACAGCCGGGTTGTTGGCGATCAAATCCACCATGGGCTTTAGGATCGTGAAAGGATCACTCAGGACCTCTATGGATCGGTCCTTCAAGGGAGTGAGGATCACCTGGATATCGAAACCCATGAATGTGACGGGATACGGCACGTGATACGTATACTCGCCTGTGTTTTTCACGATACCGACGATCTTGGCCATCTTGCCGCTGATTGGTTTGAGGGCGATCCCTATCTCGTCATCGCTGGTTAAACCTTCACTTTCCCATTTGATCGTGTAGTCCTGGAGTACATTCCATTGTTCCTGGTACTTCGGCGCGAGCACCGTCAGGGAGATGGGTTTCGCTGGTTCGGCCTGAATCAGCTCCAGGCTTGGGCGAACCAGAGAGTATTTTGTCAGGGTGGCCGGCTCATAGTCCGCCAGAATTCCGAACGCCTCGCTGACATAAGACTTGTTGTCGATCAGGGTCGTCATTCGCACCTGGTACCCTCCCCCAGGGACGATCTCCTCTCCGCTCACTGTCCAGCGGTAGGATCCATCGTTGACGGGGGCCTTGCGGGTTATCAGGGCAACTCGGTTCCGATCTCTGAAAAGCTCCAGGGCCAGGTCACCGCCAATTCCAGAGGATCTCCAGTAGAGCGTCTCCGCTGCGCCTAGCTCCCAGTTTTGCTTCGTGGATGGCGCAAGAATCTCGAAGAACTTCGCCTGCTGCGGCACGAACTCTTTTTTCTCAAACACCCTGTGCTTGGAAATCACCGATTGCTCGTCGGCTGATTCGGATCCTCCCAGGATCACCTTGGCTGAAACTGCAGTGACCTGAATTTGACCTCGATCTCCCGTGAGCCGCAGTGCGAGTGTTCCGGGAGACTGCCTGTCGTAGGCACAGGTGAACTTCTTGTTCAGACCTTTCGGCAGGCTTCTCTCTTGCACCACAGCATCGTCTGCCAGGCACTGGGCGCCCAGAGACGAAAATGCCATGTTGTATTCAAGGGTGACAGACAAGACTGTCTGGATCGCTCGAGTTTCGAGATTCAGGATCGTGTTGAAGTCGATTTCCGAGTCGGCTCTGTAGAAGCTCTTGTGCTCTTCTCGAATAGAGGTTGTCGATGCGTCCTGGCCAAGAACAGACCCACTCAAGGAAACCAGGAAAAGAAAAAATGCGAAATACGCGGGATACCTTGCTTGCCTCATAACTCTCTCCTGACGGCAATGAGATCGTCCCACGCCGTCAGGGAGTGTCAATTCTGGGTTGTACCTAGCAGGCCAGGCGCCCTTTTTACTTCAATACGAAGATGTTGTGCTTCTCACACACCTCGTGAAGCTGCTTGGGCCACACCGTGGTGCTTACTTCGCCGAGATGTGCCTTCCTTAGCAGCAACATCTGGACTCTCGATTGCCCTATACCGCCACCAATCGATAGCGGGATTTCGTCGTTCAGGATCATCTGGTGATAGGGCTGCGACAACTCATCTTCCCTATCGGCCATTTTCATCTGTTCCTTGAGCGTCTCGGCAGTCACCCGGATGCCCATCGAGGTCAGTTCGTGGCGTCGTTTCGTGACGTGGTTGTACACCAGGATGTCGCCATTCAGACCGTGCATGAGCTTGCCGTCTTTCTCAATCGTCGGCGTTACCCAGTCGTCGTAATCCGCGGCCCGCATTTCATGCGGGTAACCGTCATCAAGTACCCAACCGATGCCGTAGATAAACACTGCGCCGTATTCTTCAATGATCTTGGTCTCGCGTTCCTTCCGCGGCAGATCCGGATACTTGGCCAGAATCTCCTCTGCATGGATGAAGTGCAAATCCTCGGGTAATGGCGGGAACCTGGGGT
>JALGZP010000173.1 GCA_025774845.1 bacterium
AACCATGACATTGCGGAAACCTCCAGCTCGGAGTCGCACATAAACGGCAACCAGCGCGTAGAGACATGCAGGAAATGCCACGAGGATGCAAATACCAACTTCGCCGGCTACATCGTCCATGCGGATCACTCGGACAGAGAAAGACACCCGAAGCTCTACTATGTGTTCTGGTTCATGACGCTGCTTCTCGTCGGTACCTTCACCTTTTTCGCATTCCATACCATAGTCTGGCTGTTCCGCTCCACAGCCCTGTATATGGGCGATTCGAGGGAGTTTCGCGAGGAAAAGCTGCAGATGCGGCAGGATACGGAAGAGTTTACGCGCTTCACGCCGCTGGATCGGTTCCTGCACGGCCTGGTCATGACCAGCTTTCTGCTACTGGTGATCACCGGCATGCCGCTCAAATTCTTCTATACGGATTGGGCCAAGTTTCTACTTGACCTCATGGGTGGGCAAGCGGTTGCCGCCCTCCTCCACCGCGTCGGTGCACTGATTACCATCTTCTATTTTGTTACGCATGTCATCTCCGTGCTCTGGGCACTGTACGCGGGACGGCAGCAGTTTAGGAATCCGGAAACAGGCAAGTGGGACCGTCATCGGATGATCAAGACGGCTTTCGGGCCGGACTCTCCGATGCCCGGCATCCAGGATTTCAAGGACATTATCGCCCACAACAAATGGTTCTTCGGAAAGGGACCCAAGCCGCAATTCGATCGCTGGACCTACTGGGAGAAGTTCGACTACATGGCCGTGTTCTGGGGCGTTGCCATGATCGGTTTGAGCGGACTGATCATGTGGTTCCCGGAAACCTTCACAGTGCTGCTACCGGGCTGGACGATCAACGTGGCGCACATCATCCATTCCGATGAAGCCCTGCTGGCCGCCGGCTTCATTTTTACTTTCCACTTCTTCAATGTTCACTTCAGGCCCCACAAGTTCCCGATGGATAAGGTGATGTTGACCGGGAAGATCACCAAATCCGAGCTGCTCAACGAGCGGAAGAGACTGTACGATCGCTGGGTGGCCGAGGGAACCCTCGACCAGCATCGCGTGCGGGTGCGCGAGGAACGAGAGTCGTGGGAAAAAATCACCTTGCCGGCCGGGTTCATGGCCTTCTCGATTGGCCTGGTGCTGGTGGTGCTGATCTTTTACGCGATGCTGAGCAGGCTGTTCTTGGAGTAGACCGGCGAACATTCGCTTGAGGAGAATCCTTTGGAAGACCCAATAGAACGCGGCCCAGGCGCATCCCGCCGGAACTGGCTGAGCTGGCTCGGAGTCGGCTTGATCCTGATCGGTTTCCTCAGCGGTCTGTTCTTCTTCATGCTGGAAATCATATTGGAGCAAGCCGCTCCTTATACAGGTCTTATGTATCTTGTTTTCACCGCGATCATCGCCTTCGGCTTCCTCCTGGTTCCCGCCGGAGTCTTTCTCACCGGACGACGTCTCCGCACCGGTGATGCGGCTCGCATTCTCAGCGAGTACCGCGTAGACCTTACCAAGCCCGCCCACCGCTATGCCGCATTGAGCTTCCTGGCCACCGGTATGGTGGTTGTGCTTCTGATAGGGATCGGGACCTACAAGTCATACCAGGCCACGGAGTCGATTAGCTTCTGTGGTCAGCTATGCCATAGTGTCATGAATCCGGAGTGGACCACCTACCATAACTCCTCCCATGCTCGCGTAAAATGCGTGGAATGCCATATCGGCTCGGGAGCCGGATGGTACGTGCGATCCAAGCTATCGGGACTCAGGCAGATCTACGCCGTCACCGTCGACAACTTTCCCCGGCCGATCCCCACCCCGATCCGAGACCTCCGCCCTGCACGGGAAACCTGTGAGGAGTGTCATTGGCGCAGGAAGTTCGTCGGATACAAGGAGAATGTTCGATCCTACTTTCTTGGAGACGAGGAGAACTCACTCCATAAGATCAGGATGCTGATCAAGATCGGCGGCGAGAGGACGAGCTTCATGAAGGGCTCGGGTATCCATTACCATATGTTGATTGCATCGCAGGTGGAGTACATCGCAAGCGACACAAAGAGGCAGGAGATCGCCTGGGTTCGGATCACGCGCGCTGACGGGAGTGTTACTGAGTTCAATCGTGAGGACTATTCATTGACGGAGTCGGAAAAGAGCACCATGGAGATCCGCACCATGGACTGTATGGACTGCCACAATCGCCCGTCGCACCAGTTCCCCACTCCGATGAAAAGCGTCAATCAGGCACTGGAGGATGGCATGATCCCTTCAGATGTGCCTTTTATCAAGGTGCAAGCTGTCAAGGCGCTCGATACGGAATACGCTCCCACCGCAGAAGCCAAAGTCGGCATAGCAAAC
>JALGZP010000174.1 GCA_025774845.1 bacterium
TTGATGACGACGGCTCGGGTGCCAGCAGTGGCAACTCAAACGGCAAGATCGATGCGGGTGAGACGATAGAGACAGCAATCTCGCTCAGGAATAGCGGGCTGGCTACTGCAACGACGGTATCGGGATTACTCGGAACAGCTGACCTCAATGTCCTGCTCATCGACTCAAGCGGGACCTATCCCGATATACCGCCTGGAGATGCCGCGCATCCCATCTGGAGCTATGTCTACCAGGTTTTGGCTTCGGCTCCCGATGGTCACGAGATTGGATTCGAACTCACGATCGATTATTCGGATACATCCGTGGTACGGCATTTCGCCGTACCGGTGAGCGCACCCGCACTTGAGGTCTCAGGTGCGATGATAGACGACGGTTCGTTAGGAAACGGCGATGGATGTATCGGGGGTGGTGAGGGTTTTGAGCTCGGGCTGAGTATCGCCAACGGGGGTGCGGGTGATGCGACCGGGCTGGATGTGATCGTGAGTGAGTCCGACCCGTATGTGACACTAGTGGCCGACAGCGCACACATAACTGCGATTGCCGCAGGTGGCGAAGAGCAGACCGGCCTGGACTATGTCGTTACACTCGAGCCCGATTGCCCGAAGTTCCATCAGATCGATCTCGATATCACAATCAGGCTTGCGAACGGCGGGCAGGTGATGGGGAACGTTGCCGTTTACACCGGGGGCACACTTGAGGATGACTTCGAAGACGGCGATCCGGTGTGGACGCACACGGATATCGTCGCCGGTTTCGTCGACCAGTGGCATCTTGAGGACTACAGAAACCACACGCCGGGCGGCGATTACTGCTGGAAGTTCGGTGGGGTGGGTGCCGGGCCCTACGCGCACTACGCCCATGGTGCACTCGTCACACCGGAGCTCTGTCTTGGCAGCAATGCGACGTTTTCCTTCTGGCACTGGATACATGCCGAGCTCGAAACCGGTAACTACGCATCAGACGGAGCAATCGTAGAGATCTCGACCGACGGAGGCGGCTCGTGGTCGCAGATCACACCGGTCGGTGGCTACCCCCACCTGATCTATCCGGGTACATCGACCCCGATTCCCCCCGAGACACCCTGCTTTGGCTGGACGAGTGACTGGACCCAGGTGGACTTCGACCTGTCGGCATATACGGGTGCGGCGAGGATCAGATTCAATTTCGGTGGTGGTGAGAACTTCGAGTATCAGGAAGGCTGGTATATTGATGATATCGTGATCACGGACGATTACGCTGCCGTCACGATAGACGAAAGCGACCTGGAGAACCTGCCCGTCGAGTTTGCACTCCATAACCCGAGGCCGAATCCGGTTTCTGCGAGTGTTGCAGTCGTGTTCGATGTGCCGCGAACAACCGGAACATCGGTTGTCATCTTTGATATCAGAGGCAGGAAGATTGACACACTTGTCGATTCGGTTCTTGAGCCGGGACGCTACGCCCGGACCTGGAACCCTGCAGTGGGCATGGCCCCGGGTCTTTATTTCATTCGAATGCGGGCCGGAGACTTCGCCCACACCAGGAAAGTGGTTATCTACTGATAATTCCGTACCAGCTTACTAATTACACGTCGAATTTCTAAGCTGGTACCGAATTAGATTTCTAGGAACTATTCTTACGCCTTCCCAGCATGCCGCCGAGCACGAGATTCGAGGCTGCCGCCCCGCCCGCCAGGATGGGTAATACATCCGAGGCTGATCCTGTACCTTTGAGTTTGAAAGCGGTTCCGACTATTACAGCTCCCCAGATAATCGCGTTGACTATTATAGCCGCGCCTAATCCCTTCACTGTTTCCGTCCCCCTATCGAATTGATTCCTATAGATGAAGCCGCATCACGGCCTCTTCCTCTTCCCAATCGCCTGTAAGCTCAAAACCCATCCTCTCATAGAACCCCTGAGGACTCCCTTCGATCGCGTGGATGCTTGTGAAAAGCTGGGTAGCGTTGGGTCTGGTCTTCACATGTTCGATCAGGAGTTCCACCGCGCGGCGACCGAATCCCATGCCTTGATAGCGCTGGTCGATCATAAGACGCCAGAGATAGTACTCCGGCTTCTTGGTGTCGTCGTGGAGCATCAAGAAGCCGACCGGTGTCTCATCCGCGTATATTGCACGAAACCAGGCGTACTCCGAAAAGTAGGCCTGCGCAATGGAAAGTGAGTTGGTCGCAACGAATTGCTTCTGCTCTTCCGTTACAGAGAGACCGCAGATCACCCGGACGGTATCGGCGGTTATCTCTCGAAGCGTTACTTTGCTATCTGATGATGGTGTGTTGCTGGAATCACCCACAATCCTTCTCTCCGTTGTTGAAAATCTGGTGACAGTTTGGCTGCAGAATATCAGTATACGTCCTGTAAGAGTCGGACCAGGTCATGCCGGTGATCCTGCCGCAGGTTCCCGCGCCGGTGACCTTGTATATCCGATATGTTTCGCCGGGATCCAGCGGT
>JALGZP010000175.1 GCA_025774845.1 bacterium
TTCGAACCTGCCTCACCCCCTGTCAAGTCCCGGATAACTGCGCTCAAATCGCTCAGCGATGCGGGTATCGCCACTTATGTCTTCATCGGACCGATCCTCCCGATGAATCCCGAGAGATTAGCGGATGCCATCGCGCCCCATGCTCAGCGGGTCCTGGTCGACAGAATGAACTATCACTGGAAGGTAAAGTCGCTCTATAAAGCACATAAACTTGAATACGCTCTCGAAGAGGGTTATTTCGAAGACATCGAGGCGAGATTACTCAAGCGCCTGGCCCACCACGGCCTGGAGGCCGAATTAGTCTGAAAACCACATCCCGTGGGGTCAGGTCTTGAAATTAAGTGTCGGGGGCGACCCGACTATCCATGGAGGAGACAAATGAAAGCTCACCGCGAAGAACTCTGGTTCAAAACCCGGCGACGCAGGGAGTTCATGAATATCACTCCCGAGGTTGAAGAGTGCCTCACACGGAGTGGCATCACTGAGGGAATCCTGCTCTGTAACGCTATGCACATCACCGCTTCGGTGTTCATCAACGATAACGAGAGCGGCCTCCATTCGGATCTCGAGAAATGGCTGGAGAATCTGGCGCCCGAAAAACCGCACTCCCAGTATGCCCATAATACATTCGAAGATAACGCTGATGCACATCTCAAGCGGACCATTATGGGACGTGAGGTCGTGGTTGCCGTCACCGGGGGCAAACTGGATTTCGGCCCCTGGGAGCAGATTTTCTACGGCGAGTTCGACGGCAAACGCAAGAAGCGCGTCCTGGTGAAGATCATCGGAGAATAGTGTCCGCTTTTACTTTAGCATGACCATCTTTTTGATCGTGCTGGTGCGGTCGGCCGTAAGTCTATAGAAATATACGCCTGAAGCGACAGGCGCTCCGGAATCGTCTTTACCGTTCCATGTTATCTTGTTCCTTGCTGCCGAAGGCGTTCCGCTCATGAGCGTCTTAACCGCCCGGCCCTTAACATCGTAAACCACCAACTCTGCATACCGGCTGCCCCGGGGAACTGCAAATGAAATCCCGGTGGAGCTCTTAAACGGGTTCGGGTTGTTCTGACCGAGCACCAGTTCACCCTGCGGGATATCGGACTTTTTCTCCACCCCGGCAGGCGGCGGATCGAACCAGCTAATTACACGCGATATCAGCGTGTCCTGGTTATCGGGATCGGAAGCGCTTGTGCTCACATCCTCAAACGGGTATGACAGGAAGACGAGCTGGTGGCCACTCTCCTCCACCTTGAGCCCGCTGATTCCCGTGGCACCCGTAAAGATCGAATCCGACGGTGTATTGAGCATCATGTTGTCGGTGTTGGTCTGGGAGAATGGAGATCCATCCAGCAGCAGTGACATGGTGTCGGAGATAGGGTCACCGGGTGTGCCGGCCAGAAGGGCGGCACCGGTATTATTCGTCCACGATGCGGCATGAAGATAGTTGGTCGTAAAGGTCGTAGCTCCACCGCGGCTGCTCAGAAAGTCCATGCTCGCCAGGAACATCTTGCCTCCGGCATCAAGGTAGGTCATCATGTCCGATTCATCACCTGAAGTCAGATAGCTGGCATCGCCGTCTGCCGTGGTCCAGAACACGCCCCAGTATGACAGGAGCTGAACCTCTCCTGGTCTGCCAAGTGAGTCGCAATCCCAGACACGGGCTTTGTATCCCGCATTTTCGATCGCGGTTTCGAGGTAGGTCTCGTAGCCGGCCCCGTTATCATCGTCCACAAGCAGAAACGACGGGAGATTGGCAAACGCGGCATAGGTCTGGCTCTTGACTATAGAAGGCTCCTGGCGTATCGTCGCCGTCATCCTCTCAAGACCCATATTCTGAGAACCTCCCACGTATATATCTACCACCACCGACGCCGATTCTCCCGGGTCCAGGTAGAAGAACCCATCATTAGGAATGCACTGGCCGCCATTAATACACATGTCTGAAGACCATCCACCGGCCGGCAGGTTCTTCTCAAGATGAAGATCAACCGTACTTCCCTCGGTTCCCGTGTTCACGATCAAGGTCGTGAAGACCGCCGGCCACCAGTACGGCTTCGTGAACGCATAGTCCTCGGTAGTCATTTCAATATCACGAACCGCCAGACTCTCAGAAACCGCCCCGGCCAAAAGGGCGATCGTTACACCCGAAACGATAAGAGCAGACCTTCCCAAATCTCCCAGTCTCATGTGTCTCTTTCCTCCGTGTTATAAACCTCATCTATTATATCACATTTCAGCCGTTATGGCAGCCCCAAAATGCACCGGTGCCGCCCGGACCTATTCATTACGCAGCCGTGCCGACTGCAGTACCTCCCTGGT
>JALGZP010000176.1 GCA_025774845.1 bacterium
AGCTCGATCTCCAGATCACCCATATAGGCATGGGCAAACTTGGTTTCGTGACGATTCCCTTTGGCATCGGTAGCTCTTGTCCTGCTGATTTTCCAGGGTCCAACGCCAAGCAGCCGCTCCCAGCTCTCACTCACCTTCTCGCAGTCCTTGACCACGATGCCGATTTGGTCAATTCTCTCCAGCTTCACTTTGCGTCTTTCAGTATCTACCACGGTAACAAACCCCCTTTTCTTTTCCGTTTTTCCGACGGTTATGTATGCTCATATAGACGACCTACGCTCTGCAGCTTGTAGAATCTATCCTTGAGGGCCTCCCACCGATCTTTGTCCAGTGGCTCAGCCAGCTCTACCCTTTCGCCGCCTGCAAGGTTACGTATCTCCGGTACTGCCCATCGCTCTTTGCCATGAGCTCTGCATGGGATCCCTGCTCCCGTATTTCGCCGTCTGCGAGAAAATAGATCCGGTCGGCATGGGAGATCGTCGACAGGCGATGGGCGATGACAATCACGAGTTTGTCCTTGGCCGCCTCGTGAAGGGCCTCGACCAGGTAGGCTTCGGTATCCGGATCCAGGGCCGAGGTCGGCTCATCGAGAATGAGGATGCGAGCATCTTTCACCAGCCCCCGCGCGATGGCAATCCGCTGCTTCTGCCCCACGGACAGCTTGCTGCTAACCACCGTTCCCAAACGGGTGTTGTAGCCGTCGGGAAGTGCCGCGATGAAATCGTGCGCCCCCGCAACCCGTGCCGCATGCTCAACCTGCTCCCGGGTCGCGTCCCAGGATCCGTAGCGGATGTTATCCAGAATCGAATCCGAGAAAAGATGGGTTTCCTGGAAGACATAGGACACTTGCTTCCTAAGGCTATCCAGGGAGATATCCCGGATGTCCTTGCCGTCAATCAGCACCGATCCCGCCGTCGGCAGATGATAGCCCGGCACCAGATGGCCCAGGCTCGTTTTGCCGGCGCCGGTGGGGCCCACCAGTGCCACAATCTTGCCCACCCGTGCTTCAAGATCGATGTTGTTCAGGGCTTGGCGACCGTCCGGATAGGTCAAACCGGCGCTCTTCATCACGATGCCGTCGGCGATCTCTGCCAGCTCGATGCCACGGGTCTTCTCGCCGGGCAGATCCAGGAAGAAGAACACCCGGCGCATTCCGGCCACATTATCCTGGATCCGAAGCCATATAATTGGCCATGAACCGGTAGTGCGCATCAGCAGAGCGAAATAAGTGAATACGACACCGAAATCTCCGACGGTAAGCGTTCCGTCGATGACCCGGCCGATGACGATAAACAGGACCACCCAATTGATGACCTTCCCGCCAAGGGCTCCTGCTTGACCGACCAGCATCTCGAGAATGACCAGTATGCGGTAGCGTTTGAAGGATTCCCCGCTGTCCTTGTCGAACCGCTCCAGTTCCCTTTCGTTGCCGCCGAGGCTCTGGACGGCCATCACATTGCTCATACCTTCCTCGATATTGCCGGTGGTTACCGCGCCTGCGGCGCGACTGGCCTGGCTCTTGCGCCGTAGAAAACGAGAGAAGACACCCACAACAAGCAGCTGAAAGGGAAACGATAGGAGCACCAACGCAATGATCTCCGGGGCGTCGCTATACATACCGATGAAGATGAGGGCCGTATTGGTAAACACGAAGGGTCCCTTGATCGGTAGCTCCAGCACATTGTAAAAGAGCAGACTAATTGACGGGGTGTCATACATCACACGGTAGACGCTGTCACCGATGCGCTGGTCGTCCAGCTTGGTCATGGGCAGCGACTTGATACGTTCGAGAAGCTGCGACCTTAGTAAGTGATTCAAGGACTGGCTCAACCTTAGCTGGACGCAGAATTCGGCCAGGCCAAGCACCCCGCCGCCGTTGCTCCAGGCGTAGTTGGCTTCATTTTCGGTTTGGGTGGCGGTATCGAATCCGCCGCCCAGCTGCCCCTCTACAGAATCAGATCCGGCAATGCCTGATTTCCCCGTGACATACATGGCAGAAATACTGAACAGCGCGATCCACGCCATCATTTCCACCGGGCCCCGGCCGTCCAGGAATAGCGCAAACCAGTTGATGAACCAGGGGAACTTGCTCCCCTGGATGGGATCTCCCAGTATCACGTGGTCGATGACCAGCTTGACAAGAAAGGGGGGAAACGACAGGTGGAAGCCGATCGCCACAAGATTAAGCGAGGCTTTGGCCAGGAACCGGACCCAGAAATACCGCAGGTACAAGAGGCCGCGGCCGATGATACGCAACGCCTGCCGAAGCGTGATTTCAGCGCCCGGATCCAGGTCGCCGGATCGGCCCGGCCT
>JALGZP010000177.1 GCA_025774845.1 bacterium
CATAAGCTTTACGTGGAGCCTGATAAGAATGTTAAACCCGATTCCCGGAAGATCGGTGTTCCGCGTATGCTTCTCTTCCATGAGCTCTACCCGCTCTGGCATGCCTTTCTTAAGCAACTGGGCTTCGATCCCGTGCTTTCAAGCAAGACCAACAAGAAGATCATACATTCCGGGATCGAGTCGGTTCCGGCCGAGACATGCTTCCCGGCCAAGGTCGCGCACGGGCATATCGAGAATCTCATGAAGAAGGATATCGATTACATCTTTCTCCCGAGCGTGATAAACATGAAACAGCGAAACCCGTTTATCGAGCAGAGTTTCGCGTGTCCCTATGCCCAGACCCTTCCATACATAGCGAATGCAGCCTTTGACTTCGAGAAGGCGGGCATCAAGGTTCTCAAACCCCATGTTCATCTTTCACGCGGCAAAGCCGATGTCGCCCGCACGCTGCGCGAGATGGGTCGCGAACTGGGCAAGTCTGATCGCGAGATCAAGAAGGCGGTTGAGGTGGGGCTTAAGGCTCAGGACATGTTCTATGCGGTTTGTAAGAAGCGCGGCGAGGAGATACTCGCCGGCCTGGGTGAGTCGGACCGTGCCTTTGTGGTCGTGAGCAGACCCTATAACGGTTGTGATAACGCGGTCAACCTTGAGCTCCCCAAGAAGCTGCGTGAACTGGGCGCGCTCGCAATGCCCATGGACTTCCTTCCGCTTGATAAGGTCAATCTTTCCCAGGAATGGGAGAACATGTACTGGAGATACGGCCAGAAGATAATGTCGGGGGCCGAGCTCATAAGGAAGGACAAGCGGCTCTTCGGGATCTATATAACCAATTTCGGCTGTGGTCCGGATTCGTTCATTGCGCATTTTTTCAGGGAGGCCATGAGGGGCAAGCCCTACCTCCAGATAGAGATCGACGAACACAGTGCCGATGTGGGTGCGATCACACGCTGTGAGGCGTTCCTCGACAGCCTTGAACACGCTCGGGTTGTCGAGATCCAGGAGGAAGTTGTCGTTGTCGACGACTCAAACCGTCTCTCTGCCAATGCGGGTGGTATGAAGCGGAAGCTCTACGTTCCCAACATGTCACCGCACGCTTATCCGTTTGCGGCCGCATTCACGAGGTCGGGCCTTCCCGCCGAGGTGCTTCCGGAATCCGACGGCAAGACACTCGAATATGGCAGGAACTTCACATCGGGCAAGGAATGCTATCCCTGTATCGTCACGACCGGTGACATGGTGAAGAAGGTGATGGAGCCCGACTTTGACCCCAAGAGCTCTGCATTCTTTATGCCTTCCGGAACGGGTCCGTGCCGGTTCGGTCAGTATAACCGTCTCCAGCGGCTGGTCCTCAAGGAGCTGGGGCATGAGGATATCCCGATCATATCTCCGAACCAGGGCAGACAGTTCTACAATGAGATGGGGCAGGTTGCCAAGGGCTTTGACAGGCTCGCCTGGCGCGGACTGGTCGCAGTCGATTTCCTCGAGAAGCTGACGCACGAACGAAGGCCCTATGAGAAGATCAAGGGCAAGTGTGACGACCTCTTCTGGGAAGGTGTGGAGGATGTATCCCAGACTATTCTGGATGGCGGCGATATCTTCGATACGCTTGAAGCTTGGAAACAGAAGATGATGGCGGTCGAAATCGAACCCGACGACACCAAACCCCTGATCGGTATCGTAGGAGAGGTGTTCGTCAGAACCAACAGGTTCAGCAACGATAACATCGTGATCGAGATCGAGCGGCTCGGCGGCGAGGCCTGGCTTCCGCCCTTTACCGAGTGGGTTCTCTACACGAATTTCACCCGGAAACGAGGCAACCTGGCCGGCAAAGACTACAAGGAATACATGGTTACCGTGCTCAAGGACAGGGTTCAGAAAAAAGACGAGCACACGATGAAGGAGATATTCCGGGGTGCCATTAGGAAACTCGATGAGCCTACAACCGAAGAAGTGCTTGCTCTGGCCCAGCCCTATGTTCATGACAGTTTCGAGGGTGAGGCCGGCCTGAGCGTGGGTAAGGCCATAGACTTCGTGCGGCACGGTGCGAGCGGGATAATAAACGCGATGCCGTTTACGTGTATGCCGGGTACGGTTGTAACCGGTGTGATGAAGCGGGTTCGTCAGGATCTCGATAACGTTCCCTTCCTCCAGATGGCATATGATGGGTTGGAGCAGACCAACACACTGATGCGGCTTGAGGCCTTCATGCACCAGGCGGCCCAGTATAATCTCACCAGGAAAGCCGCACGCGTAGCGTAACAGGGCTGGTGAAAAACACCCGTCTGCTGCGTTACGCTCGTCCCACGTCA
>JALGZP010000036.1 GCA_025774845.1 bacterium
CATGGGATCGCCGGTGGATGTCACCGGGTCGCCTGTGATATATATCCTGGTACCATCGGCTCTGAGCGGCACGACCAGTGTGGGTGAGACCACAGTCACCGAATCGAATTTCACCCTGCCGGCAAGAAGTGAGGCGAGGTTGAGCCTGCCGGAGAGGGTCCGTGCCGACATCAGAATCCTCGGCGCTTCCTCACCTGTATAGCTGATACACACATCCTTGAACTTGATGTCACCAAGCAGACTCCCGCTGACATCACCCACATCGATACTGAGGTTTCGCTGCTTGGCGAACCGCGCGGTTACGAAGTCACCGACCTGGAGTGCAATCCTCTCGCTCTGGGTCCGGAGAACAACAAAAGTGCCGAAGACCAGAATACCGACCACCACGAGGAAGTAGACCAGTCCGGTAGTTCTTCGTTTCATCCTTGCATTCTCATCTCTTAGAAAGCGTGCCCCACCGTTATATGGAACATGCCCAGGGATTCCCTGCTCCCCGAGTCAAGCCGGCTTCGCTTGAGTCTCACCCCGTAATCGACCCTCGCCGGGCCGACGGGTGTCTGGATTCCAAGACCGACGCCGACACTGTATTTGACATCGCTGTCCCTTCGCGACTGAAACTCATCGGGTGACACATTGAGATCGAAATCGGACCTCCTTACATCGCGTATGGTCGGCCAGGCGTTACCGATGTCGAGGAACGAGACACCTACGAACTTCCAGAAAAGCGGGAATCTCAACTCGATGTTGACCAGACCCAGGAAATCACCGGGTCCGAATTCCTGCTCGTCATACCCGCGGATCGTGCTGGAACCGCCGGCAAAGAAACGCTCGTACTCGGGGACGCCCTCTTCCGACGATTTACCAAAGGACTCCGCCCAGCCAATCCGTGTACTGAGGGCAATAACGCTCCCGCCGTGGAACCTAAGATACCGCGCCCAGCTCCATGTCAGTTTGTTGTACGAGTTGTCGCCACCGAATACACCGCCCGAGGTCCGTGCAATCCACCTCGTGAGCGATCCACCCTGGGGATCAAAGAACGGGCGTCTCGTATCCCGCTCGATCAACACCGAGGCCGATCTGTTGACCTCCTGGTCCAGACTGATCCTGAGATCTTCGGGGTCCTCGACATCCCAGGTCGGATCGCTGACGTCAACGATTTCATGTGTGTACTTGAACGTCAGACGTGTCGATCTCGACAGTTCTTTCTTAACACTCAGGTCGGCCCCGATCCTGAGAAGGGTGTATTCTCCCTCAACCTCCTCCTGCTTGTAATCCTCCAGCGATTCCTGGATAAAGAGCGCGACGGCCCCAACGAGCCTTCTTCCGAACAGCCACCGGTCGGTCAGAGCCATATCACCGCGTTTTCGCGTCAGGCCCTTATCAAATTGTTTGCTGGCCAGAATCGTTCTGAGCTCGATCTGGTTACCGGAGTTCCAGAGGTTTCTGTGGTGCCAGCCGACTGTCCCACGGGCCTCGTCCCTGGTACCATAGCCAAGACCGAAAGACACCTCGCGCATCTTCCTCTCCTTGACCTTGACTATGAGGTCAACCGATCCGGAGTCCGCTCCTTCCGCCGAGGGTTCGATCTCGACATCCTTAAAGAGACCGGTATCGTAGAGATGCTGCTGGCTTTCAAGAACTTTCTTCCTGGCAAAGGTGTCGCCCGGATCGAGCACGACCTCGCGTCGTATCAGCGGCTTGCTCACCCTGTTGTTGCCCCGCACCTCAACCGTCCCGATAGCGGCCGGGCCGCCTTCCTCGATAATGTATCTGACCGTCGCCTCGCCGTTCTCCCCTTCGATCTCGTGTGTTATCGAAGCAAACACGAAGCCCTTGTCCGCATAGACGGCATACAGGCTGTACTTGTCATCGCGGACCTTGAGCCGGTTGAGTGGCTGGCCGACCTTCACGGTGAGGGACTTGCCGAGAACGTCATCCTTGATATAGTTGTTACCAAGAAGCGAGATACTTCCCACCAGCGTCTGCGCGCCTTCGGTGACCCGAACCAGGACCCAGACCCGCTCACGGTTGTCATCATAGGTGAGATCAGCGATCTCCGCCTGGGCGTTTAGAAAGCCGTTGCGCTCATAGAAGGCCACAATGGAATTGAGGTCTGATTCCAGCATACTCTCTCTGAAGCGTTTGGTGCGAAGGAACTTGCTCTCCTTGGTACGCATCAGGCCCTTGATCTTTTTCTCGCTGAAGTGGGTAACCCCTTCAACCCTGACCTCTTTGATCACCGGGCCACCGGCCGTTCTCCTTCTCGAGCACCTGGCGGTCGAGAAAGAGGACGCCAGTATCATTGCGGCTGTTACTGCTATAATCAATGTTTTCATAGTATTCGCGTGCATGTTAGCAAAGTGGCCCGTTTGCTGTCAACAACAGCTCAAGCCCGGATCATTCATAGACCTCACCGCAGCAGAGGGCTCATGAATGATCCGGGCTAGAAACAACTGGATTTCCGGGCGGCCTGAAATATAATGAAACCATTATGAAGAGGATACTATTGCTCGGGCTTGTTGGGGTGCTTGTGACGTGCCTGGGCTGCACGCGTAATCAGGGTTTGCCGGATGATGAAGACCTTGAGCTCTTCATAGAGCTTTCATCACGGTGCGCTTACATAGACAGGGCATACTCACACCGGGAAGATTTGCGTGAGACCGAACTGGCGGCTCTTCCCTTCCCGCCTGACTGGAGTAACCTCGTCGACACGCTGCTTGTAAGGTACGGGGCGGATGCGGATTTCTGGTACGACGTGTACTCCGAAATATCGGCAAGATCGAGGGAACCATCACCCCCGGAAGAATCTTGAGATATCGGACAACGTGATCGCGATCATAAAGGCCAACAGAAAAGCGAATCCGATCTGATGGGCTATGATCCGCTGCCTTGTCGTGATCGGTCTGCGTGTGATCGTCTCGAGACCCAGAAGGAGCAGGTGCCCCCCGTCAAGAACGGGTATCGGGAGCAGGTTGACGATACTGAGCTGGGCACTTATCACCGCCAGGAAAACCAGAAAATTCGATAGACCCCACCTGAGTGTATCGCCGGCGATCTCGCCTATCCTGATAGGTCCGCCTATCTCATCGGCGGAAGCCTGACCCCTGAACAGTTTCGCAAAGAATTCCTTCAGTCTGCCTATCTGACGGGCCGCCCAGACGGCTGTCCCAGCACCCAACTTGAAAGACTGAACAATGCCTACGCGTTCTCTTTCAACATTCTGGGCAGCTTCTATCAACCCGTAACCCTTATCCTCCTTGGGCACAATCACCGAGGTAAGCTCTTCCCCGTCCCTCATCCAGACGATATCCAGTTGCTTCCCGGGTGAGGGGAGAACCTGCTCCCTGAGGTCTTTCCAGCTTGTGATGGCCACGCCGTCAATGCTCGTAACTCGATCACCCGGTCTCAGGCCCGCAGCGTAGGCGGGTCCCCTCCAGGCCACCTGACCGATTGTGGCATCCCTGAACACATACATTCCAACCTTGGCCAGAGCATCAGTAGCGGTGAGATCGATCGTTGCGCTCTCCGTCGTACCCTCCCTCAGGAAGGTGATGTCAACCTTGCCGCCCAGGTTCGCATCAAGAGTCTCCAGGACCGCATTCCAGGTCTGGACGGTGGTTCCACCAACCGACAGGATCTCGTCCTGCTCCCTCAACCCGGCCGCCCAGGCGGGCGTATCCTCTGTGACGGTCCCTATCACACGCGTCGACACGGTCTCGACTCCGAGGACGCTTACAAGTCCCACAAGAAGCACCACTGCCAGCAGGAAGTTCATTGCAGGTCCGGCGATCACTATAAAGGCCCGGACACCCCTGCTCTTGGAGAGAAACTCCCAGTCACCGCCCGTTTGTTCGGCCTCCGGGTCCTCCCCCGACATCCTGACGTACCCGCCGAATGGAATCGCACTCAGGCGATACTCGGTTTCGCCTTTGGTGAATCCGAGCAACTTCGGTCCGAAACCTATCGAAAACCTCTCAACTCTCACACCGGAACGCTTCGCAGCCCAGAAGTGCCCCATCTCGTGCACAAAGATCAGTATGCTCAGTGTTATGCCCAATCCAACCACGAAATCGACCATAGTCATTACCACGTCACAACCTCCCGGAGGTCTCTTTTACGATACCGGCGGCCTGTTCTCTGGCCCAGGCATCAGCCTTGAGTACTGAATCGAGGCTTGCTGCATCCTTGACCTTATGCATCGAAAGTACATCTCTCAATACAGAATAAATCTCGCCGAACGAGATGCGTCCTTCAAGAAACGCATCGACGGCCACTTCGTCGGCCGCACTTAAGACCGCACCTGCCGTTCCGTCTATTGCGGCAACCTCATATGCAAGCCTCAGGCATGGGAATCTGCCCAAATCCGGCTGCCCGAATTCTATCCCACCGGTCGAGACCAGGTCCAGACCGGGTAGTGGACTCTCAACCCGTTCAGGAAACGTCAGCGCATACTGAATGGGCAGTTTCATATCCGGCGGTGATAGCAGTGCCATTACCGAACCATCGACAAATTCAACCAGCGAGTGAACGATTGATCGTCTCTCGATAGCAACCTCGATCTGATCGGCCTCTATCCCAAAGAGCCAGTGAGCCTCTATTACCTCAAACCCCTTGTTAAGGAGGGTCGCCGAATCGATGGTCACTTTTCTTCCCATGCTCCATGTGGGATGCCTGAGCGCCTGCGAGGCCTTGACATCAGCTATCTCATCCGCCGGCATGTCCACCAGAGCCCCACCTGAGGCCGTAAGGATGATCCTCTTAATAGCATCCCGGTCCTCGCCTCTTATGCACTGATATATCGCACTATGCTCGCTGTCAACCGGGATGAGATTGACGCCCTTGGCCCGGGCCCGGGCGGTGATCACGGCGCCGGCCGCAACAAGGCTCTCCTTGTTGGCGATCGCGACATCCTTGCCGGCCTCGATTGCAGCAAGTGTCGGCAGGATACCGGCAGCACCGACCAGCGCATTGACGACGAGATCGGCCTCGGCCAGGCTGACGAGTTCGAGGAGTCCCTCCGGACCGGAGAAGACCTCCACCCGCCGGCCGCCGGCCGCCGACCTGACCTCATCGGCCATGGCAGGGTCACCTACGGCTACCGCGAGCGGGCTGTGCTCCGAGACCTGCCGGGCGAGATCCCCGATCCTCTTGTGGGCGGAGAGACCTACGATCTCAACTCTCCCACCAAGCGAACGCACGACCTCGAGCGTACTCCTGCCTATGGAGCCGGTCGAGCCGAGCACTACTATCCGTTTCATAGTTTGTTCCATGTAAGCATTAATCTAATATAAAAGTACAACGCCGGTCCGGAAAATAAAAGGCTATCGAATCTGTCCAGTATCCCGCCGTGTCCCGGAATCACATTTGACGAGTCTTTTGTACCTGTGCTCCGTTTGATCATGGATTCGATGAGATCACCCGCCTGGGCTGCCACGCCGACCAGTATGCCGAGAACGAGAGCATGACCGACACTTAAGAAGGTTGCAAAGGTCGCTCTCGATATCAGGGCAGCGGCGACACAGGCCACAAGACCGGCTATCGTTCCCTCGGTGGTCTTCGATGGGCTCACACGGCTGAAAAGTCTGTGTCGTCCCACGGATGAACCTGCGAAGTATGCTATCGAATCATAACTCCACGTCAGGGCCAGCACGAGGTAGACGAGTTGCCTCCCGGCACCGGTCATGGCGTCCCCGCCGGCCGCGTACGTCGAATTTCTGAGAAGTATGAAATACCCGAGCAACCACCCGGTGTAGAGGACTCCGATCATCGTTATCCCCACCCCGGTAACAAAGTTCTCACGGTCATGTCTGATCAGTCGTTCGATGAAGACAACACCAAGAACAACCGTCAGGACGATGCCGGCAGTCTCACGAGCGCCCAGGTAAAAAGAAAAACAGACACAGACACTCCCCACGACCCCGGCCACCATCGACGGTCCCAGCCCTTTCCGGGCAAGCATGCGGTAGAACTCGTAACTCCCGCAACCCGCCAGAAGAGAGACGAAGATTGCGAAGACAAAACCGCCCGTGTGGTTTACGAGAAGTGCGACCGGGATCAGTACGGCACCCGCCAGGACCCTTATGGCAAGTGTCCTGGCCCTGGGAGATTTCTTAAGGCTTTGACTTCCTTCGTGCGGAGACTCTTCCAAACCGTCGTTCCCTTTCCTGGTAGTCCATCACTGCAGCATAGAGATGCTTCTTTCTGAAATCGGGCCACAGTGTATCCGTGATCCACAACTCCGAGTAGGCGATCTGCCAGAGAAGGAAATTGCTTATCCTCATCTCCCCGCTCGTCCGTATGAGAAGATCCGGATCTGGCATGGCCGCTGTATATAGAAACGACTTGAAGAGATCCCCATCTATGCCGTCATGCTCAAGCCTGCCCTCTTCCACCTCCCTGGCGATGTCACGTACGGCATCAAGGATCTCCGCCCTTCCTGCATACGACAGCGCCAGCACCAGCGTGAGGCCCGTGTTCTTGTCCAGGAATTCCACCGCACGTGAGAGCTCTGCCCTGACAGAATCCGGGAGGTCTTCGATTCTGCCTATCACCCGGAGCTTCACATTGTTCCGGTTGAGTTCTTCGGCCTCGTCACGCAGTGTCTGCCTGAGAAACGTCATCAGTGCATTGACCTCTCTGGCAGGACGTTTCCAGTTTTCAACCGAGAACGTGTAGAGAGTCAGGTAAGAGATTCCCAGTTTGCCGCAACCTCTGACCACGTCTCTTACCGCCTTGATTCCCGCCCGGTGGCCTGCCACCCGTGGCAGCTTCCGCCGGCGCGCCCACCTGCCGTTACCGTCCATGATCACGGCGACATGGTCGGGCAGATTGCCCTTGGCAAGGATCTTCTTCTCAATGGTCTGGAGCTCTTCTGACTTGCTGATCAGAACCTCTCCTGAAGGTTGGGACGCGTTCTGAGACCTGCGATGGTCTCAGACTTCCATAATCTCTGTTTCTTTGGCCGCCAGCGACTTATCTATGTCTTCTATGTACTTGTTTGTAAGCTCCTGGACCTTGTCCACTGCCTTGTGGGAATCATCCTCAGAGATCGCGCCGTCCTTCTGGCCCGCCTTGAGATGCTCATTCGCATCACGTCTGATGTTCCGGACCGACACCCTGGCCTCTTCCGCGTGCTTACGCACGACCTTCACCAGGTCGTGACGTCTTTCTTCAGTCAGCGAAGGGATCGCGAGTCTGATCACATTGCCGTCAGTGTTGGGAACCAGTCCGAGGCTGGACTTGTGAATCGCCTTCTCGACATCGGAGAGAATCGTCCTGTCCCATGGCTGAACAAGCAGGAGTCTGGCCTCGGGTACACTGATGCTTGCGACCTGGTTAAGAGGCATCACCTGCCCGTAGCATTCGACCTTGATCGCATCGAGCAACGCCGTAGTAGCCTTGCCTGTCCTTATTCCTCCCAGTTCCCGTCTGAAAGCGACAAGGGACTTTCCCATACGGTCCTCTGCATCCCTGAGGATTTCGTCAATCATGTGGTCCCCCCTCAACAACGGTTCCGATCTTCTCACCAAGTGCGACTCGTTTCAGGCCGTTCTTTTCAAGGATATTGAACACAATCACAGGGATGTTCGTCCGGCTGCAAATCCAGAGAGCCGAGCTGTCCATAAAGCCGAGTTCCTTCTTCATTGCTTCCTTGAAAGTGATCCTCTGGAACTTCTCCGCTTTTGAATCGTGAACGGGGTCGGCGGTATAGACGCCGTCAACTTTGGTACCCTTGAGCACCGCCTCGGCATCTAGCTCGGCCGCCCGAAGAGCCGCGGCCGTATCCGTGGTCAACAGGGGATTACCGGTTCCACCGACGAACACCACGACCCTGCCTTTGCCAAGATGTTCCCGGGCTTTCTCTCTCGTGTAGGGTTCGACGAAGTTGGCGCAGGGAAACGGGCACATCACCCTTATGTCGAGATTCTCGCCCGCACCTATGTCGCGGAGTGCCAGACCGTTGATCACGGTCCCAAGCATACCGATATGGTCGGCAGATATCCGTCCGAGGCCGTGCCGGGCGGCCTGGCTGCCCCTCAGCACGTTGCCGCCCCCGACGACAATTCCCATCTCCGTGCCCTGATCGACCACTTCCTTGATCTGGCCGAGCAATTCTCTTATCAGGCCGGCCTCCAGGGCCGTTTCGGAGGATCCTCCGAGAACCTCACCGCTCAGCTTCAGGACGACTCGCCTGTAATGGCGATTGCTCACTCTTTCCCTCGATGTGGCTAGGACATTTCCCCGAGCTGGAACCGTGTGAATCTGCGGATAATTATGTTCTCACCGACCTTGCCGGACATCTCCTTTACGAGATCGGCGACCTTTGTGTCGGGGTCTTTGACATAAGGCTGCTCGAGAAGACATGCTTCCTCATAGAACTTCTCAAGTTTGCCTTCGATGATCCTGTCGATGACTTTCTCCGGTTTGCCTTCCTCTTTCGCCTGGCTCTTGTAGATCTCCTTCTCCTTATCCACAAGATCGGCACTTATATCTTCTCGTGTTAGCGCGAGAGGACTGGTGGCTGCAACCTGAAGCCCGATGTCGTTCACGAGTGCCTTGAATTCGTCGGTTCTTGCCACGAAATCCGTTTCACAGTTGATCTCCAGGAGCACACCGATCCGGCCGCCCGGATGTATGTACGCATGTACAACACCCTCCCCCGCTTTCCGCGAGGTCAGTTTGGAGGCCTTGGCAACACCTTTTTTCCTCAGGTACTCAACAGCGTCGTCGATGTCTCCAGCGGACTCGGCGAGTGCTTTCTTGCAATCCATAATCCCCGCGCTGGTCTTATCTCTAAGAAGTTTCACTTTGTCCAAAGTAACGTCCATTGCTTCCTCCCTACCTACGACTCTGCGACCTCACCCTCCGGCTCAGGTTTCTTTTCTGGTTCCTCGGCGACTGCCGGTTTTTCCTCAGCCCCGGCCTCAGCCCCTGCCTCGGACTCCGGTACGTCGATGCCTTCGGTTGACAGGCCCTTGGCCTCAACCACTGCGTTCGATACCGCTCTGGCGAAGAGCCGGATCGACCGGATTGCGTCATCATTACCCGGCATCGGGAAATCTATCGGATCGGGGTCACAGTTCGTATCGACTATCCCTGCGATCGGGATCTTGAGCCTTCTTGCCTCGGCAACCGCAATCTTCTCCTTGCGCGTATCGACAACGAAAACCATCGCAGGCAAAGTGTCCATTGTCCGTATACCGTCGAGAACCTTCTCGAGTTTCATCTTATGCTTTGTGAGGGAAGATGCTTCTTTCTTCGAAAGCGCCGCAAGCCGCCCATCAGCTTCCATCGCCTCAAGTTCCTCAAGCCGCCTGATGTTGTTCCTGATGGTTTTGAAATTGGTAAGCATTCCGCCCAACCATCGCTCGGTCACAAACGGCATCCCGCACCTCCTGGCCTCTTCCTTGATCACATCCTTCGCCTGCTTCTTCGTGCCGACAAAGAGTATCAGCCCGCCGCCCTTAACCGATGCGTTCACCTGGTCGGAAGCTTTGCCGAGGAGCTCGAGGGTCTTCTGAAGATCGATGATGTAAATGCCACTTCTTTCAACAAAAATGTACTTCTTCATTTTGGGATTCCATCTTCGCTTCTGATGCCCAAAATGAACGCCTGCTTCAAGCAGGCTTTTCATGGTGACGCCTTTCAATGTCATACTGCAACCTCTCTGTTTGGGTTTGACCGCCATCTCCTTCATCTCCCTTCAACTGAACCTTAAGATCCAGACCCTGAAGGGAATCGGGAGACGTGTGGAATCGTTGCTATCTCTTAGAGAATTGGAATCTCTTCCTCGCGCCGGGTTGCCCGTACTTCTTTCTCTCCTTCATACGGGGGTCACGGGAAAGATATCCGGCATCCCTGAGCGGTTTGTGCAGGGCCGGGTCAATTGTAGCCAACGCTCTGGCTATACCGAGACGCACAGCGCCTGCCTGCCCGTGCTTGCCACCGCCCTTGACGTCTATCATCACATCAACCGTATCAACAGAAGGATAGACCTTGAGGGGTTCCTCCGCGTGTACGATGATAGCCTCTCGCTGGAAATAGTCGCTGAATGACTTACCGTTCACGAGGCGCTTACCCTCACCCTCACGTATCGATACTCTTGCCACCGCTTCCTTCCTTCTGCCGGTTGCCTGACTGAGATTCTTCAATTACTCACCTCCCTCCATCAGTCTAATTGGAGCGGCTCGGGGTTCTGGGCCTGATGCGGGTGATCCGGCCCTGGGTAGACCCTGAGCTTTTTGGCCATTTTCCTGCCCAGTTTGGTGTGGGGGAGCATCCCCTTTATCGCTTTTTCAACCACCAACTCGGGCTTGTTCTTCATGAGATCCTTGTAGGCTATGCGCTTGAGTCCGCCAGGATAGCCACTGTATCTCAACATCTCTTTCTGGAGAACTTTGTTGCCCGTAAGAACCACAGCACCCGCGTTGACAACGATTATGTGGTCACCCACATCGGTATGCGGTGCGAATTCAGGTCTGTGTTTTCCCCGGAGCCTGCTGGCGATCTGGCTGGCAAGCCTGCCGAGAACCTTGCCGCCGGCATCGATTACGTACCACCTTACTTCTAGGTTAGTCTGAACCATCTAAATCCTCCCACGCTCTGTTACAGCCTGGATTTTCCCCAAATCTAACACCGGAATGGGTTGGTGTCAATGCATTTGTGGGTCGTCAGATCGGATGCTCGCGAGGTTCTCAAGGTAGGGCGGATTTATGAGGCCTTTCTCGGTTATAAAGCCGGAAACATACTCGGCCGGTGTGACATCAAAAGCAGGATTGTAGGCAGCCACACCGGGTGGGGTGATCCGCACTCCACCGACGTGAGTTACCTCAAGAGCGTCCCGCTCCTCGATGGGTATCTGCGCACCCTTTTCGAGGTCGAAATCAATGGTAGAGCTTGGAGCCGCCACGTAGAAGGGCACGCCGGCGGCATGGGCGGACATCGCAACACCACGTGTACCGATCTTGTTAGCGAAGTCACCGCTTAAGGTGATCCTGTCCGCTCCGACCAGGACCAGGTCTATCTTTGCCCTTGAAAGCATTATGTGGGCGGCGCTGTCGCAAATAACCGTGACGTCGATACCGGCCCGGGCAAGCTCCCACGCCGTGAGCCTGGCCCCCTGAAGCAGAGGCCGGGTCTCGTCGGCATATACCTTGAGCTGCACACCCTTGTTAAATGCCCAGTAGACCGGTGCCAGCGCCGTACCGAATCCGGAGGTTGCAAGCCCGCCCGCGTTACAGTGAGTGAGTATTGAGAAGCCGTCCCTGATAAGACCGGCGCCTGCTTTGCCTATCTTGATTCCCATCTCGAGGTCTTCTTCGTAGATCCCGAGGGCCTCCTTGACGAGGGCACGGGAGCAGGCCTCGGGTGACTCGTCGTGGGTGGTGTCTTCGAGGATTTTCTCCATCCGTTTGAGTGCCCAGAAGAGGTTACTTGCCGTGGGCCTTGTCCCGTGAAGTACCTGGATCGATTCCCGGAGCGAGGTCTCGAACTCAGCCCAAGTCGATGAAACCAGCCGGCGCGACGCGACGGCGACCCCCATTGCAGCGGCGATACCGATGAGCGGCGCTCCCCTCACGGCCAGCGTCTTGATTGCCTCCTCAAACTCACCGGTTGTCCTGAGGCTCAGAATGTGTTCTTCCCCGGGCAGCCGGCGTTGATCGATGATCTTCACCTCATCGCCACACCATTCGATGGGTTTTACTGGCGGTTCATGCACCGGTTACTCCCCCATCACCTGTACGATTACGCGTCTGTCCCTCGCGCCATTATCGAAGTCCACCACCGTGATCTGCTGCCACCTGCCGAGCATCAGGTTTCCACCTGTGAACGGAATCGTGAGGGATGTCTTAAGCAGCGCGGATCTTACATGGGAGAAGCCGTTACCATCACCCCAGCGCTCATTATGGGCATAGTCCATTTCAGTAGGCACCAGCCGGTCGAATGCTTCTTTCACATCCGAGACCGCACCGGATTCGTACTCGACAGTTGTCACAGCGGCCGTCGAACCCGGGATGAAGACTGTGGCGATACCCTCCGAAAGCCGTGATTTCTTGACCAGATCCTGCACCTGCTGGGTGACATCGATCATGTCCCCGAATCCCTTGGTGCTCAGGTGCATGTCAAAAGTCTTGACTGACATTGCTACTCACCTCCGCATATACTGTCCATGTCCCGGATGAGACCCAACAGTCTGACGATCGGAAGCCCGACCACGTTGAAGTAACATCCGTCCACCCTCTCTACTATAGCAGCTCCGTAACCCTGAATGCCATACGAGCCGGCTTTGTCCATCGGTTCTCCAGTCTCGATGTATGCATCAATTTCAGTTGCTGACATCCTCCGGATCTTAACACGGGTCTTTTCGTAGCCTTGAAGTTCCTTCCCACTTCCGGCGTCGATCAGAGTGAGTCCTGTATAGACTTCATGCAGACGGCCACAGAGTTTCCCGAGCATGGCCCGCGCATCCGCACGGTCCGCCGGCTTTTCCAGAATGCCGCGATCAAACACCACGATCGTGTCTGCGCCCAGTATATAGCCTCGGCTGAAATCACCTCTGACTGAACGTGCTTTAAGCTTCGAAAGCTCAAGGACGTGCCGGATGGGATCACTGTCGGCATGGTCCTCTTCCCTGACCCGGGGATGGACCGCCGTGTGCTTCATGCGGATAAGCTTAAGGAGATAGCGGCGTCTGGGAGACGATGACGCCAGTATGATTTCACGATCTGAAAAAGGAAAACGTTTTGCCACTACAGATCACCGTTCAACGATCAGGGTAACAGGACCGTCGTTTGCTATCTCGACAAGCATCTTAGCCTGGAACCTTCCCGTCTCGACCGGAATTCCCTCATCCCTGAGCGTCCTGACGAAGACCTCGTAAAGCGTCTCCGCCGTCTCAGGCGGTGCGGCTTCGGTGAAGCTCGGGCGCCGCCCCTTTTCACAATCCCCATAGAGCGTGAACTGCGAGACCACGAGCGCAGCGCCACCCACATCGCCGAGACTGAGATTCATAAGCCCCTTCTCATCCTCAAAGACACGGAGTCCGGCGCACTTCCTCGCCAGCCACAGGGCTTGGTCTGCCGTGTCGCCCTTCTTAACACCGAGCAGGATCACAAGACCCCTCCCGATCCCTGCCACGACCTCTCCGGCCACGGTAACACCCGCACCGCTCACCCTCTGGACTACAGCCTTCAAGAGGTCACCTCCCCCACCGGCCGGGTTATTCACGACACCTCGCCACGAGGTTTCTGAATAATCCGGGCCATAGCGTAACGCCCGCCTGCCTCACACTTTAACCATGAGGAAAGCGAGCATCCGTCCACACTTGCTGCCGTCCGCCCTGTACGAGCTTAGTAAGTACTTGTTGCACGACGTGCATGTATTGTCAATTGAAATCTGCCCCACCCCAACGCCGGACTTTATCAGCCGCGAGGCAAGGAGGGACTTAAGGTCAAAACATGTGCGATGCCCGGTCGTGGTCGAAAACGACTCTACTTCCTCATCGGAAAAGTGAGCGAGGAAATCACTGCGTACCGCGTAGCAGCAAGTCCCGATCGAAGCGCCGATTAGATAGACCACATCCCCTGGCCGGTCTGCCAGAGCGCGGAGACACGCAGTGAACTCTTCGACGACTCCTGCTGCTATCCCCCGCCAACCGCAGTGCGCGACCCCGATCGTTCCGCTGTCGTTTTCGACCGCAAAGAGCGGGATGCAATCGGCTACGCTGATGGCAATCATCACGCCGGTCTCGTGCGTCACCAGACCGTCACACGTAATCACCCTGCCATCACAGTCCGCCCACCCCACTTGTCTCACAAGACTCGTGTGCTTCTGGACGGGGATGATGAGACACCCGGGGGCGGGATCAAGACTTGAACGGAGCGTCCCCGTCAGCTTCGTCACTGTATCCGGGCCCGGTGGGCCGGTGGAGAGATCCTTAAACACTGCGATCCCGTGCTCGACATTCGGTATGGTGAGTTCAGGGTAGGTCAGCCACGTCATGCCCCGGCGTGTTGAATACACAGGCTCCGTGGCCGGTGGGACTGCGGTCGTCACCCGTTGTTTACCTCACCCTTTCTGGCAATCTTGTAAACGCCCTTCACTCCGGATATCGCCTTGATGACCGCGTTAAGCTGAATGAGGCCCTTAACCTGGAGGGCAAAGGTACCCACGGCGTGTGTGCCCTGGCGTTTCACATCCGCATTGACGATGTCCGCATTCTCATCGCCTATCGCTTTCGCTACGTCGGCGAGCATATTGCGCCGGTCCTCACAGAGCATTGACACCTCGACAGGGAACGCCTGCTCCTTCTCCATATCCCAGTTCACGCTGAGCAGTCTCTCTGTCGGAATACCCGGCTTCAAGACATTATGACAGGTCGAGCGGTGCACCGATATTCCGTGGCCCTTTGTGACCAGACCGACAACCTCATCACCGGGAACAGGTTGGCAGCACTTCGCAAACCTGATCACGATGTTTCCCATTCCCTGGATGATCACACCTGAATCGGTCTTGACGGGGCGGGGGGGCTTCTTGACACGTGGTGTCTTTGCGAGATCGGGATGGAACTTATGGAGAACGATCTGGCTTGATATCTCACCGCTGCCTACAGAGAAGAACAGGTGCCCGGCATCGCTGCGCTTAAGCTCGTGCGCGACATCGGCCATCTCCCTCTCCCCGGGAAAAGGCTTGTGCACCTTCTTGAAATCCCTTTCAAGCATCTCACGGCCGATGGTGACATGCTCCCCGTAGCCCTTTACCTTGAGCCATCTCCTTATCTTAGACCTCGCGCCGCCCGTTCTGACGGTCTTGAGCCAGTCGATGCTGGGTACCGCATTGGCCTGAGTCATTATCTCCACGGTGTCACCGTTCTTGAGTTCCGTTGTCAGAGCCATGAGCTTACCGTTGACCTTGGCCCCCGCGCAGTGGTTACCCACTTCGGTATGGACGGCATAGGCGAAATCGATTGGTGTCGCCCCGAGCGGTAGATTCCTCAAATCACCTTTCGGCGTAAATACAAATATCTCATGATGATACAGGTCTGCTTTCAGAGATTGCATGAACTCGGTTGGGTCGGTCAGATCACGCGACCACTCAAGCGTCTGCCTGAGCCAGGCCAGCTGCTTCTCGAGTTCCTCGTCACTCTTGCGTCCCTCTTTGTAGCGCCAGTGGGCCGCGATCCCTTCCTCCGCCGTCTTGTGCATCTCCATGGTCCTGATCTGGATTTCAACCATCTCACCGTGCGGGCCGATAACGGTCGTGTGGAGCGACCTGTACATGTTCTTCTTTGGTGTCGCGATGAAGTCCTTGATCCGGTCGATCACGGGAACATACATCCCGTGGATCACGCCGAGGATTTTATAGCAGTCGGCAACACTACCGGTTATGACCCTGATCGCCAGGAGATCATAGATGTCCTCAATCGGCCGCCCCTGGTTCTTCATCTTCATGTAGATGCTGTAGAAGTGCTTCGCCCTGCCGGCGATCTCGGCCTCTATGCCGTTCTCCCGGAGCTTCTGCATAAGCGGTTCCTTGAGATCCTCAAGGTACTTCTCACGCTGCCTGCGGCTGACGGCGATCTGACCGGCGAGAAGCTCGTAGGCCTCCCCGTCCAGATATTTGAGTGATTGATCCTCGAGCTCCCACTTGACCTTGGCTATACCCAGCCTGTGGGCAAGCGGTGCAAAGACCTCGAGAGTCTCCCGGGCGATCCTCTTCCTGTCGGCGGCCGGCAGATACTGAAGTGTCTGCACATTGTGAAGCCTGTCGGCCAGCTTGATGAGGATCACCCGCACGTCCTCGGCCATCGAGAGCAGCATCTTCCTGTACTTCTCCATCTGTTCCTGCTCGGGGCTGTCAAAGCTCATGCCGCTGATATTGGTCACACCGTCGACGATCGTGGCGATCTCACCGCCGAATGCTTTCCGGATGTCGTTCACCCCGAACGGCGTGTCCTCCACAATGTCGTGAAGGAGCCCACCGGCAATCGTCACCGAATCGAGGTGCAGTTCTGCAAGGATGCGCGCTACCTCTACGCAGTGAGTCAGATAGGGGGCACCCGAAAGCCTGAGCTGGCCTTCATGGGCTTTGGCACTGAAGTGGAACGCCTTCTCGATCAATTCCCGGTCGGCACCCGGGCGTAGTCTTTCGACATCGGCAAGGAGTTTCTCGGCCTCTTCATCGGCCGGACTCCGCCCGTTCTTGTCTTTCTTGCTGTTTGTCCTCAAGCCCATCAAGTGTCCTTTAATAGGCAAAGAGCATGATAGCTGGCGGACACCGGAACAGGCAATAAGCCGAGTTCTGTTCCAGTAGCGCGGCGTCCACGACCTTGCTCCTGGCGGCATTCATTAATCTGGGATGTGAGTTCCCTCACACCTCAAGCGACCTGACCCGGGAATTGTAGCGAAGCGGGCCGCTTCATCTTCCCCTATTTGGTCTTGCTCCGGGTGGGGTTTACCGATCTGTCCCCGTCACCGGGGACAATGGTGAGCTCTTACCTCACCCTTTCACCCTTACCGGCTTTGACCCGGGCTGTGAACAACCCGGCCGAGGCCGGCGGTTTGCTTTCTGTGGCACTTTCCTTGGGATCGCTCCCACTGGGTGTTACCCAGCACCCTGCCCTGTGGAGCTCGGACTTTCCTCACACGGGTTTTATCCCGTGCGCGAACACCTCGCCTGTTCCGGACTTAACCTCCTTTGCGGGCAGAAACGCCAAGATTCGCCAGCCTGTCTGCCTGCGTGTTCTCCGTCCCCCTGATCAGAGTAATCTCAAAAGTCTCAAATAGTCTCACCTTTTCCATAAGACTCTGGTACAAACCCGCGAGCGCCTCACTCTTGACCTTGTACCTGCCCTTAATCTGGTTGGCCAGAAGACTGCTGTCAACCCTGAGTTCAAGCCGGGTTGCTCCGAGCTCCGAGGCCTTCTCAAGAGCCAGTATGGCAGCCTGGTACTCCGCAACGTTGTTGGTTGTCCTGCCCAGGTACTTGTGCTCCTCCAGCAAGGTCTGGCCTGACTCATCGAGTATCACGACACCGCAGCCCGCATCACCCGGATTGCCGCGCGACGCCCCGTCGGAATAGGCCACAAGACTGAGGTGTTTCGGCTGGACACTCTCCTCGGCGAGCTCAAACAGCCTGTTCGCCAGTGCTTTCCTTGACTCGAAACCTGTCTCTCTCCAGACCTCACCTATCCCCTGTCCCGAGGCAAGCAACTTAAGCGCGTAGGAGAGGTCCCCTTTCGGGGAAGTACCGGATGTCATTCCCACCTCCAGATGATTATCCTCCCGCAACCTTCACAGGTGATTATCCGGTCATCCCGCTTGAGATTCTGCATCTCCTGGGGAGGGATCCGCCGGAAGCATCCTCCACAGGCGCCGTTCTCCACAGAAGTCACTGCAAGCCCGTTCTTATTGTCCCTGATTCGTTCATAGCGCGCGAGCAGCACCTTGTCGAGATCCGCGACCAGACGCGCCCTTTCATCGTTCTTGACTTTGATTGCATCTGTGAGTTCCTTAAGCTCCCCGTCGAGTTTGGCCTGCTCGGTCTTGGACCGCTCGCTCTCGGCCTTGAGCGCCCCTTCTTCCGCCTCGATGGCTTTCGAGATCTCCTCGGAGCTCTCCAGGATTTCCAGGATAACATCCTCGATCTTTGAGCTCTTCTCCTTCAGCCCGGCAATCTCATGCTGCAGGGCCTCATACTCGCGGTTGCTCTTCACCTGAAAGAGCTGGCTCTGGAACTTACCCATGCCGTCGGCGGTCGACTCCAGCTCGATCTCCTGTTCCTTCCGCTTCTTGGCGAGTTCTATCGACTGCTCTTTGTGCTCCTCAACCCTCTCCTGGATGGCCTTGAGTCCCTCTTCAAGATTCTCCTTCTTCGCAGGAATCGACTCTTCGTCCGCCCTCAGAGCAGCGATCTCATCGTCAAGTTTCTGAAGCTTCAGGAGAAGGTCCTTCGTCGCTCTCATGTATGCGCTCCCTCCTTGCCCACCTTGGACGGCAGAAAAGTCCTGAGACCCCAGGACTCGCTCTTTGATTTTTCTCTAACCATGTATATCAATTCCTTCGCACCGGCCATCACAAAACAATACCGCGGGAACTCAACCGCTCCCACACGCCGCGTCCTTCCTGAAAGCTTTGCCAGTCCATGACTGTCAGGACCCACATAGAGATCAACATCCCTGAGGAGGGCTTCGTAGAGTCCCGTCCCCGCATCGCCATCCCAGATCATCGCGGTCCGGGCCTTGGACTCACCCGAGACATGGACCGCCCGCGATCCGAGTACCGATGCTATCTTTCTTGAGGCCTCCATTGAAGCCAGCGGCGAGGTGAGCCTCCCCATACGGCCTTCACCAAACTCCCGCCCGGATCCGACCTCGTAGGTTTCTATCACAGGTTGCTCGTACGGGTGGATCTTCTTCAGGGCCGCGAGGGCCTTGCCGATCCTGTCAGAAGGAACCAAGACCTCCAGCCGCTCTTCCTCGATCTCCTCCATCCTGCCCGGTTGTCCATAGGCGGGCTTCGCGTCCTTGTCCCCAAGGAACGTCCCTTTGCCGGAGCCGGAGAAGGAGCACTTGGAGTAGAGACCATACCTGCCCGCACCCGCCGAGAAGAGTGACTCCCTCACCTTTGGGATGTCCTTCCCGGGAGCATATGTTACGACTTTGAAGTTATGCTCTCGGCCGGCGGCCAGCACGGGCTCGGGATCCTCTATGCCAAGGTCCTTTGCCATCTTAGCCGTCACACCCCAGGAGTGGTAACGCCAGGTCGGACCTGTGAACCTGATAACGAAGCCCTTAAGGCCCTTGAGCGAGAGTGAAAGAACACACCTGAGTTTTTCGTCAAGTCCGCCGAGATAGGCCACATACGCACCTTTGCCATCCCCGGATTTCTTTATGATACCCTCAAGCTGGCCGGGATTCCACGCGACGAAGAACCGGTCGACGTCAAGTCCCGGGTTCCCGAGCAGGTAGTCACCGGCATCCTGCGACCCGGCGGCCGAAGGAGCGAATTCATCCAGGAGCTGGTCCAGTACTCGTGCTTTCATGACGACTCACCTAAACAAAAAAAGGCGTGTACCGGGTTGCGGTACACGCCTGGAGAACCGGGCCACGACATCTCGCCGTCGCAGACCTTTCGTCTTTTCCCCAAGCGTTCCGTCATAACACTCACCTGTTGGTGGGCGATACTGGATTTGAACCAGTGACCTCCCGCGTGTGAGGCGGGCGCTCTCAACCACTGAGCTAATCGCCCATCGTAAAACAAAAAAAGTGGTGGGCCCACTAGGCTTCGAACCTAGGACCTTCCGGTTATGAGCCGGGCGCTCTGACCAACTGAGCTATGGGCCCTCATTTCATTATAAGTATAATAAGAAATCGCCAGCGTCAAGCTAAAACCCGAGCCGGGCTAAGGTAACTCGATGTAACCCGTGAGCTTCCTTGCGCGTGATGGGTGTTTGAGTTTCCTCAGTGCCTTGGCCTCGATCTGGCGCACCCTTTCACGGGTAACGTTAAAGATGCTACCGACCTCTTCAAGAGTCCTCGGACAGCCGTCTCCAAGACCGAACCTTAAGCGTATCACTTTCTCTTCGCGCCGCGTAAGCGTGGAGAGCACGTTACTCATCTGTTCCTGAAGCATGACGAACGCGGCAGACTGCGCCGGGGATACCACCCTCGTGTCCTCGATGAAATCCCCGAGGTTGCTGTCCTCATCCTCCCCTATCGGGCGATCGAGTGATATGGGCTCCTGGGCCGCCTTGAGCACGCTCTTTACCTTGTCAAGCGGGAGATCGAGTGTCTTGGCTATCTCCTCCGGCGACGGCTCGCGGCCATATTCCTGCACGAGGCGTCTTGATGCTCTCAAGACCTTGTTGATGGCCTCTATCATGTGAACCGGAACCCTGATCGTCCTTGCCTGGTCGGCGATTGCCCTTGTTATGGCCTGCCTGATCCACCAGGTCGCATAGGTCGAAAACTTGTAACCCTTCTTGTAATCGAACTTCTCAACCGCCCGCATCAGCCCGCTGTTGCCTTCCTGAATGAGATCGAGAAACTCAAGGCCTCTGTTCACATAGCGCTTGGCGATTGAGATCACGAGTCTCACGTTGGCTTCAACCATACGCTTCTTGCCGTCGTTGACGAGGTTCTCGCCGTAAGCGATCTCATCAACAAGACGCTGTAGATCGATGCGGGTCATTCGTGCCTCGAGCTCAACCCGTCTGATCTTCCGTCTCGAGTTTCTTATCCGCTTCTCGAAAGCCAGCCACTGGTCCTTGCCCATCTTGGTCTGTTTGACGACCTTACGGACCTGAGTCCTGCCCTTACGGCAGAGTCGAGCTATCTCGATTACCTGCTGCGCCGGGAAATTGGATTCCCGCTCCACATCCTGGATCTCTTTTTCACCTTCGTGAATCCTCGCAGCCAGGTTCTTGGGACGATCGGCAAGCTTCGCTATCTGCTGGCGATGAAGCCTCAGGTTCGTGCATTCTTTCATCCGCTTGAGGCCGAGCTTGTCCAGCTTGGCCCTGATGGTCGTCTCGCGTTTCTTGCCCGTCTTGGTCTGAAGCTTGGCAGCCAGGAGCTCCATCTCGGTATGGACCTTGAGCACTTTCCTGATGCATCTCAAGGCCCGCTGTTTCTCCCTGCGCCCGGTGTAGAGAGGACCCCACGCTCCGACATCAACCTGCAGGAAATCCTCGATCTTTATCTTGCCCCTATCCAGCCTGAGGGCCAGCCCGCCAAGATCCTTAAAAGACGTCGGGCAGATAAAGACCGCCACCTCGACCTTCGACTGACCGTCCTCGATCTGCTTGGCCAGCGTTATCTCGCCTTCCCGGTCCAGCAGGGGGACTTTCCCCATCTCACGCAGGTACATCCTTATGGGATCGTCATAGCGCATGCTCTGAGTCGCCATCTGCGCCTCGAGCCGCTTGGCCTTCTCTTTTTCCTGCTTTGCCTGTTTCTTGAGCGCCTCTTCGGGCGAATCGACGACGTCGATCTTCATGCCGTAGAACATCTTGTAGACTTCATCCATGTCGTCTACAGTGGCATCTGCCCCGAGACACTCGTTTATCTGATCTACGGTGATGTAACGCTGCTTTGCGCCCAGCTCCTTCAGATTACTTAAGACGTCTGGCTTGAGTCCGGACTTCATGCTCCGCTTTCTCCTTTCCCCCTCGGGACAGTAAACCCGTCTCCAGGGTTAGGTCGAAAGTAGTCTTAAGTCTTGCGCAAGGCCCTGCCGTTTCGTCAGCAGAGACTGCAGAAGATCGGCATCCCCTTCCTTCTCAGCGATTTCAATCTGCTTTCTGAGAACCGCAATCTGTTTTTCGATCACTCTCCTCTTCATACCGGCGATATGATCCGCAACCAGCTTGTCGGCATCACCGGTGATGTCGGTGTCGATCGAAGTGTCTATGAGGAGTGTTCTCGCAGGCTCGTCGTCAATCACGGATAGTAGGGCACTTGTGTCGAAGGCGAGACCTCTCGACTTCCTGTCAAGTATGGTCTCAGCTATCTTCCTCATCCTGCGATCCGTGAACTCCGACGGTGAAATCGCATCAAAGATCCTGTCAACACACTCAGGCAAACCGATCAATATAGAAACTATTGATTTTTCGACTGTATCGCAAGCAGTTGGCTCCTGTTTTCTCTCGTTTTTGTGCTTTCTTTCCTGGGGGGTAACGGGTTTCTTTCTGGATATCCCCTCAAGTGAGCGCTGGAGTGCTACCTCCGAGACCCCGCTGGCCGCCGCAAGCCGCTTAAGATCAAGTGAGACCCTGACCGGATCCCCGACCCGGCTGATGATCGTAAGCACGAACTTGACGGCATCCTCCAGGTCGTCCGTGGGCGATTGGGCCAGGGCGAAATCGACGTAGTGTGAGGCGTTTTTGATGAGCCCGGCGAGGGCTTCCTTCCCCTCTGCCCTCAGGTACGAGTCAGGATCCTTCCCATCGGGAAGGCTCACCACCCGTACCTTGAGTCCCGCCTGGACGCCCGCGTCGCATGCCCTCAGGGCCGCAAGTCGTCCCGCCTGATCCCCATCGTAGGCAAGAACGATCTCGCCGCAATAGCGCTTGATCTTTCTTGCCTGTTCAAATGTGAAGGCCGTGCCGAGGGAGGCCACGGTGTTTGTAAACCCCCCTGCATGAAGTGGGATCACATCCATGTAACCTTCGACAACTATCGCCCGACCCTGGCCTCTGAGCTCCCCCTTGGCCTTATAAAGACCGAAGATGGTTTCGGATTTTCTGAAGAGCCGGGTCTCCGGCGAGTTGAGATACTTTGGCTGCCCGTCGTCAAGCACCCGCCCACCGAAACCGAGAATTCTGCCGCCCGCACTCGCTATGGGAAACATCAACCGGTTCCGGAAGAGATCACGCGGACGCCCCTCCCGCTCAATCGCAAGCCCAAGGGCAACCAACTTCTGCGGATCCACCTTCCGGCGTTTGGCCTCGAGTACGAGATACCCGCCGTCCGATGGGGCAAAGCCTATAAGGAATTTCTCCTCGATCTCCTCCGTGATCCCGCGCGAACGCAAGTACTTGCGTGCCGCCGTACCTTCCTTGGTACCGCTCAAGGCTGCATGGTATGCCTTGGCCGCCATGGCGTTTATCTTATATGCAAGCGATGCTTCGGAACTTACCTTTGAAGTGGTTTGAGGAATCTTGATCCCGTAGCGCTTGCCTAAGGTCCTTACGGCCTCGGGGAATGTGATGTTTTCAATCTGCATCAGGAAGTTAAAGACATTGCCGCCGGCACCGCATCCGAAGCAATGATAGATCTGCTTTTCAGGGCTCACCATGAAGGATGCCGTCTTCTCCGGATGGAAGGGACAGAGGGCTTTGAGGTTTCTACCCGACTGCTTAAGCGGCAGGTGCTCCCCAACGATCTCCACGATATCGGCGCTGTCTCTCACCTTCTCGACGATTTCTTCAGGGATCGAGTATGCCAATGCTTACCCCTTGTCCATCTCCACGACCGTCACCCCGGTGCCACCCTCTGCGAGCTCGCCGAACCTGTGGCGCTTCACGCGTGGATGTGAAGTGAGCATCTCGCGTATCCTCTTTGAAAGGATGCCCTTGCCCTTGCCATGAATCACCCGTACCGAATCGTAGCCATAAAGCGCTACATCATCAAGGTACTTATCCACCGTTTCCCAAGCGTCTTCCGCCGTCATGCCTCTGACATCGATCTCAACCGGGATCTCCTTGGCTTCGTACTCAAAGAGCCGGGCCTTCTCGGTTCCAGGTGTCTCGCCCGGCCTCGTGTCCTCCTTCGTCCCCTCATCTTTCGCACCGCCGGCACCCTTTCCCTTCCCGGCTTTCGGTTCGGGCTCCAGGAGATCGGCCGCGCTTACCTCGGCCTTCAAGGCCCCTACCACGACCTCGACCCTGCCCTTGCTGTCAGGCTCCGTGAGGACGGTCCCTTCCCGTGAAAGCGGCTTCACATAGGCGCGGGTGCCGACCTTGATGTCTTTAAGCGGCCGGCGGGTCTCTCCCGCCTCAGCGATCTTCTCAATTGCCTTATCTATCGAACCCGCCTTTTCCTTTATCTCCTGCTCAACCTTTCTTGCGTGCTTAGGATCGGGTTCTTTATCCTTGAGTTCCTTAACGAGTTTCTTCACCGTCCGCTTGGCATCATCCACCACGTTCTTCGCCTCCTTGAGCGCCTCTTGCTTAATCTGGGTGCGGTGTTCCTTTATCTCGTGAAGACGCTTTTCATACTCCGCCAGGACCTGATCGATCTTCCGCTGCTTGGCCTCGATCCCCGCCTCCTCCGCGGAGAGGCCCCTCATCTTCTCTAAGAGATCGCGGGTGAGTTCCTCAAACTCCACGCTTTCCTTGCCACAGTACCCGCGGGCCCGTGTAAGGAGTTCGTCGGATAACCCCAGGCGCGAAGCGATCTCAAAGGCATGGCTCGCCCCGGGCACACCCTGGATCAACCGGTAGGTGGGTTTGAGATTGTCACTGTCGAACTCCATCGATGCATTGTCCAGGAGCGGATTCTCGTGGGCAAAGACCTTGAGACTCATATGGTGAGTGGTCGCCACAAGTGTGGCATCCTTGGAGAGGAGATCCTCAATTATAGTCCGCGCGAGTGCAGCACCCTCAAACGGGTCCGTACCCGCCCCCACTTCGTCGAGGAGTACCAGGGCACCCTCGCCGGCCCTGCCCAGGACACCGATTATGTTTCGCATGTGGGATGAGAAGGTACTTAAAGAGAGCTCTATCGACTGCTCATCCCCAATGTCCGCATAGATGTCATCGAAAAGTCCGATATCGGTCCCGTCGTCACACGGGACGTGAAGACCCGTACGGGCAAGAAGCGTGATAAGCCCTATGGTCTTTAGGGCCACCGTCTTCCCACCTGCGTTTGGGCCGGTTATCAAGACCCCGTGACCTTTACCCGCGAGTGACATGTCAAGCGGGACCGGCTCGGGACCCGTCTCCTTCTTATGCATGTCTATAAGGATCGGGTGCCGGCCGCCCTTTATCACCGTCCGGCCTTCCGCATTCGTACCCGGCTCCGTGCAATCGAACTCCACGCTGAACCGCGAAGCCGCATTTATGACATCGATCTCGGTCAAGAGTTCGAGGTTCACGATAAGGTCGGACGCCCGCTCACCGATTGCGGCCGTAAGCGCGGTCAGTATCCGGTAGATTTCATCCTTCTCTTCTAGTTCAAGACTCCGAAGCTGGTTATTGAGTTTGACCGTGGTTATGGGCTCGATAAAGACCGTCGCACCGCTTTGCGAAGTATCGTGTACTATCCCCTCCAGTTTCCCCTTGGCCTCGGTCCGTATCGGGATCACATAGCGCCCGTTTCTTATTGTGACGATGCTGTCCTGGAGATGCTGTTGGAGGTTTCCCTTGGCTAATATGGATTGGAGGCTCGAGGCGATCTTGGCACTCAGGCGTCCCTTCTCGCGCCTTATCTTCCTCAGCGCCGGTGAGGCCCCGTCCTTTATGTTGGTGTCGTCATCGATGGCGGCATCGATCTTCTTCTCGAGTTCACTGGCTTCATTGAGACCCAGTGCAAGCTCCGAGAGAGTCGGTGCCTTCTCCTTCACTTCCTTGTAGAAACTCCGGACGCGCCTGGAGGTTCGTGCAAGTTTCCCTATGCGGAGTACGGTCCGGGCGTCAAGCACCGCCCCCGGCACTTTCGCTCTTGAGATTGCCTCGCGGAGATCCTCGACATCGGCAAGCGGAGGTGTCTTACCCCACTCACGCACTACCCTCATCTCAGAGATCATCTTTAACCGGGAGGTCACCTGGGAGGTATCCACAAGCGGTGAGAGTGCGAGAACCCGTTCTCTCCCCGCTTCGGTCAAAGCATAACGTGCGATTATGCTTAGACCCTTTTCGTACTCAAGAACTTGAATGGTATGATTGTCCATGCCGTGAGTACGTCACTGACGTGTCAGCCCCGTCGACGCTGAAGCGCGTCTGGTGATGATCAATCCTTCTCTTCGGTTTGCTCGGAAAGAAGCGTCTTAACGATCTTGTTGACCTTGGAACCCTCGGTTCTCCCCGTGACCTTGGGCATCAAGACCTTCATCACCCGTCCTAAGTCCTGTGGAGTCTTGGCCTCGACTTCCTTGATCGCCTCTAAGATGAGAGCCTTGACTTCATCATCGGAAAGCATGGGGGGAAGATAGCTCTTGAGAAACTCGATCTCCTGCTTCTCACGGTCGGCCAGGTCTCCCCTGCCACCCTGTTCGAAGAGGTCGATCGCCTCCTGACGTTTCTTGGCCTCCGACATGATCACCTTATAGATTTCATCGTCGGAGAGATCGTCACGCTTCTGGACCGCGCGTTCCTTTATCCTGGTTCGTAGCAGGCGAAGCACGCCGATTTTAAGCGTTTCCCCGCCCTTCATTGCGGACTTCTGATCTTCGCTCAACTTCTCGTTGAGATCCATCAATATCCTGCCTGCTGTGCCATCTTCTTGAGAAGTTTGCGCCTTGCTGCCAGAACTTTTCTCTTTCTACGCTCGCTCGGTTTTTCGAAGTGCTGATGTCTCCTGTATTCCGAGAGGCGGCCTTCACGCTCACAGAGCTTCTTGAACCTCCTCAAGGCACTCTCGAAAGATTCGTTATCTCTGACAATGATGCCAGCCAAAAAAACCCACCTCCCCTCCATAATTCAACAAAATAGTGCCCGGGGGCACCTGGGGGTATAATTACACTTGTACCTGTTACCAATATAGCAAAGCAAACCGGCCCTGTCAAGAGATAAGGCTAAGTTATTGTCCCACCCCCTGTTGGCAGCCCAGGAGCCTCGGCCGCAGGCCTGAGTCGGCAATACAGGCTCCTTAGATTTGCTCGGTCCACTTGAGCTCGCGCTCCAGATATGTATTCGCGATTCTCGGATTGAAAAAGGCCGGCCCCAGCGATTGATCAGCTGTATAGCTATGTGGTACCGTCATAGGGGCATGTCAGACTACCCTGTGCTGATAGTCCGGATGCCGCCACCGGTCGCGAGATGCGAAGCCCACTATGTCGGCATCGTGCTAAAGATCGATACCGAGGCTGACAAACCACCCGAGAATCCAGATTTCGTATACATAACACTGGAAAAGGCATTCAGCCCGGATGGAGCCGAAGAAACAGCCTTGTGCGAATGGCGAGATAAGGACACACACTGCTACGGCGGTGTCGGCCCGCCCGCAACCGACGAAGAGTTCCTTAAGGCACTGGAATCCAGAGTCTGATTACGTGGACGGTCCGCCTTCAAAGATTCCGAATATGTTGCCCTCGGTGTCCTGACAATAGGCATTGAAGCCAACGCCGGGAATTTCCGTCTTTGGCATGATGGTCTTGCCACCTGCCGCCTCTACCTTCGCCAGAAAGTCATCGACGGAAGGAACATCAACGGTGGTCACAATCGACTGCCGGGGATCCTCCCTCTTCATCAATCCCCCGTTTATGCCCGGTTCGTCCTCTTTCCCGGTGGTTACAAGCCAGTAGTCTATGGGACCCTCCCACTTCCGGATGTCCCATCCAAAGACTTCCTTATAGAAGTTCACAGCACGCTCCGGATCATCTGCGGATATCTCAAAATGGACAACTCTCGGCATGACCGACTCCTTTCCCTGTGCCACCGCACTCCCCTTCAATTTGGTGACTGGTACCTAATTACAGACACAGTTAGTAAACTGTCACCAAATTCGTGTCACCGGAC
>JALGZP010000178.1 GCA_025774845.1 bacterium
TGGCCAGAAGCACCGAGGCGGTGGAGTTGATGGTCATGGAGGTGGAGACCTTGTCCAAGGGGATCTCCTTGAACAGAATCTCCATATCCTCCAGCGTATCGATTGCCACGCCGGTCTTGCCCACCTCACCTTCAGCGAGCGGATGATCTGAGTCGTAGCCTATCTGGGTGGGAAGATCGAAGGCAACCGAGAGACCGGTTTGCCCCTGCTCTAAAAGATACCTGTACCGCTTGTTGGTCTCCTCGGCTGTGCCAAACCCTGCATACTGCCGCATGGTCCACAGCCTGCCGCGGTACATGTCCTTGTATATGCCGCGGGTAAACGGATAATCTCCGGGCTGCCCGAGGTCTTTCCGATACTCGGCCCCGCCTGCCGACCTGGGATCGTAGAGGTTCTCTAAGTTAATATCCGAAGTGGTTGAGAATTTCCTCTCCCTCTCCAAAAGCTATCCTTTCCAAACCATAAACCTTGTTCTGCCTTCGCTGTCATTCTGAGCGCAGCGAAGAATCTCGGAATTCAGGGGACCCTTCGCGTTCGCTCCCTTCGACTTCGCTCAGGGACGGTGAGTGAAATCGAACCGTCAGGGTGACAATAGTCTTATTTCAGCACAAGCACACCGAAGTCCTTCGGGTCGTAGCTTATCGGCACCAGCCAGTCAGCCGAGGTGTCCAGCCGCTTCTGCTTGCGGCGGAAGTTGAGCGCCCACTTCTTCCCCGATTGGTTCTCCGTGTCAAGCTGGCTCAGAGGTATTCTTGCCTCTATGCTCCAATAATCATCTCCTCTTAAGGTCTTTACGTCGTACGTGCCGTTCCAATCCCTGTCCGTCGCATCCTCCACGCCGTCTTTCACTAAGATCTTCTGATCGAAAGGCGTGCCCAAGGGATTAAAATATATCTGATAAGCCGGGCCGTCGTCTGTCTCCGGCTGGAGGAAATATCCAACGCAGTCTTCGCCATAAACTGCACCATCATGGTCTCTGACCTTGGCCATAATTGAGTCCATCTTCGTCTCCATGCACTTGGCGGCAATATACAGGTTGTCCTTGTCCCATGCAAAATAGAAATATGCCGGATCGGTAAACATGGCGGAACCATCCGAAGCAAAAAACTTGGTGGTGGGACTTTTCCAGATGCCTTCGGTCAGCTTGCCGTCAATTGAGGGCGGTTTATTGGCTTGGTAAGCGTAGACCGTACGAGAGATGCCTAATGCTCCGGTCAACTCGAATTTCTTGTCTTCGGCATAAGGATATCGTAGGGAAACCTCGGGAGTGGGATAAAGCACCCCGGTGCTTGTCACCGAGAACTTGAAGGTGCAGGCGTTTCCTGGTCCGACGCCCACAGGGATACTCCCAGGGGTAACGCTCCAACCATCCGGCACCTCCCAGGATAGCGTGTCATCGAGGGCAAACTGATCATTGAGATTCTTGATCCTAACCCCCACCTCCGTTCTCGGAACGGTAAGGCCCTTTCCAGCCGGCGCCTTTCCGATACGCATGGCCTCTTTTTCAATGGTTTCTATGAAATTGAATTCCGCCGCAGTTACCTCATCCCAGGCTAGAACGGCATCCTTCTTTATGGGCGCAATTGAAATCCCATCCCCATCGATTGTAACCCAGGTGAAGTGATATTCCAAACCTGTTGGACCAGGCCAGAGGTAGCCACCCGAGCTTCCCACACCGGTATATTTGACTCCATCAAACTCTCCGGCGAAGTAGCTGTGATAATGCCCGGAGAATACGGCGTCCACTCCATGTTTGGCAAACAGGGAATGAAGGGTGTCCGGCTCACCCTTTGCTATGGCATGGATCCAGAAAGGTTTGTGAAGAAACACGACCGTATAGGTGGCGCCTTCATTCTTGCTCAGATCATCCGCCAGCCAGTCTATCTGCTCGCCGGTGAATTCACCGACCGAGTCAAAAAGGCTGTTGTCCAGCGCAATGAAGTGCACACCTCTTATGTCGAAGGAGTAATAAGGTTCGCCGACGTATCTTTTGAATAGTTCACGAGCGGTGGAGTCCCCGATATCGTGATTCCCGGGAGCAAAATAGATGGGCGCGGTCAGGGGCTCGATCAATTTCAGATACTCTTCCCACTCATCCTTGATCGTTGCGGTGTCCTCCGTGTATCCCTGGATCATATCTCCAACGGTCAGCACGAAATCGGGCTTCATCCTCCGGATTTCCTGAAGGACCTGTTCGTATATGCCTAGCTGGGCGTGGCCGGTACGATCTCCAATCACTGCAAATCGCATGGGGTGATCTTCCAGATTCTCGGAAGAGCCGCAACA
>JALGZP010000037.1 GCA_025774845.1 bacterium
AGCCAGCCCGACCGAGTACTCGATATTGGCCAGCACCATATGGGTGCCCTTGAACTGTTTGTAGCCGTATGCGGGTATTGTGCCGATTCCACCCACCGCGAACTGCTTGGGGAAGAAGTACTGGGCCTCGGGAACGTCTTCACACGGACACTCATCGGAAAGATCCATGAGACCCGCCATGAAGCGCCATGATACCTGTTGGCCGGGTGCGACCATGATGTAGTTCCTTGAATCGAACGAGTAACGTGCATACTCAAGGTCGCTGCCCCAGTCCCTGTCAGCCCACTCACCGGAAAGTCTGAGCCAGGATCCGGTCGATGGTGTGCCCGGGCAGCATTCGTCGGAGCCCTTGGAATCTCTTGAGTCGAGTTCGAAGGAAGCAGTCATTGCTGCGATCTCGATCCGTTCGCATATCATGTCTCCTTCGAGATCGAAGCAGATCTGCTGGGATGTCTGCGGGTTCTGTGCCCTGGTCTCGAGGGGTCTATACTCATCCTTGCTGTAGGCGAGCTTGAGCGTGTGGGATTCCCACGGCCGGAGGGCCACAAAGCCGGTCACACCCTGGCGGTCGAAGTAGTCTCTGTAGTCCTGCTTGCGGAATGAAGCCGTTATGAGGTTTTCCAAATCAGATATCCGCTCCCTGTCATAAGTGTCGGTCCTATCATATATAGACCCGCCGAGCGACAGAATGTTTCGCGGAGCAACGGGTTGCTCGAGCTCAAATATGTACATCCATCCCTTGCGCTTGAAGGAGTAGCCGCCTTCGAGGGAGTAGCGCGGTATGGGGAAGGCGTTGTCATCGTTCTTAAGGCGCGCACCGAGGTAAAGACCGTCGACGCGGTTATAGTCCAGCAGGCCTGCGAAGTTATCTTCCATGTCGCGTCCGGTCTTAACCGAGACCGTGGACTTCTTCCTTGGGGCCTTGACCTTGAATTCGGTCACATAGCCACCCTTGCCGTCGGGTACCTGCTTTTCGGGTGTATCGGGATCGGCCACCCAGTCGCCGTCGATATAGAACTTGTAGCGGTGGGTGCCCGGTGAAAGTGCGAGGTAAGTGAACCAGGTGCCATCCTCGTCCTTGTACATGGGAATACCCTTCGGATCCCAGTTGTTGAACGATCCGGTTATACGCATGTCATCAGCATACGGCCGCTCATGGGTGAACTTGATGAAGCCGGTGGTCTCCTTTGGCCAGGAGACAACGGGTGAGCCACGGCGGCCCGTCCCGTCGACAATGGTCTCTTCGATATCGGGATCCGGCATCCATTCGTCGTTTACATAGAACTGGTACATGTGGGCACCGGCGGGGACCGGAATATCGGCGCGCCACTTCCCATTTTCCTTCTCCATCCTGATACCTTCCGGGTCCCAGCCCATCCAGCTTCCCCTCACTCGCACATCGTATAGATCGGGCCTATCGAAGCTGAAGCCAATCGTCTGACCCTCGACCTTGTCCTTCTTGGATATCTTCTTTCCTGTCGGTTTGACTACGATCGAGGTTGCATAACCACCCATGCCATCGGGAACCTTAAGATCGGGCTCATCGGGGTCGGCTATCCACTCACCGTCCACGATGAACTTGTACATGTGATGACCGGGAGGAAGCGAAACGGTGGTCATCCAGGTTCCTTCGTCGTCGCGCTTCATCTCGATGCCGTCACAACACCAGTCTATGAAGGTCCCGGTAAGCCGGATGTCGTCTGCATCGGGATCGTGGAGGCTTAGAATATAAGTGACGGTCTCGCCCGACTCAGCCTTCTTACCCAGGACGGGTGGCTTGACCATGTGGGCCCCGCCCATATCGACCTCGACGACCTCACCCTCGGTTATGGCACCGGGTTCGACCCTGACCTTGCCGAAGGTGGCCACGATATCACCAAAAACCTCTGCACTTGAGCCGATCTCTATGTCGCCTCCGGTGGAGACAACATCGCCTGTGACCCCGCCATCGATTCTTATGTCGCCGCCGATCGCTACGACATCACCGTCGACGGTCTCATCACGTTCGATATGGATGTCCTTGCCGAACTTGATGACATCGTCGAGATCCTCGAGTTCCTCTAGTTCTTCGAGGCCTTCGAGTTCCTCCAGGTCGTCAAGGTGGGCCATATGCGGGGGCATGAAGTCGTCACCGTACTCCTCGACGACCTCGCCCTTGACGATCGAACCGTCTTCGCGCTCAAGGATGCCGCTTACAACCGCAGCATCGCCGAGTACGACGGCAGTCGAGGCAAGATACATCGATCCGCCGATAACGACTGCATCACCTTCGATCGTGCCCTCGACGGTCAGTCCACCGCCGATTATGACGACATCACCGGGGATGGTTTCGTCTTCGTCGACGGCGTAACCGGAACCGATCCGGACGATATCGTCACCGTCAACACTAATGTCCATACCGAGGCCATGGATCATCTGTTCGGCCTTTTCCTGCTTCTCCCTGCTCTTCTCGTCCATACTGCCGAATTCGAGCGGAGAAGCCACACTCTGGCATGCTACGACCATGCACAGGCAGGCAATGCCGGCTGTCACAAGGGTTCTTGGTTTCATGTGGCGCTCACTCCTCCCCATCTTGCGCCTCCTTTGGTCTCAGTCAGGCTCTGCGAGGCACACAAGCCCGACCGGGCAATCACTGCCATACTATACGCCAAACAACCTTGAGAACAAATACAAACCTACGAGTTGCGGCAGGATGTAGACTACCATCATCTCTGCCACGCTTATTGCGAACTTCACTCTCTCTGCCCCGGCGTGCATCACTCTAACCTCCTGGTACTGCAGGGGTACTCTATTCTCTTGTTTCTTTTATTCTGCAACGGTTGTGCCAAAAAAGTGGAAAGGGGGGAAGGGGTTGGGTGTGTGCTAACTATTTGATTTAGTGGGAGATAGGGTGCCATTTGAGGATTGGGTTATGGGGGCCGCATTGCTTCAAGTGTCATACTGACACTTTGGGTCTAGTGCCTGACACACTATAATTCAGTACCTGCTTACAAATTATCAGAGACTATATACAAATTACAGGTGCCTGATCTTGGCTGAGGCGGGCGTGGGCAGGGCACTGGAAAGGAAGGCATGATTCGATGACAGCGTTCAGTCGCTTTCGGTGGCACCTTCTTCGCGGTGGATGGAATACCGGCGCATCTTGCGGTGGAGGTTGGCCCGGTCGATACCGAGTCTGGATGCGGCCTTGGAGACATTCCATCCTGTGCGCTTAAGTTCGCTTAGAATCAACGACTTCTCGAAGTCCTCAACCAAGTCGGCCAGGGGTTTATCACCTGATGTTACCTTGGTCTCACCCAGGACAGGACGTATGTGAGTCTCGCGTATGGCCGTATCATCCGACATGATCACAACGCGCTCGACCAGGTTCTTCAGCTCCCTGACGTTACCCGGCCAATCGTACGACATCAGGACCTTGATCGCGCCCTCGCTGAATTCCCTGGGGACCTTATTATTCTCCTCACAGAAAAGTGCGGTGAAGTGGTCGACGAGGAGCGGGATATCTTCCTTGCGCTCCCGGAGCGGGGGTACGTGGATGGGGATCACCGATATACGGAAGTAGAGGTCGTCCCTGAAGTTACCCTTCTTTATCTCGGCCGGCAGGTCCTTGTTTGTCGATGAAATCACGCGGACATCGACCTTGATCGATGACTTGGCACCGAGACGTTCGAACTCGTTTTCCTCAAGCACACGCAGGAGCTTGGCCTGGGTATCGAGACTCATGTCCCCGATCTCGTCTAGGAGGATGCTTCCACCGTCTGCAAGTTCGAACTTGCCTTCCTTGCGTGAGACGGCACCGGTGAATGCTCCCTTTTCGTGACCGAAGAGTTCACTCTCGATCAGGTCCTTGGGCAAGGCCGCGCAGTTGACCTTCACAAAGGGCTTACCCTTCCTTGTGCTGTTTTCGTGTACAGCCGCTGCAACGAGTTCTTTGCCACAACCGTTCTCGCCGAATATGATCACGCGGCCCTTGGATGGTGCAGCCTTTGCGATCTCGTCCTTGAGGCTCCTGATGGAGTCGCTCTCACCGACCATGGTGTAGCGTTTCTTTAGCCGCCGGGCGAGCCTGACGTTTTCGTTTCTTAAGTTCTCGATCTCAAGCGCATTCTTAACGCATACGAGCAACCGCTCGGGCGGGACAGGCTTTTCGAGGAAGTCAACTGCTCCGGCCTGCACGGCAGTCACGGCGCGGCCGATCGTACCCTCGGCTGAGATCATGATGACACCTGTAGCAGGGCTGGCCTCACGTATGAGCGGCAGCACCTCAAGTCCGTCCATACCTGGAAGACGGATATCAAGCAGCACGAGCGTTATGCCACCCTGGCGAACACGCGCCAGACCATCCTCACCGGACGGGGCTGTCACTGTCTTATAGCCCTCATCAGACAGAAGATCGCTGAAGCTTGAGAGGATATCAGGATCGTCATCGACTATGAGGATCGTTGCTTTTCTCAAGATGTCTCCTCTTCGTCAGGGGGTTCCGCATCTTCACCCGCGGCCTTAAGTTCCACCGCAAACGTGGTACCCTCGGGGCCGGTCTCAAAAGCGATCCTGCCGCCGTGGTCGGCGACGATCCTGTGAACGATCGCAAGACCGAGCCCTGTGCCCTTGGCTTTGGTCGTAAAGTAAGGGTCGAAAATCTTGTCCCTTATGTCATCCGGGATTCCTTTCCCGGTATCGGTTATCGCTATTCTTATATACATATCATCGCCGGTTGCGTCGGGCTTGGCAAGCGATGTCCGGACCTCAAGCCTACCACCGTGTGCCATGGCTTCAATAGCGTTTTTAACGAGATTGCCGAGGAGACCTGTTATCTGATCCTCGTCTGCCATGACATCCGGTAGATCCGATCCGAACTCGGTCTCGACGTGAAGCTTGCTGAGTGATGATGCGTAAACCTGGAGCACGGTTTGCATGGTCTCATTCGCATCGAGTCGCTTAAGCTCCGGCTCGGGTAGCTTCGCAAACGATGAGAACTCATCCGCCATGGTCTTAAGAGCGGTCACCTGCTTGAGAATAGCATCGAGGCTCTCCTCGATTGTCTCTCTTTCGGCCTGATCGGGGCTCAAGCGCTTCCTTATCTTATAGATCGCATTCATGATCGGCTGGAGCGGGTTCTTGATCTCATGCGCTATCCGCCGGGCAACGTCCCGCCAGGCGGCGATCCGCTCGGCCCTTACGAGGTCCCGCTTGTATTCCTGAAGATCCTCGGTCATCCTGTTAAACGCGGTGATGAGACTCTGGATCTCATCCTTGGCAGTCACTGTCACGCGGTGATCGAGGTCGCCACGGGCCACTCGTTCGGTCGCAGCGGCGAGCTCCTTTATGGGATGGCTTATTCTACCCGCGACCAGACGTGAAACGATGAGTGAAGCTATGACCATGATGACGACGGTCGCCGTGATTACGAAGATCAGGAATATGCCCTGGGACCGCGCGTAGAGCGGCATCGCACTGTAGCGGCTCAAGTCATCGCCAGTGTTTCGCATCATCTCCATCGTGCCTGCGTCAAGGATAAAGCCTGCAACAAAGACTGAATCCCTGCCGCATGTCGTACCCGAGATGATCGCGTCCTGATCCTCGAAAATCACTTTCTGGGGCTCGTCCCGGGGTGATACTAATTCAAGCGCGATCACGCTGTCTATCCTCGCGACGGTATCGGGGTGGGACAGGGCAAGATTCCATGACGAACCCTCGAGCGTATAGAGCCCGACAAAGTCCACCTGGTGTTTATCCGATACGGTCTTTAAGAGTCGGGCCAGACGAGCGGGACCGCGGCCCGCCGGTAGATTGCGGTATTCGTCGGCAAGGCATTGTGAGGTGGCGTGGGCATCCTTGTCGAGTCGAGCCTGGAGCTTCTGTGCGATCTCCATCGAGTTACGGGCGGACTCTCTGAGTGCGGGGCTTCCCACGCGTTCAAAAGATTCAAGGAAATAGCGGCCACCGAGGACGGCAATCAGAAGCGTGGGCGTGACGGAAAGAAGCAGAAAGAAGACAAGGAGTCGCTTCTCAAATCCACCCGTTGTGAGTCGCTTCGCCATGCGTCGTCCCTCTATGCGGTTCTTCCGCTCTTACGGTTTCATCCTCAAGACCAGCACCGAGATATCGTCTGCCTGTTCGCTGCCCTCGGCGAACCGGTCAACTGCGTTGACGATACTTTCCATGATCTCACCGGCTCTACGGTCACTCCCGTCGCTTCGGACGGTGGCAAGCAGACCTTCCATCTCAAACATGTCATCCTTAGGGTTCTTGGCTTCGGTCACACCGTCGCTTACAAGTACAAGGCTATCACTCTTTGCGAGTTTGAACTCCCCGGTCTCGTAGTGGTCACCCGGTACGACCCCGAGAAGAGGCCCTCCGGTCGTGAGCTCTTCCATGCTTCCGGCCGAACAGCAGTGGACGAGGACAGGAGGGTGGCCGCAGTTTACATACCGCACACCACCGCTCACAGTATCGAGGATGCCTAGAAAGAGGGTCACAAAGGTCTCGGGTGCACTCGATGAGATCAGATAGGTGTTCAGCTCCGCTATGAGTTTTGAGGGCTCGGTATGACTGGTTCCCGCCCAACTTCGGATTATGGCATGAACGCTTGCCATAACAAGCGACGCACCCAGGCCTTTGCCCGCAACATCACCCTGCGCGAAGAGGACCTTACCCTCTGCAACCTCAAAGATGTCGTAGTAATCGCCGCCCACGGCTTTCGCCGGACGGCACATCGCGGCAAACTCCCAGCCCGGCTCATCCGGAAGAGCATCGGGGAAGAGGTCCTCCTGAACCTTGCGCGCGATTTCAAAGTCACGTGCGACCTGGGCCTCACGCTTTGCCATGGCTATGAGGTTGGCCTTGTTCTCCTGAAGCTCCTGGGTCATGTTGTTAAAGGATGAAATCAGGCTCTGGATCTCGTCCCTTGACTTGACGGTCACACGGTGCTCGAGGTCGCCGCCGGCGATCCTGTCGGTGGCAAGTGCGAGCTCCTGGATAGGAAAACTTATGCGTCTCGCAAGAACGCGGGAGACGACCGCGGATGATATGGCCGTGATCACGACGATGACTGCAAAAACGATAATGATGTAGATCCGCATCGTGCTCACCCACTGGCCGGCCGAGCCGTAGAGGCTTAAGTCATTGCTTGTTTTCTTCATTCTCTCCATCATGCCGGCTTCCAGAGTCACGCCCGCGACGAGAAGTTTGTCTTCTCCGAGGTTGACACCGGCCGCAATCACATCCTGATCCGCAAAGGGGATCTCACGTGGGCCGGCGACCGTGGTGGTGTCACCGGCAGCAAGCGATAGATCTATGCGTTCGAACTCGGGCGGGTGGGACGCGATAAGTGTCCAGTGGGGGCCCTGGCTGTCGAGCACGTAAAGCGCTGAGAAATCTGCCCTGCATTTCTGGGTCGCAGATGCAAGCACCTGCCCGGCGACCTTCGGATCTGTCCCCATCCCGCGCCGGCTGACTTCATCTGCCAGGACCTCGGTGGCTGTGCTGGCATCACTCTGGAGCTTGGTCTCCAACTCCCGTGCGATCTCCATTGAGTTTGCGAAGGATGCTCTTAAGGCCGGGCTGCTCATCCGCTCGACTGGAGCCAGGAAGTAGTGGGTTCCGAAGATGGCGATGACCACCGCAGGCGTTACCGAAAGCAGGAGAAAGAAAACGAGCAGCCGGCGTTCAAACCCACGTGTCTTCATAGGGTTCTTAACGAGCCTCATCATCCCCGCTTTCTCTTCTTAGCTCCTGTCTTAGCTCCCAGCTGGCCGCACGCCGCGAGTATGTCACAACCCAGACTCTTTCGCAACGTAACCTTCTTGCCGCGCTCTCTTAAGACCGACTGGAACCTGCGTATCCGGTCTTTGTCCGGGCTCTCGTGGCGGGAGCCGGGAAACGGATTGAGCGCTATGAGATTCACCTTGGCGGGTACATCCCGGAGGAGAGCTGCAAGGGCATGGGCATCACGCATCCTGTCGTTCTCACCGGCAATAAGCACGTATTCGAAGGTGAGAACCCGGTTTCGCTTGGCGAAGTAGTAACGTGCAGCGCTCATCAGTTCACTCAAGGGGGTCTTACCTGCGACCGGCATGAGTTCTTTCCGTCGCTTGTCGAAGGGCGAGTTTAGAGAGATCGCAAGACGTACCTCATATGGTTCCCTTGCGAGACGCATGATCTTATCGGGAAGACCCGAGGTCGATACGGTCATCCTGCGCGAGCCGATCCCGACCTCCTTGGTGAGGATGGTGATAGCCCTGATGAGGTTCTTGTAATTGGCCAGGGGTTCACCCATACCCATGAAGACGAGATTCGAAAACGCCCTGGCCGTGTCGGTCTTGGGAGCGTCATCATCAAGCGGCAGGTATTCCTTGAAGAAACTCACCTGGTCCACTATTTCTCCGGTTGAAAGATCGCGTTTGAATCCCATGTGTCCGGTCGCGCAGAACCTGCACCTGTAGGCGCAACCCAACTGGGTTGATATGCAAAGTGTCGCTCCTCTTGGATGAGGAAGTAAGACGGTTTCGATGCGGCCGCCATCTGCGAGTTTCAAGACGTACTTGGTTGTACCGCCATCATCTGAGACCGTCTCCTCTGTCTTAGTGACCCGTGTGATCCTGAAATGTTTCGCGAGTTTGCTCCTCAGGGCAAGTGGGAGGTTGGTCATGTCATCGAAGCTCATGGCACGCCGGCGGTGGAGCCATTCACAGATCTGGGTAGCTCTATAAGCGGGCTGGCCGAGCTGGGTTAAGACTTCCTTTATCTCATCGCGGGTAAGATCGTTTATGGATTTCATCGGCTGTTACAGATCGAGACACTTCGCGGCCAGATCCTGGACGCCGTGAGGACTCAAGGCCCGCTCCATCACGGACTTCATATCCTCGATGCGTGCTGCCGGGATCTCGGGCTGCTGGTACGCCTCAAGACGCTCCTCGATCTGGCGGCCTGCCTCCTCCACAAGCCTTGCTGCCGGGACCGCACCCTCATCCTTGAAGGCCTTTCTGTCGATCACGCTGCTCGGGTAGTAGGCCTCTGCCTTGTAAAGGCGTAGCGTCTCGGGAGCGGTGAGATAGTAGCCATCAGCGAGACCTTCGAGGATGGCATGGCGGCCCATGGTTTCACCCCAGGTTTCCATGCCGCGCTTGAAGCGCCTGGCCATACCGCATATCTCGTTATCAAGCACGAGTTTCTCAAGAGACTGGCAACTCTCAAAGTTGAGCATACCGGGGCCGGACACGAAATCGACGGCGCCGGCCGCGGCCATGATCACGGTCATCGCCGTCTCCATCCCGGCCTGGGCATCGAGCGTCTTGGAGTCACTCATCCCTAGGTAAGCCTGGGTCGGTAGCCCGAGCGATTTTCCAACCTCGGCATAGGCGATATCAATGAGCAGGGTTTCAACGGCACCCATTGGTGAGGTCGAGTGCCGCATATCGAAGAGTGCTGGTGAGCCTCCCCAGATTATGGGAGAACCCGGTGTCCATGCCTGATGGATTACGATCCCGCTCAGAGTCTCGGCAGCATGCTGAACGACGCTTGCAAGCAGGCTCACCGGGGCAAGTGCACCCGCAAGCGGCATCGATATCAGCTGGGCGGGGATCGCACTCTGGGCACAGCATCTGAGATCGTGACAGCCTATGTGCGACCATCTGAGTGGGGAAGTTGGGCAGACATCGAATATGGCACACGGTTTGTCCCGGAGTGAGTCGGTACCGGCACGCGCAAGCAGCAGGTCCCGCATCATATCGAAACTCGGCTCGCTGAAGGTACCTGTTACAACCGGCTTATCAGAGAAGAGACAGGACAGGTAGAGTCTTATGCTGTCGCTTACATCCTTGGGCACGTCCGCGGGTATGACCCCGGTGCTTACGGCCTCTATATTATCAAGTGTGTGGCAGAGCTTGGTGAATTTCGCGGCGTCACCGACAGTGGGGGGACGCATTACCGATTTCTGGGCATCATAGATAAAGAGGGCGGCAGAACCGGGGTTAAAGTGGATCTGATCGTCACAGAAGCCGAATTTCCATGCGCCCGACAGGCTGTGCATTTCGAGCTCCTTAGGAGCTGACTCGATCGCCTTCTCGGTCGTCTTGCGCTTGATTTTCAATCTTCCGGTCTTGGCATCGACCTCGCCACCCATCTGGTTGAGGATATCGAGGGTTTCTTCCTCTTCCACGATGATACCGGTATCCTCAAGTAGGCCCATCGCCTCGTCCATTATGCGCTCGATCGCAGTCTTGGAGAGAATGGTCACAGTAGGTCTCTGGACTTCCATCATGAACCTGCCTTTCCAGTGATTTTGTTTTGTAATAAGGGATTATAATCATTGTGATGGCCACCTTCAACGCAAATCCTTGGGGTCAGAGCTCGAAATTTGCACGCGGTGGAACCGCGTGTGCAAATTTCGAGCTCTGACCCCCCGATAATTGCGGTGGTCCTGTTTAGGGTTGACGTGGGGGGGAGAGACTCGTATAAACGTATTCGTATACGTGAATCGGAGGGAACGATGGTTGAAGCACGGCTATTTCAGGCGCTTTCGGACACGACGAGGCTTAAGATCCTGTCCCTCCTGGCCCGGGAGCCCATGAATGTGTCACGCATGGTGGCGGAGCTTGGTTATGCGCAACCTGCCGTATCGAGGCATCTTAGGGTCCTGAGGGAAGTCGATCTCATCCAAGACAAGCGGCGCGGGAAAGAGGTGGAGTATTCACTCAACCAGACCAAGGTCGGTGAGGCAGCTGCCTATCTTGAAAACCTGGTCGAGATGGTGCCGGCTGCGACCGGAGCACGCGAGGCGGTGCGCGAGGGTGATCCACCGGCCAAACCAAAGGCGAGCAAAGCCACGGTGAGGAAAGTGTCGAGGGGTAAGCCCAAACCCGAGAAGCGTGCTCAGCATGAAGAGCCGGAGTATGCCATCGAGCGCAAAGATGATGATGGGATGGATGATTTTCTGCTTTGAGCTTTGACAAGAGCCACACCTGTGATTTAATCCACGTGAACGTACGAGGGAGACCTTGAGGAAACACAAGAAGCCGCTGGTTCTAATCTCACTTGCCGCGTTCTTACTCATTTACTACTTCCTGTTTTCATTCTCTCCATCCGAGGCTGGGCCCACAGCGAATTCAGTCAAGATGGAGCACGTCCAGAGCTTCGATCAGCTGAGAGTTGTCATCAGGGGAAGTGATCAGGAGGGAAGAACGGGTACGTGGCTCGGCGAGCCATTTGAGGTTGAAGTCTTCGACGCCGCGGGGAAACCGGTGAGTGGTGCGAGTGTGGAGTTCTGGCTTGAAGATGGGTCGGGTGCGAGCCTCAGCACCACAAACGAAGAGACGGATGCAAACGGTGTTGCCCGGACGGAGTTCAAACTGGGCAAGACGATGAAGGAATACACGATCAATGCCTTCATCAAGCACCCCACGCTTGGAAGCGGTGTCGTACGCCTGGAGGCGCGGTCCTACGATGTGAGGCGTATCATATTCTGGCTCATAGGTGGTCTCGGTCTCTTTCTCTACGGTCTTTCGACAATGTCTTCGAGTCTGCAGAAGGTCGCGGGCCGGGGCCTAAAGAACCTCCTCAAACTGCTTACAAGCAACCGGTTTGTCGCCGTCGGGATGGGTGCGCTGGTCACAGCTCTCATTCAGAGCAGTAGTGCGACCTCGGTGATGGTCATCGGTTTTGTGAACGCGGGTCTGCTTAAACTCGAGCAGGCGATAGGTGTCGTGATCGGCGCCAACATCGGTACAACCATAACCGGCCAGCTGATCGCTTTTAAGGTCGACAAGTTCGCGCTCCCGATCATCGGTATCGGTTTCGCATTCATAATGCTGTCCAAGCGCAGGCAAACTCGACTCTGGGGCGAAGCAATCCTCGGGTTCGGGCTTCTGTTTCTTGGTCTCTATATAATGAAGCAGGTGCTTACCCCGCTCGGTGGAACCAACCTCTTCAAGAGTTTCTTCGTAAACTTCAGTGAGCAGCCGATCCTGGGCGTGCTCGCCGGCATGGTGGCGACGATGATGATCCAGAGTAGCAGCGCCACGGTCGGACTTACGATGGCGCTCGCAGCGGCGGGACTCATAGACTTACGGGGTGCGATCTGTCTTGTCCTTGGTGAAAACATCGGTACGACGATCACGGCGCAGATAGCCGGCATCGGCTCAAACCGCGTGGCAAGGCGAGCGGCATTCGCCCACACGATGTTCAACGTGCTGGGAGTTGCGGGTATGGTGATCCTTATGTATTCAACCTCCCTGTATGTCCGGCTGGTCGAGTCGACCTCGGGGAATGTGATGCGTCAGGTGGCGAACTCACATACGATATTCAATATCGCAAACGGCCTCGTCTTTCTGCCACTCACAGGTGTACTTCGAAGGGTTGTTGAGAAGATCGTACCCGGAGGCGATGAAGATATGCCCATCGAGCCCCAGTTTCTCGAGCGGCACCTGCTTGAGACCCCGCTCGTCGCCCTGGAGCAAGCCAAGAAGGAAATCGTGAGAATGGCCGAAGCGGCGCGGCATTCAGTCGCAGCTGCTACGAGGTCCTTCTTCTATGACGACCACAAGGCCCTGAAGCGTGTCCACATGCTCGAGGAGGGTATCGATAATCTCCAGCGTGAGATCACGCATTACCTGGTCGAGCTCGCCAAACGGAGTCTTACCGAGGTCGAATCCGAACAGCTGCCCGTCCTGCTTCACACGATCAACGACATAGAGCGGATAGGCGATCATGCTGAAAACATAGTCGAGATCGCCGAGCGAAAGAAGTTCAGGCGTGTGGAGCTCGATAGCGGTGCGGTGGAGGAGCTCAAGGCCATGGCGGGTGAGGTTGACCACATGGCAGAGCACGTGATCCTGGCTTTCGCATCAAACGATACGGAGGAAGCCCGCAAAGCTCTTGCAATCGAGGACCGGCTTAACAAACTTCATATTGAGATGCGCCAGGGCTATGCGAGCCGGCTGAGGAAGCGTGAGACGGCGGCATCGGGTGGACTCATCTACTTTGACATGGTAATGAACTATGAAAAGATGGGTGACCATTACACCAACGTGGCGCAGGCGGTGCTGGGGGAGCTCCAGTGGGATAAGGGTGTAAAGGCGAGGTAAGTGCGGGCCGCTCAGGTGATTGCCAAGGCGCTACGCGCCTCGCAATGGCTAGACAGTAGAAGGATATGAAGATGGCGGAGAAGTTGAAGGGCACAGTTCTCCTTGTGGATGATGAAGCACCGGTCAGGGATTCACTCCGGAAGGTGCTTGAATACGTAGGGTATACGATAAGCGAAGCCACAGACGGCCGCCGCGCGCTTGAAGCACTCAAGCATGAAACCCCCGATGCAGTCTTGCTGGATATCAAGATGCCGGGTATGGACGGGATGGAGGTCTTAAAGAGGATCGTCGAGACCGACTCCGCGCTGCCGGTAATTATGATCTCCGGTCACGGTACGATTCAGACAGCGGTCGAGGCCACCAAGACGGGTGCGTTCGACTTCCTTGAAAAGCCCCTCGACCGCGACCGCGTGCTCTTAACAGTAAGAAACGCGATCGCAAGCCGGCGGCTTTCGGAAGAAAAAGCGCGGCTCGAGGAAGATCTCACCAAGGAATTCAGGATCATCGGTGAGAGTCCGGCGATAAAGGAACTGCTCAAGACCATCGAAAAGATCGGACCCACCCAGGCGCGTGTTCTCATAACGGGTGAGAACGGTGTGGGGAAGGGGATCATTGCCCGCGCGATCCACAAGGCATCAGAGCGAGCGGATGCGCGTTTCGTCGAGGTCTGCTGCGCGGCGATACCGGATGATCTCATTGAAAGCGAACTCCTTGGCTATGAAAAGGGAGCATTCACCGGGGCGGTTGCGAGAAAGCCGGGCCGGTTCGAGATGGCCGACGGCGGTACGATCTTTCTCGATGAGATAGGTGACATGAGTCCCAAGGTACAGGCCAAGGTGTTGAGGGTGCTTGAGGAGAGCGAGTTTGAACGCGTCGGGGGCACCAAAACGATCACGGTCGATGTCAGGGTGATCGCCGCTACAAATAAGGACCTGCGTGCACTTATAGATGAGGGCAAGTTCCGCGAAGACCTTTTCTACCGGCTCAATGTTGTGCCGATGGAGATCCCACCCTTGAGACGGCGGAAGGAGGACATACCGGTCCTGGCTGAGTACTTCCTACGGATTTACTGCGAGATGTACGGTCTTAAGCCTAAGAAGCCGGACCATGCGGTCACGGAGAAGCTCGTAGAATACTCGTGGCCCGGGAACGTACGTGAACTCAGGAACATCATCGAGCGGATGGTCATAACCTCTGAGGCCGAGCACCTTGAGGTCAAGGATCTGCCGCCGCTTGCGGAGGGAGCGCTTCTTAAGTCATCGGATTACGGCGATGTCGCGACATACGAGGAATTCAAGGGCATTTCGGAGAAGGCGTTTCTCGAGCGGAAACTCGGTGAGAACAACTGGAATATCTCCAAGACAGCCAAGATTCTCGGCATGCAGCGTAGCAACCTCTATAAGAAGATGCAGAAACTCGGCATCGATTCTCCCCACAAAGACTGACAATGTTTGATATCAAGGGCTGGGTGCGTCTGGGTGAGGATGAAGACCAGCGCATCCGCGACGGCCACCTCTGGATCTACCGGAACGAAATTGCCGACAAGGGTGGAGATTTCAGTGATGGTGATATCGTCTGGGTCGAGGATTCAAAGCAACGCAAGCTGGGCTCTGGTCTTGTAAATCTCCAGTCGCTTATATCGGTAAGAATGCTCTCGCGAGGTGCAAGCGACCCCTTCACTCAGGCGATCTTTTCAAGGCGTCTCGATGAGGCTGTCAGCCGGAGAGAGCATCTTACGTGTGACGCCCGGCGGCTTGTGAATGCCGAGGGCGATCTGCTTCCGGGGCTCATCATCGATCAATACGGTGATGTTGCGGTCGCGCAACTTCAAGTACTCGCCTGGGAGATGCGCAAAGATTTCGTGATCGCTGAGATCGAGCGTGCGACCGGCGCAGAGACGATTGTCTTCAAGAACGAATCCCCGTCAAGAAAGGCGGAGGGACTCGAGAAGTACACCGAGGTCGTGAAGGGCAATCTCGATGGCAACGTCACGATTACCGAGCGCGGACTCAAGATCCAGGTCGACATTCGCTCGGGCCAGAAGACAGGCTTCTATATCGACCAGCGTGACAACAGGAAACTCGTCCTACCATATGTAAGTGGCAAGCGCGTGCTTGATTGCTTCTGCTACACAGGTGTGTGGTCGCTCATGTGTGCACAGGCGGGGGCGGCGCACGTAAGGGGAGTCGATGCTTCCAAGGCGGCGATCGATCTCGCCAGGGTGAATGCTGAGGCCAACGCATTGACTGAGACCACGGCTTTCAATGTGGCTGACATCTTTGAATACCTCCAGTACCTGGCGGCGACTAAGGAGAAACTGGGTGCGATCATTCTTGATCCACCATCACTTGCGAAGTCGCGGAAGGGTGTCCCCGGGGCCGAACGGGGCTACGCCCATCTTAACCGGCTCGCACTCGGTCTCTTAGAACCCGGAGGCGTGCTCATCACGTGCTCATGCTCGCATCACATCTCCGCAGACAGGTTCCTCGAGATCCTGATGAAAGCAGCATCACTCGCCCGCAAGTCCGTAACCCATATCAAGATCGGCGGCCAGCCGGAGGATCACCCCTCGCTCCTGGGGCTTCCCGAGACCGCGTATCTCAAGTGCGTGGTGCTCCGGGTCCTCTGATCCCCGTCTGATTTCCGGAGCGATTTTTGAACACTAATGTGTCGCTCGGACACACGAAACGAGCTCGGGCGGCGGTTTCGCCCACATATTCCCCGTATGAAGGAAGTTCGCATCCTGCCCTAAGCCCTTTATTGTAAGTAAGTTACGAGACGTGTCCGGCCGTCTGATAGCGCGGCTCGGTAGACCTCCGCCATGGCACAGCCTATGCAAGTAAGGATAAGGCGTGCAACAGATGGAGGTTGACCATGAAGCGAATATTGATAACAGCAGTGACGGTGGCAACGGTCGGCTCCATGGTACCTGTCATGGTTTTCGGGACGGTCCCTCACGAAAATGGTGCCGCACCGCTCCTTATAGATGGTGAGCAACTCAAGTTTGAAATCCTCTACGGTTCCATTCCTGCCGGGCATGCTTGGCTCGAGGTCAGGGGCGAGACTGGTGACGACGGCGAGATATTCCGCATAACATCGACTGCACTGTCCAACGATATCATATCTATCTTCTTCAGGGTTGAGGACCGGATTGAATCGGTGGTCGATGCTGCTACGTTCGAGCCAAGGTATTTCGAGAAACGACTTAAGGAGGGACCGTTCCGGAAGCATGAACGAGTCTATTACGGTGGTGGTGTCGTGAGGTCGGGTGACAGGGCGGCTGAGATCGAGCCGGGTACGATGGATATCCTCTCGGCGCTTTACTACGTAAGGGGCCAGGATCTCCGTGTCGGGGAAGACGTCGCCGTAAAGACCTTTGACGGCGGGAAGTGCTACAACGCCCGGGTCAAGGTCTTGAGGAAGGAGACGGTCCGGACCGGCGATCGCGACTATGACTGTGTAGTCGTAGAACCGGAGCTCGTTGACGGGCCGTTTGCCAAGACGGGTAAGATCCTCATATGGCTTACCGATGACGCCCTGAGGCTCCCTGTGATGATGAAGAGCAAGGTCAAGATAGGCAGTTTCGTGGCCCGGCTGGTGGGCTCCACGCACGCTGGAGGTGCATCATGAGAAAACTCTGGGTATGTCTCGGTTTGCTAGGGTTGGTGGTCTATATGGGTGGTTGCGAGACGTGCGACACGTGCTATGACGACTGGGGTGACGATTGCCGTGACCGCCAGGCGCCGGCTGTCCCAACGGGTGTGGCTTCGATAACAGGTGACACTTACGTCGTCGTTTACTGGAACGAAGTCGTTGAGGATGACCTGGCCGGCTATGGAGTATACCGCTCGCGTTATGACCGTGGACCGTACAAGAGAATCGGTGATGTGGCCTGGGATGAGGAGACCGAGTTCTGGGACTATGACGTAACAAACGGGCTCACATACTTCTATGCAATCGATAGTTATGACTTTGACGGGAACGAGAGTGTCCTGAGTTACGAGATGGTGGACGATACCCCAAGACCTGAGGGCTGGGATCTCCAGCTCTTCACGAGTGCTTTCGATGCGGATGAATCGGCGATTGCGATCAAGCCCGATGAGGGCTATGACACGATCATCCTCTTGAACTACCAGGATGCGTGGGCGCAGTACTACCTCGCGGTCGATGGCGAGGGGCTCTTAAGGTTCGTCCCCAAAAACGGTAACCAGATTCAGGACTATGGCTACACCGGTAATCCCGATGTGGTCGATGAAGCCCCGATCGACGGGTGGTCACACTCGGCAACGGGTGTTGAGGTGATCGAGGGCCATACCTATGTCTTAAGAACCACGTCCGGCTACTACGGCAAAATACATGTGGATACAGAGGGACCCAACTGGGTCCTGGTTTACTGGGCCTTCCAGGGCAAGCGTTGGTCAACGGAGCTTGCGCCTCCGAGACGGGGCGCAGGATTCCCAAGGGGGTGAAGACGATGGCTAGAAAGTGGCTGATGTTAGGGGTGGCGGTTGCGGTCATCATGTCCTGGTCAGGCGTCCGGGCAGGTATAACCGGAGGCTCTCCTAGTGTCAAGATCTGGACGGACAGGGGTGATGCCAGCGTCTACAGGCATGGTGATGATGTGGAGGTGTTCGTGCGTGCGGATACCGACTGCTATGTGATCGTCTACGAGATCGATACCGACGGTTATCTGCGGGTTCTCTATCCGTATGACTGCCAGGATGACGGCTATATGACCGGCGGCAGGATCTACCGGATCGGCAGAGGAGGTCGCAGCCGATATTATGTTACCGGTCCCAGCGGTGTGGAGTACGTCCATGTGGTGGCCTCATTCAAGCCCTTCCGCCAGCTCTACTGGCATGGCTGTAACGGCTACGAGAACTACGCTTATGATCTTACGTGGCGCGGGTTTTCCGACTACTGGGGATGCGCATTGCCCCCCAGGGTGTATGGCGATCCCTATATGGCGATGCAGTCGATTGATGAGTTCATATGTCTGGACGCACTAGAGACCGGTATGGTCTGGGCCGATTTCACATACTTCTATGTGGATGAGCGGGTCTCGTATCCACGCTATGTATGTTATGACTGTCACGGGTTTCATCCCCGCTTAAGACCGTACCACAATGTGTGCAGCGGATTCTCAATAACCTTCATCGACTGCGATCCGTGGTACCGCCCGTCTACGTGGTGGTGGTGGTGTTCACCGAAGCGGGTCTACTGCGGTCCGAGGTATGTCTGCAACCGCAAGACATCTTGCACCGACTACCCGAGCCAGTACAAGTGGAAGTCACGGACCGAGACGGTTCGCTCGAGAGAGACCGTGAGTTCGCGTAAGCCAGTCAAGTTTAAGGACGGTGATGTCATTGACGGGGTACGTGTGAAGGCTAGGGAAGCCAACAGGGACTTCGATCTTTACTCACGTGCCGGTAAACGGACGCCTGTGAGGTATAAGGGTGAGCGCGAGGATAACGAACGGGTCAGGGTCCGGAAGGCGATAACCGATGCGCCCGAAGGCCGGACCAAAGTCCACAGACGTGAGAACGAATCGACGACGGTACGCAAGGTCGAGAAGAGCCGGCCCAACCGGCCAAAGGTGCGTAAGGTAGAAAGCAAGCCGGCACGGGTGGAGAAAGTGGAGCAGCCGCGGCGTAAGCCTGAAAAGGTGCATGAGACTGAGGCCAAGCAACAGAAGCAGTCGAAGGCCGCGAAGGTAAAGGTGCGTAACTCAACAAGATCGACAAGGAAACCGGTCGCACCCAAGGTGCGGACCAAAAACCAGGGGAGATCACCAGCAACAAGGAGGCGTGTATCGAAGTGACGAATTAGACTTCAAGGGATTGGCGCTGCTTCATCCAGACGGGCGCTTTAGGTGGCCTGTCGAAAACACCGGCTCGGAGTTACCGAACAGGGGCGGTAGCTCGCGAGCCCGGTGTCTTTTTATACACATGTGCAATTCCCTGCGTATATATGCGGTTACATGATACTCTATAAGGCGTGGATAACCCGTATATGAGTAGTGAATTACACCAATCTCGACTGTATGCCGGATGATCCATCGTGTTGCTGTGCTATGTAACATATTGATAAATATAGATTTATATATGTATCGCAGTTTCGTATGTAATGTGGTCCAGGTGTGTGCAAAAGATTGCACACGGCCTCGTCGGACATGATCGACGCACCTCTACATCATCGGCAACACTATATCTGCATCAAATGAGACCAGATCGTGATGTGTTATCCTTCGTCCACTAAGATATGCCATTGTCAATCGTCAATAATAGTTGACAATTACGGGCAGATGGTATAGACTAAATTGCTTGCACGACGTATGTGCAAGATACTGCACACGGGAGCGTGGCGCACCATGAGTGATGTGCTTGACTGCATCTTTCGCTTTCCCAGGGATGGAGCAGCGGGCCCGGAATTTGTGAACTATGTTCTGGGCCTGCTCAGTGTGCCTGCTCTGGTTGCCGACAAGAGAATGCGCATTCGCGTGACCAATCTCCAGGGACGGGAGACACTTCTCAAACTCAACTCCGCCGGGCGAGATCGACCGAGGAAGCCCAGTCTTGGCACCCTGCCAGCTTCACTCTGGGAGGATGTGAAGGAGTCCCTCAGGAGTGGCAGGGCGGTGCTTCGAACCGGTTTCGAGATCGCGGAGCTGGATCACAAACACCTGGATGTGCTGGTATGTCCCGGGCAGATTCAGGGACGTGATCTCGCCTTCGTTGTGTTGCTTCCACCCCGGCTGGATAAGCAGGACGGCATGGAGGTCGCGCTGGACAGGCTGGTCGGCAGTTTTGATGTTGCTGTGTCTCTCCTCGATCGCCAATTGCGATTCGTGAAGTGTAACAAGCGCTACGGGGCCTCCTTCGGCCGGCGTCCGGAAGAAGTACAGGGACTGAAAGTGTCGGACCTTCACCCACCTGAGCGAAGGGCGATGCTTGAGAACAGGATTGAGCATTTGATGACGGCCGACATGGTAGAGAGCGCTAGCGCTGAAACTGCTGCTGATGGCGCACATGGTACCCTCCCGGGCTCTGTAACGGCGTGGCCGTTCAGGGATAGAGACGGTGCCTGCCTTGGTCTGGTTGCGCTGTTGAGTCCTTCGCCGGTTATGGCGGCCGGAATCGCCCTCAAGGAAGTGAAGCAGCATTTCTTCGGTGACGTGGTCGAGTTGATGAGTGAGGCCGTCTTCATCACTAATGCTGATGGCAGAATTCTTGTCATGAATGGCAGCGCGAGAGCGCTCATTAATCTTGATGGTGACATGAATGAGGCGGATTTGAAGTCAGCTGTACCCTGGAGACGTCCGGAGATTATCGACAGGCTGTACGACCACATAATAAAGGGATCCGGCTACTCGGCGGTCCTGACAGGAATCGATACACCCACAGGTGAAAAGCAATTAAGAGTGAGGGGTTTCGCACTATCCCAGTCGGGGGACATCGCCTCCGAGATCTTCTTTCATATGGATGATGTGACGGAAGAGGAGAAGGCGAGAGATGATCTCTCCGACATGGCGAAGAGGCTTGCAAGCGAGAAGGAGATACTGGACAGCGTTCTTGAACACACCGATGTGACCTTCACGCTCGTTGCCAGAGACCTCACCATCATTAGAATGAACGAGCGAACCGCTTCGCTGATGAATGTCCCGGCGGATAGCCTGATAGGCAGGAGGGCCGAGGAGGTCCACCCGTATCTTCGTGAGTCCGGATTGCTTGGTCACATCGAGAAGGCATTTGAGCAGAATCAGGAAGTCCATATCCCCAGATACACGCATATCAGAGTTGACGGGACTGAAACGTCCATGAAACTCAACATCATTCCTGTAAAGGTCGACCGAAAGGAGGCCTGCCTGGTAATCACACAGTTCATTCCTGAGAGGGGCGATCTCGAGGCCGAGTATGCAGGAAAGGCTGGACTCTACACGAAGCTGCTGTCGAATGTAGTCGAAGCAGTCGTGGTTATTGACGGAGAGGGCCGTATCGTAGATCCGAACTACGTAGTCGAGAGGATCGCCGGCAAGACCCGTGAGCAACTGGTCGGCCAGAAGCTGAGCGAGATTCTCACCCTCGAGCAGAGCGACCTCATCCTTGATTACCTCAACAGGGCAATTGTCTCGAGGAGACCTCTCCGCACAGGCCGCATACGCCTGTCGAGGAAGCACACGGATGATGAGTGGTTTGCTGAAGTGAAATTCGTGCCCCTGGCACCGGGCGAGGAACCTCAGGATGGAGTGGTGATTATTGCGCTCTTTTTGACCAAGGAGATGCAGCTGGAACGGCAGATTGAGGATTATACCAAGAATCTAGAGGAACTTGTCGGTGAGCGGACACATGAGTTGACCTCGATGAATACCCTGCTTGAGGGCACGGTTGACAGACTCGCATCGATGGCCAAGTCCGGGATGATCTTAAGCACGCTTAAGGATATTGAATCCGTGATGACCTCGTTTCTCAAGGAAGCGAGGGAGGTTCTCGATGCAGACTTCGTCAGTGTGGCCCTTGTCGAGAGCATTACGGATGCATCCAAGACCACCTACTACTCTTCGGGATCGGCGCCCCCGCCGGGTACCATTCCCCCCGAGGTCATAGAGAGAGGTCTGTCGAGACTGGTGCTGGAAGCGAGTCTGCCCAGTGATATCAATCTGCACAAGCCCGATGTCCTGACAGTGGATTTCGCTGTCGGGCGGCACCGCGCGTTGCTCCTTGCATGGAAAGCCGAGGGGGAATTCACATCGATCGATAAGAACCTGAGCGGGCTTCTATGTACGCAGCTCAGTTTTTCAATGCCCATAACCACATACGTAAACGACTTAAGAAGGGAGCGGGACAGGTCCCAGTCTTTGCGCCAGATCGCGTTCCGGGCTGCGGGGATGGCATCCGTATCGGGTGCGATACGAATCGTTGCCGAGGAGATCTCGAAGACCGTGCCGGCAGATCGTTTCTTCTGGCTAGTCTCCAACAATGATACCGATTTCTGGGTAAGTGAGGTCTGTTGTGGTGTTGATACGGCGACGAGAGAAGCCAGACGGGTTGGTGAAGGTAAGGCCGATTGTCTCAGCGCGGTGTTGGAAGCCTGTAGTGACTCGCGCAAACTCTTCTGTGACAGGTTCCCCAGGTTCGGGACGGCCGATTTTAGACCCGACATGCATTCGCAGAGGGTGATGCCGTGCCCGTTCGTGAGTGAAAACAGAAGTGAGGACCTGGGTGAGTGTATCAAGGGGCTGCTCCAGAGCGCCGGTCTCCTGGGTGAGAATGAGGGCACGCTTGCCGCTGCACCTGTCACGCTTTCGCCGAAATCCTGGGGAATACTCTGCGCATCAGGTGATATGGGTTCCAGGTTCTCACGGGAGGACAGCTGCTTCATGTGTCTGGCTGCAGCAACAGTGGGACATATGTGGCAGGCGGCCGATGCGGCGAGCAACGTGCGAAGACTAGAGACAGCCGGGCAGACCGTGAGTGAGTTGGCGCACGATCTCAAGTACCCGCTTATGAAGCTCAAGGACTCTATCGCCAATGTCTCATGCTGCAGTGAGAACGAGGCAAAGAAGGATCCCGGGCTCGGAGACATGACGATGGAGGTTGACAACCTGAGCCTTCTGGCTCAGGAGCTTATCGATATATCCAATGCCGGGAGCCACAAGTACGAGATCGTAGATGTTATCGAGGTATTGAATTACTGTATCTCGCTCACCTCGAGCGATCTCACGGCCAGGTCGGTTAAGATCAATAAGCGGGGTGACGTTGCAGCACTTCCTGCGGTCTTTGTCAATAAGAAGGAACTCAAGACGGTCTTTCTCAATGTGCTGATCAACTGCATCGACGCAGCCGGTGAGAAGGGCTCTGTCACCATAGATGTAAAGCGGGATGGAAGACGAGCGGGCGGTGAGACAGTGTGTGTTACTTTTACCGATTCGGGCCCGGGTGTTTCCGAGGTCGACATGGCCAGGATCTTCGATCCGTTTTATAGCCGGAAGGAGGGCGGCAGCGGTCTGGGGCTGTTTTCGGCGAAGAAGCGTGCAAACGCCAACGGTGGTGACGTGATCTGTGAGATGGGGGATGACGGAAAGTCACGATTCGTGATCTGGTTTCCGCTGGCTTCAGGATAGATACGGGAGGAGAGTGAAGGCCTGACATGCCCAAGAAAGTCCTGATAGTCGATGACAGGCTGGAAAGCCTCTGGAAATGCGCCGAGCTTTTCCGTGAGCGCGGGTTTGAAATCATGACATGCCGGCAGTCGGAAAAGGCGCTTGGGTTATTTGATCAATACAGACCGGATGTCGTGCTGCTTGACATAAAGATGCCCGGCAAAGACGGATTCGAGATCCTTAAGGAGATCAGGGAAAAAGACAGAAGGGTCTGTGTCGTGATGCTTTCGGCCCTCGGTGACTCCGAGACCGTGGTCCAGGCTATGAAGCTCGGTGCGGACAACTTCGCCGAGAAGAGTACCGATCCTGAGAAGGTTTTGATCGTGGTCGAGAAGGAGCTCAAGCAGAAGGAAATGGAAATGGAGATCGCATTTCTCAAGGCCGAGCAGGGCATTGGGCCTTTGGGGGTGGATCACATAATCGGCCAGAGTGAAGCGATCCGTAAGGTTAAGGAAAGTGTGCTCAGTTATGCTAACAACGACCTGCCGGTGCTGCTTACAGGCGAGAGCGGGGTCGGTAAGGACCTTGTGGCGGGGGCGATCCATAACGAGTCGAGTCGCAGTGGTAAGCCGTTCACGAATCTGTTGTGTCCGGGCATTACCCCGACGCTCTTCGAAGCGGAGCTCTTCGGATTCGAGCGGGGTGCTTTCACCGATGCTTACAAGGCCAGAAAGGGTATCATTGAAAGCGCCGGGGGCGGCACGATCCTGCTTAACGAGATAGTCGAGATTCCATCCCACGTCCAGGCCAAGCTCCTGCTGATTCTTCAGACCGGCGTATATATGCGGGTTGGTGGTGAGGGGAAGACCATTCATAGCAAGGCACGGTTCATTGCAGCAACCAACGCCGACGTGAGGGATGCCCTGAGGACCAAGAGACTCAGGGAGGATCTCTTCTTCAGGCTTAACGCGGCGCCGATCGAGATTCCGCCCCTCAGGGAGAGACGCGAAGACATCTCGTTTCTTGCACAGCACTTCATCAGGGTGGAATCGCGGAAGATTGCCAGGTCGGAGGTAGAGCTTTCGGGTAAGTCGATGGATTTCCTTGTTGATTATGACTGGCCCGGCAATGTGAGGGAGCTTGAAACCCTGATGAGGGCGGTTGTGGCCGGCGGAAGCGAAGATGTGATAATGGGCAGGGCATTCATCACCAGGGATATGAAGGCCGGTAAGGAAAACGGTTTGGGATCCCGGCTCAAGGACGCGATAAGGAAGGAGACTGAGTCCATAGAGAAACAGATGATCGCACAGGCTTTGCACAGATTTGGTGGAAGCCGGAAACAGGCGGCCGAGTACCTGGGCATCAGCTACCGGAGTCTCCTTTTCAAGATGAAGGGATACAGTCTGAGGGATGAGTTACCAAGTGTGCAATAGCATTCACAGAGGTGAAAAGGCTTGCAGATATTTGGGTGTTCTGAGTGCGATCCGGAGGGACTCCTGATGGACTTCCTCCGCGATCGTCAGTCTGTTGGAGGAGGCATAGGCCGGCCGTGGCGGCCGCGTAACATATTAATATATAAAGAAATAACTGCAGATAGATTGTTTGTTGGTGTGGGACGCCTGATTCATTTAAGGCACGCGAGACTCCAAATCCTCGTCAGGCACGGAAGATGCAAGCCCCTGAGATCGACGATTCCTCACAGGACCAAGTGTGCGGTCTCAGGGGTGCCGTCACGCTCCATGTCTAAGGGGGCACGCCAGTGCCCCTCTTGGACATGTTTGACTCGTGGGACGCAATAGGTCGTTTGACCGGCCTGGGGAAGCTGCTGCGCTTCTATCCGGCGGGGGGCAGGCCACTGCCCCCTTTTTCCCTTTTTAGGGGTCAGAGCTCGAAATTTGCGCAAACTAGTGGGGGTCAGAGCTCGAAAATTGCGCGGGCGGTTCCACCGCACGCAATTTTCGAGCTCTGACCCCAGGTGAATTTGCGGTTGACAGGAGCCGGGGCGGAAATGTACTTTCTCATCTGGAACTTTTCGCGGGTCTTGCCGGTATATACCGGGTGAGTCTTTTTCAATTCTGAGGGATGTACGGGGCTTAAGCATGATATCCGTATCGAATCTGAGTAAGGCATTCGGGAGAACGGTAGCCGTAAACGGTATATCGTTTGAGGTAAACAGGGGTGAGGTGCTCGGTTTCCTCGGTCCCAATGCCGCGGGCAAGACCACGACAATGCGGATGCTCACCTGCTATCTCACACCCGACAGTGGCTCCGCAACGGTCGCAGGCTTTGACATAATGGAGGACTCGCTCGAGGTCCGTAAACGGGTGGGTTATCTCCCGGAGAGTGCACCGCTCTATATGGACATGGATGTCGTGGCCTACCTTAAGTTCGTGGCCGATGTGAGAGGTCTCACCCGGGAAGAGAGTTCACAAAGCATAGGCAGGATGATCGAAACCTGCGGGCTCGAAAGCGTTGTCGGCAGGAACATCGGTGAGCTCTCCAAAGGTTTTAAGCAGCGTGTGGGTGTCGCCCAGACCCTGATACACAATCCCGAGATACTCGTGCTCGATGAGCCCACTACCGGTCTTGACCCATCGCAGATTATCGAGATCCGTGAACTCATAAAGGAGATCGGAAAAGAGCGGACGGTGATCCTGAGCACCCATATTCTGCCCGAGGTAGAGGCTACCTGCTCAAGGGTACTCATAATAAACGAAGGTGAGCTGACCGCGAGCGGAACCCCTGAAGAACTGCACGCGGTCGCAGGCGGTGAGGATTCGGTATATGTTTCGGTAAAAGCCGGTGATGCTCCCGTTCAGGAGGCCCTCGGAAGAATAGCGTCGGTAACCTCGGTTGCGAGGGTTGGTGAGGGTGACGAAGGCTATGTGCGATATGTCCTTAAATCGAAGAACGGTGTGGATGTGGGTGAGCAGGTATACAGGGCGGCAGTCGAGAACGGCTGGACAATTAACGAGCTCCACAGGCAAACCTTGAGCCTCGAAGACATATTCCTGAAACTGACGACAAAGGAGAAGTAGCAGCACGATGAAGAGCACGGTACCTATCTTCAAACGCGAATTCGCAAGCTACTTCAATTCCCCCATCGCATTCATATACCTTACAGTCTTCCTTGCGCTTTCAAGCTGGCTCTTTCTCAAGGGCTTTTTCCTGATCAGCGAGGCCTCGATGAGAGCCTATTTCGGTATGATTCCCTGGATCTTCCTCTTCTTCGTCCCGGCGATCACCATGCGCCTGTGGGCGGAAGAGAAGAAGGTCGGCACGATGGAACTGCTGATGACTCTGCCGGTCACGGATACGGAGGCCGTACTGGGCAAATTCCTGGCAAGTTTCGCTTTTCTCATTGTGAGTCTCGCGCTGTCCTTTGTGCTGCCTGTTGTGGTTGCGGCGCTCGGGGATCCAGATTCGGGTCAGATCGCCGGTGGCTACCTCGGATCAGTGCTTTTGGGAGGCGCCTATCTCGCCATAGGACTCTTTATATCGAGTCTTACCGAGAACCAGATAGTCGCTTTCATCGTATCAATCGTTGCCATATTCGGTCTCTTTATCCTCGGCGAGGACTTTGTTCTCTTCGGTTTGCCCGACAGGCTGGTGCCGGTTTTCAGTTTCCTCGGTCATGGTGGTCATTTCGACAGCGTGAGCAGGGGCGTCATCGACAGCAGGGACATTCTCTACTATGTCTCCGTGATCGGTTTCTTTCTCTACCTGAATGTAAAGACGATCGGAGCACGAAAGTAGGAGCATGAGATGAGATCAAAGAACTACAGGAGCAATGCTCTCTTTGAGATCATCATAGTCATAGCCATAATTGCGCTGGTCAATCTGCTTTCGCTCAGGTTCTTCGCGAGGGCCGATCTCACTGACGGCAATATCTTCAGCGTTTCGGAATCGACCAGGGATGTGGTGAGGGACCTGGATGATATCGTCAACATAAAGGTCTACTTCTCGCAGAAGTTGCCTCCCTATCTTACGACGCTTACACGTCAGGTCAGGGATGTACTGGATGAGTACCGTGCCTACGCCGGCGGCAATCTCGTTGTGGACTTCGAGGATCCGTCCGCCGATCCCGAGACCGAGCAGCGGGTGCGGTCACTGGGTATACCGCCTGTTCAGCTTAATATCATCGAGAAGGACAAGGCCGAGGTACTGAATGCCTA